>MGZK01000009.1 GCA_001802125.1 Geobacteraceae bacterium GWC2_55_20
CACTCTGAGGGGCTCTGGCCGGCCCAGTTCACGGCCATCGGCAACCTGGAAAAATCCCTGGCCGCCGACCGTCCCCGCTCGTTGGTGCAGATGGCCACCGGCTCGGGCAAGACGTTTACCTCGGTATCCTTCATCTATCGCCAGCTCAAGTTTGCCGGTGCCCGCCGGGTGCTGTTCCTGGTGGACCGGGCCAACCTGGGTCGTCAAACCCTCAAAGAGTTCCAGCAGTACCAGTCACCCTATACCCCCTACAAATTTACCGAAGAGTATATCGTCAACCACTTGCAGGGCAGCCGCCTCGACAGCACGGCGCGGGTCTGCATCTGCACCATCCAGCGGCTCTACTCGATCCTGCGCGGTGAGGAGCTGGCCCCGGAGCTGGAAGAGGAGTCGCTCTTCGACCAGACAAGTATTTTCAAGGAACCGCCGCCGGTTATCTATAACCCGGCCATCCCGCCCGAAACCTTCGACCTGATCGTCACCGACGAATGCCACCGCTCGATCTACAACCTCTGGCGGCAGGTGCTGGAATACTTCGACGGGTATCTGGTCGGCTTGACCGCTACTCCTAACAAGCAGACCTTCGGTTTCTTCAACCAGAACCTGGTCATGGAATACCCCCACGAGCAGGCCGTGGCCGACGGGGTCAACGTCAACTACGACGTCTACAGCATCCGTACCAAGATCACCCAGGCAGGTTCGACCGTGGAGGCCGGGCATTTTGTGGATCATCGCGAGCGGGAGACACGAAAGGTTCGCTGGGAGCAGCTGGATGAGGAACTAACCTACGAAGCCAGCCAGCTCGACCGGGACGTGGTGGCCGTGGACCAGATCCGCACCGTTGTACGAACCTTCCGCGACAAGGTATTGACCGAGATCTTCCCTGGTCGCACCTGGGTGCCTAAGACGTTGATCTTTGCCAAGGACGATTCCCACGCAGAAGACATCGTCCGGATCGTGCGGGACGAGTTCGGTAAGGGGAACGACTTCTGCCAGAAGATCACATACCGCACCACCGGTCGCAAACCGGAAGAGCTGATCGCCGAGTTTCGCACCAGCCCCATGCCGCGCATCGCCGTCACCGTGGACATGATTGCAACCGGTACCGACATCAAGCCATTGGAGTGCGTATTCTTCATGCGTATGATCCGTTCCCGCTCCTTTTTCGAACAGATGAAGGGGCGCGGAGTGCGGGTGATCAACGACACCGACCTGCAGTCGGTCACCCCCGATGCCATAGCCAAGACCCACTTTGTTGTTGTTGATGTGGTCGGCGTCTGTGAACTGGATAAGACCGATTCCCGCCCGCTGGAGAAGAAGCCGACGGTGTCCCTGGAAAAGCTGCTTCAGGCCGTGGCGTTAGGGAACACGGAGAGCGAGGTGATCTCCTCCATTGCCGGGCGTTTTGCCCGTCTGGAGAAGAAGCTCGATCAAGCTGGCAAGGCGGAAATCGAGAAGTTGACCGACGGCAAGGGGTTGAAGGAGCTGACCAGTGACCTGATTGCATCAATCGATCCGGAGCGGCAGATCGAGCAGGCCAGGGCCGATTTCTGCGTCAGTGATCCGACAGTGGAGCAGATCAAACAGGCTGGAATCAAACTGATCCAGCAGGCGGTCAAGCCACTCTGCGAACCGAGGCTGCGGGAGAAGATCCTGGATTTGCATCGTAAGGCCGACCAGATCATCGACACGGTCAGTGCTGACGAAGTGATCGAGGCCGGATTCGACGCCGAGGCGCTGGAGAAAGCCCGTGGACTTGTGCAGTCGTTCGAGCAGTTCATCACAGATAACAAGGATGAGATCACCGCTATCCAGATCCTCTACAGCCGCCCCTACCGTCAGCGGTTGAAGTATGACGAGATCAAGTCGCTGGCCGAAATGATCGAGAAGCCGCCGTATCTCTGGCGCATCGACCGGTTATGGGATGCCTACGCCGCTTTGGAAACTTCCAAGGTCAAAGGTGTTGGCAGCAGGCGGCTCTGGACTGACATCGTCTCGCTGGTCCGGTTTGCCCTGCATCAGGAACCGGTGCTGGAGCCGTTCGAGGAACATGTCCATGAGCGCTTCGCCGTCTGGATTGCCAAGCAGGAGGCCAGTGGGAAGGGTTTCAGTGACGAGCAGCGCTGGTGGCTGGAGCGGATACGCGACCATGTTATTGCCAGCCTGGAGATCGGGCGGGATGATTTCGAGTTTACGCCGTTCAAGGAGAACGGCGGGATCGGGAAGGTGTATCAGTTGTTTGGTGAGGAGTTGTGGGGGATGTTGGAGGAGTTGAATGAGGTGCTGGCGGCGTGATGTTGTGTTGGTACGGGTTTGTAGGGGCGAAGCAAGGTGTATCTGCTTCGCCCGGTTCTGGAGATATTGGCAAGAGTGCTGGCGATTCCAACGAGGGCGAAGCAGGTGAATCTTTTGCTTCGCCCCTACGGTAAACGGTAACTAATAGACCAAATTCGATATGTCTTACAACCCCGACATCCATCATCGCCGTTCCATCCGCCTGCGGGAATACGATTATCGCAGCGCCGGGGCGTATTTTGTGACGATTTGTTCTTTTCAGCGGGAATGCCTGTTTGGTGAGGTGGTCGATGGCCAGATGAGTTTGAATGGTTTAGGTTTGGCGGTGGAGGCCTGTTGGCGGGCAATCTCGAACCATTTCCCTGACGTGCAATTAGACGAATTTGTGATCATGCCGAACCATTTTCACGCAATTTTAAATATAACCAATTCAGAATCCGAAGAGGCGAAGGGTGCGGCGATCGTAGGGGCGAAGCAGGGTGTATCTGCTTCGCCCGGTTTTGATAATTGTGGCAACAACGATGGCGATTGCAACAAGGGCGAAGCAGGTGAAGCGTTTGCTTCGCCCCTACGAGACGGAACGGTACCAGGTTCTCTGGGGGCCATTATCCAGAATTTCAAATCGGTCTCAACCAGAAAAATAAACAAAATGCGCGATAACCCCGGTTGCCCGGTCTGGCAGCGTAATTATTACGAACACGTTATCCGCAACGAAGCCGACCTGGACAACATCCGGCAGTACATCGCGAACAACCCCCTGAAATGGGATCTGGATGAGAACAACCCGGCGAATACGGAAAATAGGCATTGATTTGTAGGGGCGAAGCAAGGCCGTATCTGCTTCGCCCGGTTTTTGAATTGATGGCAACATTGATGGTTATTGCAACAAGGGCGAAGCAGATGAATCATTTGCTTCGCCCCTACGATGATTGAATGAGGTGCTGGCGGCGTGAATATTGAATCAACAGTACTACCAGCCTCATGGAAAATCGTGAGGTTGGGCGATATATGCAAAACAACAAGCGGGGGAACTCCAAGCCGTACACGTTCGGATTTCTACGGCGGTGCTATCCCTTGGGTTAAATCTGGGGAGCTTTGTGATGGGATCGTATCGATAATTGAAGAGACTATTACCGAGGAAGGGCTGAAAAATTCCAGTGCCAAAGTTTTCACGAAAGGCTCATTACTGATTGCCTTATACGGCGCAACAGTAGGCAAATTAGGTATTCTCTCTTGCGACGCAGCAACAAATCAGGCAGTTTGTGGAATTTTTCCCAGTGAAGTTATAGAAACCAAATATCTCTTTTGGTATTTACGCTCAATCCGCTCCGAACTGATAGACAAGGGACAAGGCGGAGCCCAACCCAATATTAGTCAAGGGATTGTAAAAGAAATCCAGGTTCCTCTGGCACCTCTCAACGCCCAACACAAAGTTGTCGCTGAAATCGAAAAGCAATTCTCCCGCCTGGATGAGGCCATTGCCTCGCTCAAGCGGATTCAGGCTAACCTCAAGCGCTACAAGGCCGCAGTCCTCAAGGCTGCTGTTGAAGGCAAATTGACCGAGCAGTGGCGCAAGGATCACCCCGCCGTCGAACCCGCCGACCAACTCCTCAAACGCATCCTCACCGAACGCCGCCCCAAGTGGGAAGAATCCGTAGGGGCGAAGCAAGGGGTATCTGCTTCGCCCGGTTTTGGTGCTGTTGGCATCAACAATGGTGATTGCAACAAGGGCGAAGCAGGTGAATCGTTTGCTTCGCCCCTACCTCAGATGAAGACCAAGGGGATCAAACCGAAGGATGATTCGTGGAAGAAGAGGTATAAGGAACCTGCCGGGCCGGATACGAATAATTTGCCGGAATTGCCGGAGGGGTGGGTGTGGATAAGGCTTGGGGCGCTTCAGGTTGATGTGTTCGATGGGCCTTTTGGGTCTAACCTGAAAAGCACTGATTATGTGTCCAATGGTGTCCGCGTAATCCGTTTAGAGAATATTGGCTCACGTGAGTTTATTGACGGGAAAGAATCGTTTGTCACGGAACAAAAATACGAGCAACTAAAGAAACATACGGTCGGACATGGTGACATTATATTTTCTTCCTTCGTAGCAAACGAAACACGGGTCGTCATGTTGCCAGGTCATATCAAGAAAGCAATCAATAAGGCTGACTGCTTCTGTGTACGAATAAACGACGAGGCAATTAATAAGCGCTACATCGAAACATTCCTAGCAACTCGCACTGCCTATGAACAATTGGTGGGGGAAGTTCATGGCGCCACGCGTCCAAGGATCAACACAACTCAACTGAAGGATTGCCACGTATCTATGCCGCCTCTTGCTGAACAGAATGAAATTGTCTCTGAACTCGACCGCCGTCTCTCCGTCACCGAAGAACTCGAAACCACAATCGAAACCAACCTCAAACGCGCCGAGCGCCTGCGACAGATGATCCTGCAACAGGCGTTTTCGGGTGGGTTGGTGTAAAATGAACTCGAACAAACCCGTTTCTTATAAGCAAGAAAAGCCAGTTTATTATTTGGGGCTGTTGGGAAATGTAGATGCAACAATATTAAATCTTGAGTTGGGTGGAGACTTCAGTATTGAAAGAAGGAATAAGCAAGACATCGTCAAGTTATTAAGCCTTCTATTTTCTCACAGTGAATTAGATGTTGATTGCGATATCGAAGACAAATTTCAGTATGACCGTGATGATCAATGGGTTTATGTAATATCCAAAGAGTATAATTACTGGTATTTCGATACACCGAAAGGTGCTCCAATTGAAGAGGTTGTAAATGCTCATCACGGCATGAGCCAACATGATAGCCTTATCAAAAGGCCTGTCAGGCTATTACGATTGTTTTCTGAGGGTGATATTGAGGTTTCAATAAGCTGTTTTTACAGAATTGACGATGATGGTCCTTTCTTAGTTGCGGGTTACGAACAAGGAAGAGTTCTTGAGAGAGATAATAGATTCTCTGTAGATGAATCGATATGGCCAGAGATCAACAAGTTCCTCCGCATCAAGCACCTTTCTCTGCTAGAAAATTATTTGCAACTTTCGTTTAATCAATTTGAAGCCTCGTATGATTTGAATGATGAGCAGATGGCATTTTTAGCGCTAAACATTGCACTTGAAATATTGTTTAATGATGGTCGCCAGGACATCAGTTACAAAATATCGCGAGGGACTGCAGCTCTTATTGGCAAAACAAAAGATGAAGCTCTCGAAATTTATCGTCGAATAAAAAAACTTTACGGCAAACGCTCTGCGCTTGTGCACAGCGGTGACGCAAAAATAACTGAGCAGGAAACACATGAGCTTCGTGGCTACGTTCGTCGCTGCCTGCGCAGACTCTTTGATGCAAACATCCAGAAGGACGTACTGAGTGAACACCTGACTATTAGTGGTTTCGGTAGAGTAGCTTTGCCGAAGAGGAAAAAAACTATATGAGCCTCTCTGTGTATCATTTTTGCCGCTTTTGTCCAGTTGGTAGGGGCGCTTAAGAGTATGTTCACCTGTAGCTCAGTCGGTAGAGCAGGTGACTGTTAATCAAGGGCATTGAAATGACCAACCGCTACTCCACATCGCACCTCCCCGAAGACCAGTACGAACCCGGTTCCGACGGTACGGTGCTGCGCAACCTGCTCGGCATCAAGGACAAGGCCGAAATGGAACATGTCGAAGAGGTGAGGTTCGAGCGGTTAATGGATGAATCAGCGTCCCGCTTTGAAAAAAATCATCGCTTCACAGCCAAGGATATCCTCTGGCTCCATAAATTCTGGCTTGAAGGTGTATTCCTATGGGCCGGCGTCTACCGCACTGTCAACATAGGCAAGGGTGGCTTCATGTTCGCGGCTGCCGCCCATGTGCCGGAGTTGATGCGGCAGTTCGAGAGCGACCAGCTTGCGCGGCTGACTCCATGCCGGTTCGAGGAGGTCGAAGATGTTGTAGCGGCGCTGGCAGAAGTGCATGTGGAATTGATCCTGATTCATCCCTTCCGGGAAGGTAACGGTAGGATAGCACGGCTTTTGTCGGTGCTGATGGCGTTGCAGGCTGGATTGCCACCGCTGGATTTTTCGGAGATACAAGAGGCTAAGCGGGATGAATATTTCGCTGCCGTACAGGCCGGGATGGATCGGAACTACAAGCCGATGGAGAGTGTTTTCAATGGGGTGATCGAGCGGACTTTGGCTGCTTGTGGGCGGTGAAGGACTGCGTATCTTCCTTGACAGAACCGGCGGGTTCTTCTTTCAGATAAATCCCTTCGATGGCAAACGAAGAAACCAGCGAGCGCCGCATCAGCCGCTTGCGCTCAGCCGGATCTTTCAGGTAGGGATTAGTTTCAAGAAGTGATTTTTTCATAGAGGCAGTATACCGAATCTGACGATATTTTGCACCAGAAATGCCATTTTAGCTCAGTTGCTAGAGTACATCACTCGTAATGATGAGGATCAGTTCCCCATTAGCTCAGTTGGTAGAACAGGTGACTGTTAATCATGTGGCAATCTGAAAGGCATCTACAATGATCATCTACCTCGACGAATCAGGTGACCTGGGCTTCGATTTCAACAAACCGAAGACATCCAGGAAATTCGTCATTACCCTGCTGGTCTGCCAGAACCGTGATGCCATCGATTGTTTTCGGAAAGCTGTGAGTAGAACCCTGAAAAACAAGCTCAATCACAAGAAAGGTGACCGGAAGGTCCAGGAACTGAAAGGCACAGGCACGACTATTGAGGTGAAACAATATTTTTACCGGCATCTACTCCGTGACGGATGGGAGCTTTATTCTGTTGTACTCAACAAGACACGTGTAAATGACGATCTGCGCAAATCGCACACCAAAAAGAAACTGTATAACTTTCTGGCCCGCTTCATCCTTGAAAAAATCGACCTGAACAACGCAGCTCCGGCGGTGACTCTGGTTACCGATCGATGCAAAAATCGTGAAGAAATCCAGGACTTCAACTCATATGTTGCAAATCAATTGGAAGCGATGCTGCCGTTGAATGTCCCGCTCAATATCTACCATGAGCGATCGCATGACAATCAAGGGTTGCAGGCAGTTGACCTGTTTTGTTGGGGAATATTCAGGAAATTCGAGATGGGAGATTCAGCGTGGTACGATGTTTACCGGGATGCAATAGTATTTGAAACGGAATATCTGAAATAAAGGCAAAAAAAAGACGGCCCCTGTTACGTCGATTATCCCGGGGCTCTTGGCCAACCGATGGAGGGGAGCACCCCAGGCACGTAACAGGACTTACCCGTCTGGTAAAAATGTATACCCGAATGATTTACAATGTCAACTATAAGTTGATATGCACCACCATTAGTAGGTCGACCACTAGACCCCCAGTCTAGTGCGCCAGAAACCTGCACTTCCAAACATACGAACATATAGAGGATACACCATACATGACCCCTGCCGCAATCGTACAAAAACTCTGGAACTACTGCAACGTCCTGCGCGACGACGGCATGAGCTACGGCGATTATGTCGAACAACTCACCTTCCTCCTCTTCCTCAAAATGGCCGACGAGCGGACGAAAAAGCCCTTTGACCAGAAAAGCATGGTCCCGTCCGGCTACGACTGGCCCAGCCTGCTGAAGAAGGACGGCGACGAACTCTTCGACCACTACCGCCACACCTTGGAGAAACTGGGGCAGGAGAAGGGGCTCTTGGGGCTGATCTTCGGCCGCGCCCAGAACAAGTTCCAGGACCCGGCCAAACTGCGGCGCCTGCTGGTGGACCTGCTGGGCAAGGAAAACTGGTCGATCATGAGCGCCGATGTCAAAGGTGAGGCCTACGAGGGATTGCTGGAAAAGAACGCCCAGGACACCAAGAGCGGCGCCGGGCAGTACTTCACCCCGCGTCCCTTGATCCAGGCCATTGTGGATGTGATGGCGCCCAAGCCGAAGGAGACGATCTGCGATCCGGCCTGCGGCACCGGCGGCTTTCTGTTGTCGGCCTTTGCCTATGTCAGCGACCCCAAACATTACAAGCTGGACCGGGACCAGAAGCGCTTTCTGGAAACCGAAACCCTGCGTGGCTGGGAGCTGGTGCATGCCACCGCGCGGCTGTGCGCCATGAACATGATGCTGCACGGCATCGGCGGCGAAGCGCTCCCGATCGAGGCGGGCGTTGATTCGCTGGCATCCGATCCGGGCGAGCGGTTCGACATCATCCTGACCAATCCGCCCTTCGGCAAGAAGAGCTCCACCACCATCATCGGCGCGGACGGCAAGGTCTACAGCGAAAAGGAGACCATCGAGCGGGACGATTTCTGCGCTACCACCTCCAACAAACAACTCAACTTCATCCAGCACATCAAGACCCTGCTCAAGCAGCACGGCCGCGCCGCCGTGGTCGTGCCGGACAACGTGCTTTTCGAGGGTGGGGCAGGGGAGACCATCCGCCGCAAGCTGCTTCAGGAGTGCGATGTGCACACCCTGCTGCGCCTCCCCACCGGCCTGTTCTATGCCCAGGGGGTCAAGGCCAACGTGATCTTCTTTGACAAGAAGCCGGCCAGCGAGACACCATGGACGAAGAAACTCTGGATCTACGACCTGCGCACCAACCTGCACTTCACCCTCAAGACCAATTCGCTCCAGCGTAGTGATCTGAACGAATTTGTCGCTCTCTACAACTCTAAGAACCGCCACGAGCGGCAGCCTACCTGGAGCGAGGAGTCCGCAGACGGACGCTGGCGGTCATACGACTATGCCGACCTGATGGCCCGCGACAAGGCCAGCCTTGACATCTTCTGGCTGCGGGATGAGTCCCTGGAAAACTCTGACAATCTGCCAGAACCGGGCATCATCGCCCGCGACATCATCGCCGACCTGGAGAGCGCCCTGGAACAGCTGAAATTGATTGCCGAGGATGTGGGGGCGTGCGAAGAATAGTGGCCCGTATTCTTCATGTGCAATACGGCAGATTGATCTGAAATGTTTTTGAAACTTCGGAAAAGGGAGCGTCGGACATGGCAATGACAGTTCGATCGGGCTGAATGCCTATATCAAACCCTGACATTGCTGATGCTATAAAAAAGCCTGCAGATTCTCCCCGGATTTGCAGCAAGAAGATTTAACAATGTGTATTCAACGGATTTGATATTCAAGCCGTTGAAAAGAAACTCTCCTCTTTACCCTCTCCAAGCAACTCATTCCCGGCAGCATCAAATCCCAGTAGATCGTATTTCCTTATTTCTTACACATTGCGTGCACATTCTCCTGATATTTACATGGATAATGACGGTGCTGTCCATTCACATGGAAGGGCGTTTATAAAAAATGAAGCCGAGTTCAGTAGCTTGGAAGGGCGCTTGGCCAGCGTGCTCAAGCTTACCGAAACTCGGCACGTTGGGGGGTGATACAACAGGCGGGGCAAATTTTTTCGGGAAGGAGGATTGGTTTAAAGCTAAACATGGCTAAAGAAGTGATGATTTACCGTGCAAGAGATTGGGTGTTCACTTCCAAGCGAAGCTGACCCTTGATTTCCAATGAAAGGAGCCACGTAATGATAAGTTCAATAAGTAGTTCAAGTGGAGGGTTAAGCTCATCCTTCCTGAAACAGATGCAGGAAGACATGTTCAAGGCTGTTGACAGCAACGGCGACAGCAAAATTGACAAAACCGAGATGAGCTCATTCCAGAAATCCCAACAAGAAAATGGCAAACAGGGCGGGCCCAGTGTTGATGAGATGTTTACAAACATGGATTCCGACAATGACGGCGCCATTAGCAGGCTTGAATCAGATGCCGCACTTGCAAAAATGAGTCAGCAGATGCAGGCCCAGGGACCTCCCCCCGCTTCAAGTAAAACAGAAACCAGTTCCTCTTCTAAATTGAAAGACAGTGTCTTCAAGAGTGCGGATCAGGATGGGGATGGCAGCATCAGCGAAGATGAGTTGAGCACACTGCTTGGCAACTTATCCCAAAGCGACACAACCGTTGATGATCTTATGACTGCCCTGGATACTGACAAGAATGGCAGCATCAGCAAAAGTGAATCCGATGCGGCAGTCGACAAGGCTGATCAGCAACGCCTTGCCCAGGGGCCTCCTCCGCCTCCCCCTCCGTCTGACAGCAGCTCTTCTTCATCAAGCAAGTCGAGTTCAAGTCAAATTTTTGATGCTCTTGACACTAATAAAGACGGGACCGTCAGCACCAGTGAATTGCTGGCAGCGCTTTCAAGCGAGGATGACAGTTCGTCAGAGAGCAGCTCTTCTTCAAGCGGTTCTTCCGTGGACAGCTCATCTGTGAAAAAAATATTTGACGTCATGGATACCAATAAAGATGGCACTGTCAGTAAGAGCGAACTTGAGGCGGCTCTTACCAAAACGGCTAAACAACATCAAGTTGAGTCGACAACAGACAATGTTTCATCAACATCCACCGCAGCCGGTGTTAATTCCACTGACCCGACACTCTATGCGGCGGCTGCAAAAAGTTATCTGCAGGCAAGTTTCAGCAGCTTCGCCGAGAACGCCGCTGGATCGGCACTCTCAGCTTCTGCTCTGTATGCGTAGCTGATACTGAATTGAAACACACCATGAAAGAGCAGGCTGGACCTCATTGAGGATGCCTGGATGAATGCCGACCGATTGACGCATTCAATTATTTTTAGAATCAACAGCACCATCCTCATTGATGATGTAACCAGTTTCCGTCCGGAAACTCCGGGCGGAAACCAGGTGCGTCACAGCCTGCTTCTCATGGTAGTTCCATGCATAAGGCTTTAAGTGTCAGGATTGACCAGCATCCGGAAGAATAGAATGGGGGTGTTCCCGTGATTAGTTCGAATTGGCTCAGTGACAGCAGTTCTGATGTTTTGGGTCTGTCCGCCGCCTACCAAAGTGCACAGACCAGTCGGGCTCAAAGCGCTCAGTACGCAATCGCAGTCGCCTCAACGGCTTTAAGTGATGGCAATTACGACAAAGCAATCAAAGCATTCAAAACAGCCGCAGCCTTTGATACAACCAATACTACGGCCTATAATTACCTGGGAAAGATTTATCTGGCGCAGGGTAAAACTGACGATGCAATCAAAGCCTTCACACAACTGGTAAATATCCAATCCAATACGTCTACAAAAGATTCATCTACAAGTGCCCCCACCCTGGAGGAAGCAAAGATCAGTCTGGGCAATGCCTATTTACAGGCCAAGCAGTATGACAAATCAGAAAAACAATTTAAAGATGCCATCAAGTTGGCTCCGCGAGATTCACTTCCTGTTTATACCTTGGGGCAGCAGTATCTGGCTCAGGGCAGACTTACAGAGTCTTTGACACAGCTTGAAAAAGCAAAGTCGTTGGCGCCGAAAGATGGCAACGTATATTATGCCTTGGGTGCAGTCTATAATGCCCAGGGAAATTACATGGAAGCCGCAACAGCACTGCAAACATCCCTTCAGCTTAAATCGGATTTTCCAGAGGCAAATTATGAATTAGGCGTTGCATACAATGGTCTCAACTATACTGAAGGAGTGCAGGAACAGCAGGCAATATTGGATAGCTCGGATGCTACCCTGGCATCGCAGCTATCTGCTATTACCAGGCCACAAATAGTCGGCATTGAAGAAGATAATATAAAATCGACATTTGCCACTTCTCTTTTAGGGGCGGGCACTCCAATCTGGCTTTTTGATACCTCGCTGACAACTCCGAATAGCTCTAAAACCGTATCCACCGTGATCCAGTTTAGCAAAGAAATGGACTTTGACTCGGTCACCAATATATCAAACTGGTCAATTTCGCGTGGAAACAACTCTAAATCCGGTTATTACAATTATTCATTGCCAATCTCCAGCAGTGATGCCTATATACCGCCGACACCCGAATCTGTGAGTTATGATTCCACCACTGGTGAAGCCACAGTGTCTTTCAGGCTCAGCCAGAACAGCAATGGTGACGCTAAAATAGATCCCATGCACCTTGTGTTTACTTTTTATGGTGAAGATGCTTATGGCCAGACAATGGATTTGACCGCAAATTCAATAGACGGCTATGCTTCAGCCCCATTCGGTTCTGTTGACACATTGGTATGAACATCTGTTCAATATTTTGAGCGATACTCCTCTAATATATCTACTTTATCTGTCTACAGCGTAGTTTGTCCGAATAACGCTCCGATACTATCCAACATTTGTGTTAAAAATATAGTACTGTTGACTCAGCCTTCATTCACTCTGTGTTTGGAGGCTGAATGCATTTCCTTGTTAGCTTCATATTTGCTGCACATTCAGGTTGCATTCTGTGAAACATGGATCATCAGTGATGAACTATACAGACCATGCAATAAAATTCGCTCCGGCGCGTATTGCCGCCATGGGCGGAAAAGGACTGGAATCATGATTGCCACATCACGAAATAGAATCATTGTTGGAACAATTGCCCTGCTTGTCATACTGGGGGGAGGATTGGCTGTAAAGAAGGCTTTCTTCGGCAAACCCAAGACCACATTTATTACCGCCGATGTTGTCAGAATGGATTTGGAAGAAAGCGTGCTGGCCAGCGGTACGCTGAAGGCGTTCAAGACGGTGGCGGTGGGGGCTCAGGTGTCCGGGCAGTTGAAGACCCTGCATGTCGCCTTGGGGGATACGGTGAAAAAGGGGCAGCTTCTGGCTGAGATCGATCCGGTGCTGCAGCAGAACACTCTCAGGGACGCCGAGGCTCAGGTAGAAAACCTGCGGGCTCAGAAACGCTCCAGGCAGGAGTTGTTGAAACAGTATGAGCTTGCCTTGCAACGCCAGAGACAGATGAGCGCCAGGGATGCCACCTCCAAAGCGGACCTGGAAATTGCGCAGTCTCAGTTTGAGAGTACCCGCCACGACATAGCAGCTCTTGAAGCTCAAATAAAGAAGGCCATCATTGCAGTGGCTACTGCAAAAGCCAATCTCGAATATACCAGGATCAACGCGCCAATTGATGGCGCTGTCATCTCCATCGATACCGAGGAAGGTCAGACGGTGGTTTCTACCCAGTCGGCAACCACAATCATTACGCTGGCCACACTGGATACCATGACCGTCAAGGCCAAGATATCCGAGGCGGATGTCACCAGGGTTAAACCGGGGCTGACGACCTATTTCACCCTGTTGGGAGATGCCGACAAACGTTATTACAGCAAGCTGCGGGCAATTGAACCGGGCCCGGCTTCGAGCGGTACCAGCAGTAGTACGAGCTCCGGTAGCAGTACTGCTGTCTATTACTATGGGTTGTTCGAGGTGCCTAACAGCGAAAACAAGTTGAAGGTTTCCATGACAGCACAGGTGGCAATCGTTCTGAACCAGGCAAAACAGGCTCTCTGCATCCCGGTTTCGGCACTGGGGGAAAAGCAGAAAGATGGCCGCATCACGGTGACGGTGTTTGAAGGAGAAGTTGCCAGCACGAGGAATATCCGGACCGGCATCACCAACAACGTACAGGTGCAGGTGCTTGATGGGTTGCGGGAAGGGGAAAAGGTGGTTGTCGGTGACAGCGCTTCGTTGCCGAAAGCCGAATCGAGCGCCATGCCGCCACCGGGGAAACGCTGATCATGCAAAAGCCATTACTTGAACTCAAGGGGTTGGGGCGCCGCTTTATCACCGGTGAACAGAAAATTCCGGTGCTGAAAGGGATCGAACTGACCATCCATGCTGGCGAAATGGTCGCGATCGTGGGAGCCTCCGGTTCCGGGAAATCGACTCTGATGAATATCCTCGGCTGCCTTGACCGGCCAAGCGAGGGAAGTTACCGGATCGATGGACAGGAAACCGGGGAGCTTTCCGGTAATGAACTGGCCAGGTTACGGCGGGATTACTTCGGTTTTATCTTCCAGCGCTACCACCTGATGCCGCACTTGACAGCCGCCCAGAATACCGAAATTCCGGCGATCTATTCCGGTGTGAACAAAAGTATACGCAAAACCAGAGCCCGGGAAATTCTAAACCGGCTGGGTCTGGGTGATCGGTGTGATCATCGTCCCAACCAGCTTTCCGGTGGTCAGCAACAGCGGGTAAGTATTGCCCGGGCGCTCATGAACGGCGGCGACGTAATCCTGGCGGACGAACCGACCGGGGCGCTGGACAGCAAAAGCGGTCAGGAGATGATGAATGTGCTCCACGAGTTGCACGCCCGAGGTCATACCATCATTCTGGTTACCCACGACATGCAGGTTGCCGGCCATGCCGAACGGATCATTGAACTCAGCGATGGTGAGATCATCAGGGATCAACTGAATCCTGACGCGCCTGCTATTGGAAAAATGGAGCTGCCTGAAAAAAACTCTGTTGAGAAACCGTCAAACTTTCTCCAGGCCAACTGGGGACGTTTTGCCGAAGCCTTCAAGATGGCCCTGATCGCCTTGTCCTCCCATCGGATGCGGACACTACTGACAATGCTCGGCATAATCATCGGCATCACCTCGGTGGTTTCGGTGGTGGCGCTCGGTCAAGGGGCTCGGCAGAAGGTTGTCAATGATATCAGTTCCATGGGAACAAACGTAATTGATATTAATCCGGGCAAGGATTGGGGCGACGAAGACGCCTCCAGTATTCAGACTTTGGTGCCTTCCGATCTGGAGGCTCTGAAAGCACAGGTTTACGTTGACAGCGCTACCCCTGCAACCGGTGGCAGCCAGGTGCTTCGGCACCGTAACATTACGGCAAATGCCACGGTAAATGGTGTCGGTGAACAATATTTCCGTGTCAAGGGATACGAAATCTCACAAGGAGCATTATTTAAAGCCGGCGATGTCAGTCAACAGGCCCAGGTGGTGGTAATCGATCAGAATACCGGCAAGAAGTTCTTTGCCAAGGAGAACCCGATCGGCAAGATCATCTTTCTCGGTGAGCTGCCCTGCAGGGTTATTGGCGTAACCAAGGAGAAGGAAGGGCCGTTCGGCAACAGCCAAAACCTGCAGGTATGGATTCCTTACAGTGCCGCGATGAGCAGACTTTTGGGACAACAGTATTTCAATTCCATAACCGTCAGGGTTATGGAGGGCACATCCAATCAGATCGCTGAACAGAGCATCATCAATCTACTCAAACAGAGACATGGCCGTAAGGACTTTTTCACCAACAGCAGTGACAGCATCCTGAAAACCGTCAATAAGACCACCGCTACCCTGACACTGCTGATCTCGGCTATCGCAGTGATTTCACTGGTGGTAGGGGGCATCGGCGTGATGAATATCATGCTGGTTTCGGTGACCGAGCGGACTCACGAGATCGGGATCAGGATGGCGGTCGGGGCTCGTCAGGAGGATATCATGCAGCAGTTCCTGATTGAATCGGTACTGGTGTGCCTGATTGGTGGCATGATCGGCATCATCCTCTCCTATTGTGTGGGGTTGATCTTTTCGCTGTTCGTATCAAGCTTTGCCATGAAGTTTTCCTTTATCTCGATCATATCCGCATTCCTTTGTTCAACCATAATCGGTGTCTTGTTTGGCTTCATACCGGCGCGAAATGCGGCGCGCCTTGATCCCATCGAAGCACTTGCCAGGGAGTAGCAGAACTATGAAGCGCAATCCGACACAAAAAACAGTACGAATGACCGCACTCCTGATTGCGGCAACTCTCTTGCTGAGCGGTTGCAGTGGTCTGCTCCCCCGCAGCAAGTACACCCGTCCGGATGTCATCTTGCCCGGGAAGTGGCAAGAGGAAAGTGTCACCGGTACAACGGTCGCTGCTGGAGAACGGTGGTGGCAGGACTTTAGCGACCCGATCCTGGATGAACTTGTCGAGCGCGCACTCAAGACCAATAACAATCTGGCTGCCGCCGCTATCAAGGTGCGCCGTGCGAGGCTGAATGCCGAACTGACCGGCACTAACCTGACTCCAGCGGTAACTGTTGGAGCAAACAGCAGTATTAATCGAAACCTGAAGAACAATGCCGACACCAGATCGAGCAGTGTCACCGGCACCGTAAGTTATGAGCTGGATCTCTGGGGCAAACTTGCCACTGCACGCGATGTCAGCCGCTGGGAAGCGGATGCAACCGAAGCTGACCGCCAAAGCACTGCGCTGGCGTTGATTGGAACTACTGCGACGGATTATTGGCAGATCGCCTATTTGAACGAGCGTATTACTACCGCCGAGGCAAGCATCATCTACGCGGAAAAGATCCTGGAGCTGGTTGAGGTCAAATACGATGCAGGAGCAGTCTCTGCTCTTGATAAGATTCAGGCCCGGCAAACGCTGGCCAGTCAGCGTGCCCAGCTCACGCTGCTCATACAACAGCGCACGGAGGCTCGCAATGCACTGGCGATTCTGTTCAATCAACCGCCGGGCAGTGACGTGGCCGAGCTCCGGCAATTACCG
>MGZK01000010.1 GCA_001802125.1 Geobacteraceae bacterium GWC2_55_20
CATGTGATCGCGGCGCTGGCCATGGAGGTGGATGTATCGATTGCAAGTATCTTCAGATCAGGGGCGTTGTCACTTATATCGGAATCATGCCTGCCGTTTTGCGTTGCTGTCATTATCACTCCAGTCTTGATTTTATGATGTGCGGCCGGTGGTTCTCAGATCACGCCCTGTTCCTTGACTTCGGCCTTCAGCCAGGCGTACGCCACCGGCGCGGCCACCAGTCCGGCGATCCCGAAGGCCGATTCCAGAAGCAGCATGGCGCTCAGAAGTTCCCAGGCGGTGGCATGGACTTCGTTGCCGACGATCCTGGCATTCATGAAATATTCCGCCTTGTGTATCAGCACCAGAAAGACCAGCGAAGCAACACCGACCATGGGGGACACACCCAGGCTGATCACCACGATGAAGGTGTTGGAAACCAGGTTACCGACCACCGGCAGCATGCCGACGGCAAACGTAAGCAATACCAGGATCGTTGCCATCGGCAGATGCACCCCGAAGAGCGGCAGCAGCACCAGCAGGTATACCGCTGTAAAGGTGGTATTGAGCGAGGATATTTTAACTTGGGCCAGAACGACCTTGTCAAACGCGATCACCAGCACACGCAGCCGGCTCCGCAAGGCCGCCGTGAGCGGCGGCAGTTCGTGATGTTCCCGGAAGTGGTGTACCGCAGCCATGCCGCCGACGACCATTCCCAGCAGGACATGGGCGAACACCTTCAGACTGCCGAAACCGACTACTGATATCTTCTGGACGTGCTCGCTCAGGATCTCGGCCAGCTGCTGACGCAGCCCCTCGATCGTCGTCGGCAGCACATCGGCAACAGACGGCGGCAGTGTCCGGCGCAGGGTCCCCAGCGTTTCCACAACCGTTGTCAACAAAGCGCCAATGCCCTGGCTGCTGCCGATAAAGTACCAGACCGCGGCCCCCACACCGGTCATACAGGTCATGACACAGAGCACAACCACGCCCAGGGCGACCTGGCGGGCAACCCGGTTCATATTTTTCGGCAGATGCCGTGACAGTTTGATCGTCAGCACATACACGGTGAGTCCGGCAAATACCGCCGGAACCAGGTGAAAACGCAGTACGAAGAAAACCGCGGCGCTGGCAAGCAGATAACTGGTTATGACGGGTGACGGCATTTTGTCTCCTGTTGCTTAGTTCAAGCCCTGTGTGTGGCGGATTGCAGATTTGACGGCATTAGTTCCGGAATCAGCGCTGACCCTGCCACCTGTCGTAGAATACGGTTTCTTCCAGCGGCTTGCGCGGAGTTCCTGCGCCTTTCTCATACAGCGGGTAACCGAGCGGAAAAAGACCGACAATGCTGATGTAGGCCGGGATATCCAACAGCTCGGCCAGCGGTTTCTCTTCGAAGATGCTGACGAAGACGCTGCCAAGTCCCAAGTCATGCGCCGCCAGCATCAGGTTTTCCGCCGCCAGCCCCACATCGGTCATATAATACTGCTGCCCGCGAATGTCGCCGGACTGGTTGGGCAGAGCACAGGCCACGATCACCAGCGGCGCTTCAGCCAGCGCCACCTGCGATGGATTGGTCTTGTAGCCCCTGGCCGCAAAGAACGAGTCAACATAGGAGAGTTCACTGATCCGGCGTTTGGTGGCGGCATCCCTGACCACCACGAATCTTACACATTGGAGATTGGCCCAGGTAGGAGCCAGGCAGGCGGCTTCCAGTACCGCTAGGAGTTTTTCTTCTTCGACAGGCCGGTCGGCATACCTGCGGACACTATGCCTGCTCCTGATCGCTTCGAGGGTATCCATGATATTCCACCTTCCGTTGAATTACAGTCAGCTCCAGCATATCACAGTCTGTAAAAAAATCGCCACACCATGCCAAAGCAAGAAACCCTGTCAATGATGCGGCGATTGGAAATCATACCGGTATGTAAGACTCGTTATGGTTATCCCTGGCGACTCACAAAGTACCTGATGATATCGTTGTAGAATGCCATTACCATCAACCCCAAAAGCAGCACCATCCCGATCTGCTGGGCATATTCGCGCACCTTTTGCGGCACCGGCCGTCGGAAGATCAGTTCCATGAAGTAAAACAACAGGTGTCCGCCGTCAAGCACCGGCACCGGCAACAGGTTCAGCACCCCCAGGTTGATCGACAGAAGCGCCATGAAGGCCAGAAAACTGGCGCCGCCGGCCGAGGCCTGCTCACCGGCCATTTTGGCGATCATGATCGGTCCGCCGACACTGTCCATCGGCACGACCCTCTGCACCATCTTGACCAGGGACATGATGGTAATATCGATCACTTTCCAGGTCTGTTCGGTTCCCTTGATCACGGCCTGGAACGGATCGTAGTATTCCGTCACCACATCTCCGGCCGAAGCGACGCCAATTGCGTAACCATTGACCTTTTCGCCGAACAGGTTCTTCGAAATTCTCGGTTCCGGAGTCATTGTAAAATCAACCGTCTTCTCGCCCCGTTTGACCGAAACTGTCAACGGTTGCCCCTTGCTGGCCGCGACCCCCTCGGCGATTTCGTCCCAGCGCGCAATCGGCTTGCCGTTTATGGAAGAGATCACATCGCCCTTGAGAACACCGGCCCTGGCTGCTGGCTTGTCCTTGAGCACCTCGCCTATTTTGGCGGTTACGGTCGGGACCCCCATCATGCAGAGCACGATGAATATCATCCAGGCAAAGATCAGATTGAATACCGGGCCGGCCATCACGATGGCAATCCGTGCCAGAACCGGCTTATGGGCAAAGGAACGCGATTTCTCCTCTTCGGTCAGTTCACGCTGAACCGGCGCGGGTGCCGTTTCCGACTCTGACTCTTCATCCTCGGGTGGATGATGCGACTCGCCACCCTCGATAAAGCCCCCCTCGCCGAACATCTTGACATAGCCCCCCAGCGGAAAGGCGGACAGCAGATACTCGGTCTCGCCGATTTTTTTACCGAGCAGCTTGGGACCGAATCCCAGCGAGAATTTTTCCACGCTGACACCCAGCATCTTGGCAAACAGGAAGTGTCCCAGTTCATGAACGAAAATCAGGACTCCCAGAACGATTATTGCATATACCACCATCATATCAGCGCACCATTTCCCGGCAGATTTCGCGTGCGGTTTCCCGGCTCCACAGATCGGCCTTCAAGACTTCGTCGATTGATCCAAGATTATGCGCGGTGTGGGCATCCATGGTCCGCTCAATTGTCTCGGCAATTTGGACGAACCCTATGCGACCGTTCAGAAAAGCGTCAACGGCGATTTCGTTGGCCGCATTCATCACCGCCGGCATGCTTTCCCCGTCCCTGATGGCACGGTAGGCCAACCCGAGGCATGGGAACTTGTCCAGGTCCGGCTTGAAAAAAGTCAGCCCGGAAAAGGTGGTCAGATCGAGCGGCTTGACGCCGGTCACCACCCGTTCCGGATATGAGAGCGCATAGGCGATCGGCGCCTTCATGTCGGGGGTCCCGAGCTGTGCGATTACACAGCCGTCAACGTATTCGACCATCGAGTGGATGATGCTCTGGGGGTGGATGTTGACTTCGATCTTATCGACACCGGTATCGAACAGCCAGCGGGCTTCAAGCACCTCTAGCCCCTTGTTCATCATCGTGGCCGAGTCGATCGTGATCTTCTTGCCCATGCTCCAGTTGGGATGATTGAGCGCGTCCCGCACCGTGACTTTTTTCAACTGTCCGGCCGGTGTATTCAGAAAAGGGCCACCCGAGGCGGTCAGGATGATTTTCTCGATATCGGTGCTGCGGTGCCCCTCGATCGACTGGAAAACGGCGCTATGCTCGCTGTCAACCGGGTAGAGGCGAACGTCATGCTCAGCCACCATATCCATGAACAGATGACCGGCAGTGACCAGCGTTTCCTTGTTGGCCAGCGCGATGTCCTTGCCGGCACGGATTGCGGCGGCAGTGGGCACCAGTCCGGCAGCGCCGACAATCGCGGCCACCACCATCTCGGCTTCATCGGCGGTGGCGGCGGCGATCAACCCTTCCACACCGCCAAGAACGGTGACATCGATACCACTGCACATCTCTTTAAGACGGGCGACATCATCGGCCGAGGCAACCACCGCGATTCGTGGTGAAAAGGCCCTGATCTGGCGCGCGAACAGTTCCAGATTCTTTCCGGCGGTCATCGCAACGACCCGGAAGCGATCTGGATGGGCCGAAACAATTTCCAGGGTACTCACACCGATTGAACCGGTTGAACCGAGAATGGTAATATTCTTCATGAGCTATCCCTTGAAAAAATAGATGGTGTAGTAGTAGGTGGCCGGAGCGGCGAAGAGGATACTGTCCAAACGGTCCAGCACACCGCCGTGCCCTGGAAATATGGTTCCGGAATCCTTGACTCCGAAACTGCGCTTGAGCAATGACTCGAACAGGTCACCGGTCTGCCCCAGAGCGCCGATTACAAGTGCAGTGGTAAAAGCATCGAGCAGCGTTAACTGCGGAAAGAACGTGAACTTGGCCAGAAGAGTGCCGCAGATGCTGCCGGCCAACCCGCCCAACGCCCCCTCGACACTCTTTTTGGGACTGACCAGCGGGTACAGCCTGGTCTTGCCGAAGGCGCTGCCGGTATAATAGGCGGCCGAATCGTTGGTCATAACAATCAACATGATCACGAGCAGCCACTGCACCCCGAAGGTGGTCTGGCGCAACTGGACAAGATGCATCAGCAGAAACGGTATGTAGAGAAAAGCCAGCACCGCGTATGACACTTCCCGGGCAGCATCGGCGATATTGCGGATACGGAACAGGAACAACAGCGCAAACGTCAGAAACAGCAGGCCCACAACAGTAAGTGCAGCACGGTCGCCAACGGCAAAAGGTGTGTATAACAGGGTCGCGCCGGCAAGCGCGGCCAGCCAGCCTTCAACCTTCCGGTCAGGCAGCGCCATGCGATAGAATTCGGTGATACCGATACAGGAAAACAGGGCCAGCAGAGATGCAAACAGCAGCGCCCCCCCCTTCACAATTATCAGGATCACAATCGGCAGCAGGATCAGTGCTGTTATCAGGCGTTTAATGGGCCGCCCCTTTGCATGATCTGGCCGCTGGTTTTACCGAAACGACGCTCACGGGACTGGAAATCGGCCAGTGCCTTGTGCAGTTCGTTAATGGTAAAGTCAGGCCAGTTGGTTTCCGTGAAATAAAGCTCGGTGTAGGCCAGTTGCCACAACAAAAAATTGCTGATACGCATCTCGCCACTGGTGCGGATCAGAAAATCCGGATCAGGCAATCCGCCCGTATCCAGATAGGTACCGAACAATTCGGTTGTGATCTTCTCGGGGGCCACTTTTCCGGCAACCACATCTCTTGCCATCCTGGCGGCGGCGGCGCTCAGTTCCTGACGCCCACCGTAGGAAAGCGCCAGGGTCAGAACCATGCCGGTGTTACCGGCAGTCTGATTGATGGCGCTGTCGAGGGTTTCGTTCACATCGTCCGGCAGGTCGCTGCGATTGCCGATCACGTTGTAGCGAATATTCTTGCGCATCATGCGCGCCGTTTCCTGTCGGATGTATTTCTTCAGCAATGTCATCAGCGCCCGCACTTCCAAAGCCGGCCGGGACCAGTTTTCAGAAGAGAAGGCAAACAGGGTCAGGTACTTGATGCCCATCAGCGAAGCCTGCTCGACCACCATCTTGACAGTCTCGGCGCCGCGCTGGTGGCCGACAATGCGTTTGAGCATGCGTTGCTGAGCCCAGCGGCCGTTACCGTCCATGATGACCGCCAGGTGAACGGGCAGTTTATCGGGGTCAAGCGGCTCCATCAAACTTCCAGGACCTCTTTTTCCTTGTGAGCCACGGCTTCGTCTACCTTGGCCTCAAAACTCTTGGTGACTTCCTGAACATCTTTTTCAAGTTTTTTCAGCTCGTCCTCGGTGACGGCCTTGTCTTTTTCGAGCTTTTTCAGCTTGTCGATCGCGTCACGCCGGATATTCCTGAGGGCAATCTTGTCTTCCTCGGCTTTCTTCTTGAGATCCTTGACGATCTCCTTACGGCGCTCTTCGGTCAGGGGGGGCAGATTCAACCGGATGGTTTTGCCGTCATTGGAAGGGGTCAGGCCGATGTTGGAATTCATGATGGCCTTCTCGATGGCCGGTATGATTTTGGCTTCCCAGGGGGAAATGGTGATCGTGCGTGGCTCGGGAACGGCCAGCGTGGCCACCTGGCTGATGGAGGAGAGGTTGCCGTAGTAATCGACTTTCACCGAATCCAGAATGTTGGTGCTGGCACGTCCGGTGCGGATCTTCTGGAATTCGCCTTTAAGTACACCCAGCGTTTTTTCCATATTGGATTTCATATCAGCAATCACATTTTTTGGCATATCTAAGCTCCTTGTACGATGGTGCCGATTTCCTCGCCACTGATGACCTTTTTGATATTACCCTCCGTTGTCAGGTCAAAAACAATGATCGGAAGGTTGTTATCCATGCAAAGCGATATCGCGGTTGCATCCATCACCTGCAATCCCTTTTTGAGAACATCGATATAGGTCAGACTGTCGAGCTTCACCGCATCCGGATCTTTCTTGGGGTCGGCGGTATAAACGCCGTCAACCTTGGTACCCTTTAGTATGACCTGGGCGTTGATCTCCATGGCTCTCAGGCTGGCGGCGGTGTCGGTAGTGAAATAGGGGTTGCCGGTACCGGCTCCGAAAATGACCACCCGCCCTTTTTCCAGGTGACGCATGGCGCGGCGGCGGATATAGGGCTCCGCGACCTCCTGCATCGCAATCGCCGATTGGACGCGGGTGGACACACCCTGCTTCTCCAATGCGTCCTGCATCGCCAGCGAGTTGATCACGGTGGCCAGCATGCCCATGTAGTCCGCGCTGGAACGATCCATCCCCTTGGATGATGCCGCCAGTCCACGAAAGATATTGCCGCCGCCGATCACCAGCGCCAACTGGACCCCCATATCGACAACTTCCTTGATCTCGCGGGCGATGGTATTGATGGTCTGGGGATCGATTCCATAACCCTGGTCCCCGGCCAGCGACTCGCCGGAGAGTTTCAGAAGAACTCGATTGAATGACTGTCTGCTCATGACACACCTCTTTCTGGAGATGGTTAAAAAAAAAGCCGGCCTGGATGGGCCGGCTCAGGCGAATATTAAAGGCCGGCTGCTGCCGCCACCTCGGCGGCAAAGTCGGACTCCTTCTTTTCAAGCCCCTCACCCAAAACGAACTTTGCAAAACGGGTGATGGTGATGCTGGTGCCAAGGGCCTTGCCGATTTCGGCGGCATACTGCTGAATCGTCTTGTCCGTATCCTTGACAAACTGCTGTTCCACCAGACAGATATCGGCATAGAACTTGTTGATCTGTCCGTCGATGATTTTCTCGATGATGTTGTCCGGCTTGCCGGTTTCACGGGCCTTGGCACGGTAGATATCCTTCTCGCGCTCTAGTACGTCGGCACTGACTTGATCACGTTTCACAAACAGCGGCGAAGCTGCCGCGCTGTGCATTGCGACATCCTTGACAAACGCTGCAAAACGCTCGTCCCGGGCAGCTGCTTCGTTGTCACAGGTGGCCTCGACCAGCACGCCGATCTTGCCTCCGGCGTGGATGTAGGAACCAACAGCGCCGGCACCCTGAACTTCGAAAGAGCTGAAACGGCGGATCTGCATGTTCTCACCGATAACGGCAATCGCTTCGCTCAGCAGGGTCTGGATCGTCTTGCTGCCGTCACCCACGTAGGCCTGTGTAAAAAGCTCTTCCACGGTGGCGGGCGAAGCCTGCAGGACATGGTTGGCAACGTCGTTTACAAAAGCCTGGAACTTGTCGTTCTTGGCCACAAAGTCGGTTTCGCTGTTGATCTCGACCAGCACGCCCTTGTTGCCGTTGGCGGACAGGGCTGCGACAACCATACCTTCGGTTGCGGCTCGGCCGGATTTCTTGGATGCGGCGGCAAGTCCTTTTGTACGCAGGTAATCAACCGCCTGGTCAAAATTCCCGTCGGTCTGCTCAAGAGCCTTTTTGCAATCCAGCATTCCGGCGCCGGTTGATTTTCTCAATTCACTTATCTGTGCAGCTGATACGGCCATGCTATCCTCCTACCCCTGAACAGGGATCAATATTTGTATTATTCGCCGGCAACTTCTACGGCAACTTCGTCAGGTGCGTACTCGTCAGCGCCTTCACTGTCAGTCTGAAGCGCTGCATTGCGGGCCTGCTGGCCCTCGATCACGGCATCGGCCATTTTGGAGGAGAGCAGACGGATGGCACGGATGGCATCGTCATTGCCGGGGATGACATAGTCAATCGGGTCGGGATCGCAGTTGGTATCAACAACTGCCACAACCGGGATGCCCAGTTTGTTGGCTTCCTGAACGGCAATTTCTTCATTTTTGGGATCGATTACGAACATTACACCGGGGAGCTTGTTCATGCTCTTGATACCGCCAAGAGTCTTCTGCAGTTTTTCGCGGTCGCGCCCGAACTGCAGCGCCTCTTTTTTGGTGTAGGCTTCGATTGTGCCGTCCTCGAACATCGCATCGATCTTCTTGAGACGGTCAATGCTCTGCTTGACGGTGGAGAAGTTGGTCAGCATGCCGCCCAGCCAGCGCTGGTTGACATAGTGCATTCCACAACGTGCCGCTTCTTCGGCCACTGAATCCTGGGCCTGTTTCTTGGTGCCGACGAACAGAACGGTGCTGCCATCCTGGGCGGCTTCCTTGACGAAGCTGTAGGCTGATTTGAAGTAGCGGACGGTTTTTTGCAGGTCGATGATGTAGATTCCGTTACGAGCCCCGAAAATGTAGGGCTTCATCTTGGGGTTCCAGCGCTTGGTCTGGTGACCGAAGTGGACGCCGGCTTCCAGCAGTTCTTTCATACTGATACTTGACATACGTTTCTCCTTTGGTTTTTCCTCCGCCCCACCGAATCCCCGCCATGCTTTAGGGACACCGCCGGATCTGTCAGGGGCGTGTGAATTGAATAGCGGAGACTTATAGCATTAAAACCAAGGGAAGATCAAGTAAAATAGATAGATCACAGCTCGACTGCATCCAGCGGGCAACTAGCCGCACAGTCACCGCAGCCGGTACAATCTTCTCCGGACGAGATAACGGCATTTTTACGGTAACCAACGGTTTCGAGTGTAATGATTTTGGGCAGGCAGGCCGCCACGCAACGGCCGCAACCACTGCAGCGGGCCGCAATGACGGACGGGACGCGCCGAGAGGCTAAAGCCCCAGATCCATCTGTTTCCATGTGAACTCGGGCTTTGACTGTTTGCGTGAAAAGGGGTAGTAGCGGGGACATTTGGCGACCACGGCGTTGGCCACCTGCTTGCAGGTACGACGGCACGAGCTGCAGAGCTTGTTGGTATGGGGGCGATTTATTGTCTGTTTATGTTTGCTTTTCATAGTTTACCGTACCAGTTTCCGGGGCCTTTCGGCCCCGGACATCTGAACTGTGACGCTGGAAAATACTACTCCACGAACTTGACCCAGCCGAACTGATCCTCAAGCTTACCGGTCTGGATGCCGGTCAGCGTATCATAGAGCTTCTGCGTAATTTCACCGACACGGCCGCCGGTCAGTTGCAGCACCTCATCCTTGTAACAGAGTTTGCCGACCGGTGTAATCACCGCGGCGGTGCCGCTGCCGAAGGCTTCGGTCACCTTGCCGGCGCGCATGTCCGCCATCAGCGCGTTGATTTCGATCGGGCACTCCTCCACCTCGTATCCGAGGGTGGGAGCCAGCTTGAGCACCGAATCCCTGGTGACGCCGGAGAGGATCGAGCCGTTCAGCGGAGCGGTAACGATCTTTTTACCGTAGGCAAAGAACATGTTCATCGCGCCCACTTCCTCGATATAGCGCCTTTCCCGTCCGTCCAGCCAGAGCACCTGGTCATAGCCCTTTTTCTTGGCTTCCAGCCCGGCCTTGAGCGAACTGGCATAGTTGCCGCCGGTCTTGGCTTCGCCGGTGCCACCCGGCACCGCGCGCACATAATGATCCTCCACCAGGATATTGACCGGATTGAAACCGGCCGCGTAGTAGGCTCCCACCGGCGAGAGGATCACGTAGAAGTAATAATGGTTCGAAGGATGCACCCCCAGTACCGGTTCCACGGCGATCATGGTCGGACGGATATAGAGCGAGGTACCGGTTGCGGTCGGAATCCAGTCCCGCTCCAGCGCGACCAGCTGCTTGATGCCATCCACGAACAGCTCCTCCGAAATATCCGGCATGCAGAGGCGGTCGGCGGACTGGTTGAAGCGACGGGCATTCATTTCCGGGCGAAACAGCGCCACCCGGCCGTCAGGCCATTTGTAAGCCTTGAGTCCTTCGAAGATCTCCTGGGCATAGTGGAAGACCGTACAGGCCGGGTCAAGCACAAAGGGGGCGTAAGGCTCGATGCGGGCATCGCACCAACCCTGCCCGGCTTTCCATTCGATCATCAGCATGCGGTCGGTAAACAGCTTGCCGAATCCGAGCTGGGATTCATCCCTGGTTTTTTGTTTCATTTTTTCTGCTGGCAAAGAAAGTACCTTGATATCCATGCTCATCCCTCCGGCAATTGTTTCACTGCAGCGTATGACTCCGGTCTTGTAATATATCCAACCATCCCGCTGCTGGCAAGTGTTTAAACCGGTATCCGTTAATTGCCCGCAGGCAATCCGGCGCTGAAATCCACCTGAATTTCGCGTCAGCAGACAGTTCCGTGCAAAAATTCCGCCCCCCTCCGGCGGCATCGGATGTATACTGAAAGTGTAAAGAACCACGGTGATCGAATACCTGATAACGTGATACACCGTGGAGGGAGGTGGGTCATGAGAGGACGTGAGATTATTTCGGCTTTGGATGCACGGCGTACGGACAATCACAAATTTGTAAAATGGTGGCGGAAGGAAGAGGATTTTCTCGACTATGACCTGATTGACAGGTTTATCGAGAGGAGCAGCGCTTCGGAAGAGATCGGCGGCCTGGACCTTCTGACGATGGAAGAGATGTGGAATGAAACCGAACGGATCTGCGGTACGCAGGTAAAACTCGTACACGACACTTCCGGAGACAAAATTGAATGGGTGCATAACGGGAAAGCCGGCACTTCAAAGCATGTGTGCGCCTACACACCGGAATCGCTGATGGAAATTTTCGATGTTGAAACGCACGGGAACCCGGTCGATTAGCGTTAAGGCTGTTGCAAATATTCAATTTTATTAGCGGAATCGAGAGGGAGCATGCCGTGAACACAACACCTGACCTGATAATTCTCGGTTCCGGCTCAACCGCCTTTGCCGCTGCATTGAGGGCCGCATCTTACGGAGCCCGGGTGACGATGTTCGAAAAGAGTGTCATGGGTGGAACCTGTATCAACTGGGGCTGCATACCGAGCAAGACCCTGATACATGCGGCGCTGTTCAGGCATGAGGCCGGGCTGGGAGCCGGTTTGGGCGTAACGCCCGGTGAAGCGGGTGCTGTCGATTTTGCGCGGTTGTTCACCCATCGCGAGCAGACTGTCCATAAACTCCGCCAGGAACGATACCTGGATGTGTTGCGTGACGTTCCCGGCATGGAAGTGGTAAATGGCGCTGCCCGTTTCGTGGACAGCAGAACCGTTGAAAGCTCTGATCTACGTTACAGCTGTGATAAGTTTCTGGTAGCAGTGGGGGGCAATCCGCGCATACCTCCCATTCCGGGGATCGAAGGGAGCGGATATCTTACCAGCCGCAGCGCGCTTCTGATGAAAAAGCTCCCTTCCTCACTGATAATAATCGGTGGCGGAGTAATTGCCGTGGAAATGGGGCAGATGTTCCATCGCCTGGGATGCAGGGTAACGATACTTGAACACGGCCCGCGACTCTTACCGGTTGTTGAACAAGAGCCTGCCGAATCACTGCAGCGGGCTCTTGTAGCTGAGGGGCTTGAGATCGTGCCTGATGTTGCTTTTTGCGCCGTGCAAGGGCGTGGCAGTTCCTGTACCGTCATAGCTGAAGTAAACGGCGAACATCAGACATATGGTGCGGAACGGCTGTTGCTGGCCGTGGGGACGGAACCGGCCACCCGTGGCATCGGGCTGGAAAAAGCCGGCGTTGACGTTGATGGAAAGGGATTTATCGGCACCGACCGGTTCATGCGCACCTCGGCTCCGGGAATCTGGGCCGCCGGAGACGTTACCGGAGGCATGATGATCGCCACGGTCGGGGCCAGGGAAGCTGTTGTTGCGGTGGATGACATGTTTGACCGCGGATGCGGCTGCAAAATGGACTACCTGGCCGCGCCGATGGCCATCTTCACCGACCCTGAAATCGGCTGTGTCGGCCACTCCGAAGAGAGCGCGAAGCGGGCCGGTTACGATATCGCCGTCAATGTGATGCCGGTCAGCGCGATCCCCAAGGCTCACGTTACCGGCAGCATGGAGGGTGTAATCAAGATGATCGCCGACCAGGCCAGCGGCAGGATCTTGGGAGTGCATCTGGCATGTCACCGGGGAGCGGAACTGATCAACGAGGCCTCGCTGGCACTGCGCTTCAGGGCAACTGTGGACGACCTGGCCGGAACGATGCATGTTTATCCGTCCATCGGCGAAGGGCTGAAGCTGTGTGCCCAGGGCTTCGGCAGCGACATCAGCAGACTCTCCTGTTGCGCGGAACCGCGACTGCCGCGCAAACCGTAATATTCCCTCCGGACTGTTTTCATGACTACATCCGCAAGGTTATCCGAATCTGTAAAATCCTGATTGACAAAATCAAACCAATCTGTTTTATTGCCGCCTAAGTTATATGTAAGTATTCAAAATAACTGAATAATTTTAGTGTTGCTAAATTTTTAACGACATTGTAAACGCTATTTCATTACAGCTGAAATTCAAAATCAAACAGTTGGAGGACATTTAATGCAGAAACACAAGTTCCGTAAAGTAATGGCCGCTAATCGTGGCGAAATCGCCATCCGCATCTTCCGGGCCTGCACCGAACTTGGCATAGGCACCGTGGCAATCTATTCCGAAGAGGACAAACTCTCGCTGCATCGTTACAAGGCGGACGAGGCCTACCACATCGGCAAGGGCAAGGCGCCGATCGATGCCTACCTGGGTATCGACGAAATCATTGCACTGGCTCTCAGGGCCGACGTGGACGCAATCCATCCCGGTTACGGATTTCTGGCGGAGAACGCCGAATTTGCCGAGAAGTGCGAAGCCAATGGAATAACCTTCATCGGTCCGACCGCCGAAATGCAACGCGCCCTGGGCGACAAGGTGGCCGGCCGCAAAGCGGCCATTGCGGCCGGCGTCAACGTGGTGCCCGGCACCGAGGATCCGATCGAAAAAGAAGAAGAAGCGCTCAAGTTTGCCAAGGAGCACGGTTATCCGATCATCATCAAGGCCGCCGCCGGAGGTGGCGGACGCGGTATGCGCGTGGCCCACAACAAGAAAGAGCTGCTGGAAGGCCTTGTGGCGGCCGGCAGCGAGGCCAAGGCGTCTTTCGGCAACGCCGCGGTATTCCTGGAACGCTATCTGGCCAATCCCAAGCATATAGAGATCCAGGTGCTGGGAGACAACTTCGGCAATCTGGTGCACTTCTTTGATCGTGACTGCTCAGTGCAGCGCCGTCATCAGAAAGTGGTAGAATTCGCTCCCTCACTCTGCCTGACCCAGACACAGCGGGAAGAGCTCTGCACCGCGGCGCTTAAAATTGCCGGCCAAGTCAAATACCGCAACGCCGGCACGGTCGAGTTCCTGGTTGATCTGGAGGGGAACCACTATTTCATCGAGATGAACCCGCGCATCCAGGTCGAACACACCGTGACCGAGATGATCACCGGCCGCAACCTGGTGCAGAACCAGATCCTGGTGGCTTGCGGCCACAAGCTGTCCGACCCGGAAATCAACATCCCCAGCCAGAGCGCGATCGACATGCGAGGCTATGCCATCCAGTGCCGTATTACCACCGAGGATCCGGGCAACAACTTCTCCCCGGACTTCGGCACGCTGACCACCTACCGTTCGGCGGCCGGTTGCGGTGTTCGCCTGGACGCCGGCAATGCCTTCACCGGCTCCAAGATCACCCCGCACTACGACTCGCTGCTGGTCAAGGTCAGCTCCTGGGGCTTGACTTTCCAGGCCGCGGCCAACATCATGCACCGCGCCCTGCAGGAATTCCGCGTGCGCGGAGTCAAGACCAACATCGGCTTCCTGGAAAACGTCGTCACACACCCGGTATTCATCAAAGGCACCTGTGACACATCATTTATCGACAAGCACCCGGAGCTGCTGCACTTCAGGGAGAAGAAAGACCGCGCCAGCAAGGTGTTGAACTTCCTTGGAGACGTGATCGTCAACGGCTCGACCGGGATCGTCAAGCCGCTCAAATCGGCGGAACTGATCGAAGCTCGGGTACCGGAACTGGATCTGACCCAACCGCGTCCGGCCGGCAGCAAGGATCTCTTCATGAAACTGGGAGCCGAAGGGCTCTCCAAATGGGTCCTGGAACAGAAGAAGCTGCTGATCACCGACACCACCATGCGCGACGCCCACCAGTCCAACCTGGCTACCCGCGTCCGCAGCCATGACATCCTGAAAATAGCCGAGCCGACTTCCCATCTGGGAGCCGACCTGTTCTCGCTGGAATGCTGGGGCGGCGCCACCTTCGACGTCTCGATGCGCTTTCTGAAGGAAGATCCCTGGCAGCGCCTGCACAAA
>MGZK01000011.1 GCA_001802125.1 Geobacteraceae bacterium GWC2_55_20
ATTCAAGTCTTGCCTGCAGTTCAAGCTCTCTTTCGCTCATCGTTTTTCTCCTTTGCGAGTAGAATTACTATAAACAACGTGGTTACCGTAAGTGCCAGGACAGCGTGGAACTGATTGAAATTGAGGGTCAGGTTGTAGAGCATTGTCTTCTCCTTTCTTAGATGTTATGTATGAATCAACTTGTCACAAGATTGTTAAGTTCACCGGGGAAACGGTCGGCCAGTTCCATGTACTTGATGCATTCCATGTGGCGTCCGCTGCAGTATCTGATTATCATGTTCACATCGTGCGGTGAGATGTAACCGCAACCGACATCGCAGTAATCATCGTTTTTTCCGTAAAATGGACAGATGCTGGAAGTTCCCATATTCTCCTCATATAACCATTCTGAACTTGTATACAGCACGGTGCGTGCCAACAGGAACCAAAGGCAACAACATCCAAACATTTCAGCATGTTATATACTTTATGCTTTAATATACCGGATCAACGTTTTGCAATCATGCAAATATCAATGCCACGCTCGCTTACAGGCCGGATGACCCGAACCACAGGATTAGCACATGTAAATAATAATATCTTCAGTGTTAACGGCCTGTTAGAGATTGATGCAGCTGTTTTGCACAATTGCAAACCGGTTTTTTTTGCACATTTGCAAGAATGCAAACCTAATTGGAGGACGTTTGGAAGAAGATCGAATCAAATGGAATCTGCGCTATCAGTCGGAAGGTTTCTACCTGGGAGAGCATACGTCCCCTTTCCTTGCTCGCGAGATCGAAAGGATCAAGCTCCTCGCCCCGGGCGGAACTGCGCTGGATATTGCCTGTGGCGAGGGCAGGAACAGCATCTATCTGGCACATCACGGGTTCAGGGTGACAGGATTGGATATTTCGGATGTCGGCCTGGCAAAGGCGGCCGCCAGGGCCGGAATGGAGGGCGTTGAAGTTGATTTCAGGGTGGTTGACCTGGAACATTACGAGATCAATGCAAGCTATGACCTGATCCTGAATTTCAATTTTCTATTGAGGGAATTGATACCGATGGAGCTTAAGGCGCTTAATCCGGGAGGACTGCTTCTGTTTGATACGATCATGGAGTCGCCGCACCTGCTGGCGACTCACAAGCAGTCATACCTTCTCCGCCGGGGCGAACTGGTCCGGCTGTTTGAAACCCAGGCCGGCGAAATTCTCTTTTCGGAAGAAAGCGACAGCGGAGAAATGCCTACGGCGCGTCTTTTGTTCCAAAAGGGCCTGAAAGATTCCTGGTCGGCTATTTAAGTGGCGCTTCGAAACTGTCCATCCATGACACAGCGCCGTCATTATCCTCGACACCTCTGTACCGGTAAATAAATTTGAGTTTGTCACCCGTTTGCGGACTGCTCCCGAACAGCACGGAAAAGTTAGCGTACTCATCCAGGCGAAGATCCGAAGGTATTATCATAAAGGACTTCTGCTCCTTTTCAGCTCCGAAGGCATCGAATAGCTTTATCCGTAACTCCAGATCCTGCATGACATGATATCGATTATTGCGAACATAGCCTGCTACCGCGGTAGCACCATCTTTTCCCGAAACATTCCAGCCTATCGTCACATCGAAATTTTTGTGAAACACCGGATAATTCGCGGTATTTAAAGGTTGGTAACCGGTGCCAGCACAAGCCGACAAGAAAATGACAACCATAAACCCGAACAACAGGCATCCTGTTATTTTCGACATTTTTAACGCCTCCTTTCCCAATGTTATTGAGCTGATTGCATTATATCTCCTCCGGAGCATGTCTACATAAAAAAAACGCCGGGGGTAAGCACCTCCCGGCGTCAGGCTATTTATATCGAGTCCAACCGTCAGGCGTCCTCGCCGGCCTCTTCCAACAGCAGCTCCTTGATCGCCATGTCCCGCATCTTGAACTTCTGGATCTTGCCGGAAGCGGTCATGGGAAAAGTATCGACGAACTTGACGTATTTGGGGATCTTGTAGTTGGCGATCTTGCCACGGCAGAACTCCCTGACCTCGTCTTCACCCATCTCCAGCCCCTTTTTGAGAATGATCGAGGCCATGACCTGCTCGCCGTACTTCCTGTCCGGAACGCCATAGATCTGGACATCGGATATTTTGGGATGGGTATAGAGGAACTCCTCAATTTCCTTGGGGTAGATGTTCTCGCCGCCACGAATGATCATCTGCTTGATGCGGCCGGTGATCTTGCAATAGCCGTTCTCGTCCATGATCGCCAGATCCCCGGTATGCAACCAACCGTCCGGGTCTATCACCTTGGCGGTTTCCTCCGGCATCTTGTAATAGCCCTTCATCACCATATAGCCGCGGGCGCACAATTCGCCCTGCTTGCCCGGCGGAAGGGTTGCGCCGCTCTCGATGTCGATGATCTTCACCTCGGCGCCCGGAAGCGCGCGGCCGACGGTGCCCACCCGCAGTTCAATCGAATCCTCGGTGCGGGTCTGGGTGATGCCGGGAGAAGATTCGGTCTGACCGTAGACACTGGTAATTTCGGTAATGTGCATATCCCTGACAACCCGCTTCATGACTTCGATCGGACAGACGGAACCGGCCATGATCCCGGTTCTCAGGCTGGTGAGGTCGAATTTATCGAAGTCCTGATGTTCCAGTTCGGCGATGAACATGGTCGGAACACCGTGAACAGCGGTACAGCGCTCCTTTTCGATCGCCTGCAGCACCTTGAGCGGGTCAAACACTTCCACCGGAACCATTGCGGTAGCATGGCTCACGGAGGCCATCACCGCCAGCACGCTGCCGAAACAGTGGAAAAACGGCACCGGTATGCAGAGTCGGTCTTTTTCAGTGAACTTCATGCATTCACCAATATTAAAACCATTATTGATCAAGTTGTAATGGGTCAGCATGACCCCCTTGGGAAAGCCGGTCGTCCCTGAGGTGTACTGCATGTTAATGGTTTCATGACAATCAAGGCTCACCTCGATTGAATTCAGCTCCGCATCGGGAACATCCCTGCCCATTTCTACAATCTCGTTGAAATTGAGCATTCCTGACGGTGTACCGTCACCGATGAACACGACCCGTTTCAGAAAAGGTAATTTTGCACAAGACAGCGTGCCCGGCTCCGTACCAGCCAGCTCCGGAACCACCGTATTAAGCGTGGCGACATAGTCGGTGTCCTTGAAAGATTTGACCATGAAGAGAGTTGTGGAATCGGACTGGTCAAGGATGTATTCAAGTTCGGCGGATTTGTAGCTGGTATTTACTGTGACCAGGATCGCACCTATTTTTGCGGTAGCAAACTGCAGGATCACCCATTCGGGGACGTTATAGGCCCAGATGGAAACGTTATCGCCCTTATTAATTCCGAGCCGCACAAGCCCCTTGGCAACATTACGGCAAATCTCGTTAAATTCCCTGTAGGTATAACGCAGGCCGCGCTCGGTGTATACCAACGCTTCGTTGTCGGGATAGCGCCGGGCCATGTCATCCAGAAGCGCACCTATCGTCAACTCGATCTGTTTCGACATTACTTCCTCCTATCCAAATGGAATCATATGACAATCAAAGCAATTTCTGCTAACCAATTGATATTAACCATTTTCAGTAACACAGACCCACAAAGTCAGTCAAGAGCCATCGCAACCGCATCTATCACCGTTATCGGAATGGGATGGTTCCTGCTGCAGCGTAAAGAAAAAAGTGGCGCCCCGGCCTGTTTCGGCCTCGGCCCAGATACGCCCGCCATGCCGGGTTACTATGCGCTGTACCGTGGCCAGCCCTATTCCGGTACCGCTGAACTGGGACGCGTCGTGGAGTCGGCTGAATACACTAAAAAGCTTGTCCGCATGTTTCATATCAAAACCGGCCCCGTTATCCCGAACAAAGTATATCGGCACTGAACCGGCCGGGCATGTTCCGAACTCTATCAGCGCATCGGCGGTTCGGGAGCTGTATTTCCAGGCATTGCCGATCAGGTTGGTCATCAGGATCTTGAGAAGACAGGCATCACCACCGGCTATTACATCTTTTTCAATTATGGTTTGCACCATCCTGTCCGGTTCGCTCAGGCGCAACTCCTGCACAACCGACTCGGCAATATCACTCAGGTTTACACTGTCGGGCGTGTACTCGGCGCGAGACAACTTTGCCAGGAGCAGCAGGGAATCGATCATATCGCCCAGCCACAACCCAGCATCATTAATGCGGGAAATATATGTTCTGGCTTGGGAATCGATACCCGACTCATCATCCAGCAAAAGCTGGCAATACCCCGAAATGCGGGTCAGAGGGCCGCGCATGTCATGGGACACCGAATAATTGAAAGCCCCCAGCTCGCTGTTGGCGGCGGCGAGATCGGCGGCCTGACTCCTCAACTCGGAGTTCAACTGGCGGATCCGGTCAAGGTACATCCGGTTCGTCTCCTCAGTCAGCTTGCGGGAGGTTATGTCCCGGTCAAATCCGAGAATATAATTGCGACCCTGAAACCTTACCAGTCCGGCATGGATCTCGATCGGGAATTTTGAGCCGTCTTTTCTGTAGTGCCAGACCTCCTGTGTCACCCATTCGCCACCGGCGATCCTGCCGGTCAACTCAGCGGCAATGCTGTTGCTCTCCTCGGTATTCAGATCGGATATACCCAGCTGGCACAACTCTTCGACACTATAACCATGTTGATCAGCAGCGGCCCTGTTGGCGGAGATGATCCTGCCGGCTTCGCCGTCTTCAAGCCCGATAATAATTATTGAGTCCGGAGCGCGTTCGAAGAGCAGGCGATAACGTTCCTCGCTTTCGTGCAATTCTTTTTCTGAAGATTCCAGCGAATCCAGCATCGAATTGATCGAACCGGCCAGATCCGCCAGTTCATCATGCTCACTGGAAATCGGCAAACGGGTGGTGACATTTCTATTCACACCCAGGTTCCTGACCGCTCTATTGAGTGAAAAAATACGCTTCAATATCGAGCCACGAATAAAAAACAGCATGACGCAGCAGAATACACCGCCGGCCAGAAATAGTGACAGGATCACATAGGTTATGGCGGCTTTTCCCTGCGCGTACAATATGCGCTGTTCAACAATTCTGGCAATCAGAACAGGTTGGCCGAAAAGATCCTTGAACAGCGAATAACCCGCAATCCTGTCGTTATCGATAACCCAGCTGGGATTGGTGACTCCGTTTTCAAACCCGGCCAGTGCACTGACAACATCCGCTTCCCTGTTGCCCGAAGTCAACGTGAACAGCTCGATCGGAAACGCGGTCAACCTTGAAACCCGCCTGATTTCTTCCTTATCCAGATAGCGTCCGGCCAGGATCATTGTTTTTCCATCCGCGACAGGTCGCATTACCATTTGCAACGGCTTGTCCCCGAGCAATATCAAGCCATTGACGACTCCGTTTGCCGTACGCGAGGCCTGAACCGGAACCCTGGCAAGTTGGGCAAGATCCTCCTGCGACAGATGCGCAGCCTTGTGGTTATGAAAATCTGCAGCCTCGGAAGAGAGCACACGACCCGATGCCGATAAAATTGCGATCACGTCGACATGGTGATTGACAAATTGCTGGAAATGATTGCCGGATAAACCAGTATTTCCGGTTGATGCAAGCTGATTGGCAAGGTCTTTTGACGAAGAGTTCAATTCATCAAAAGTCTCGTCAATTTCGTTCCTGATTTTTTGAACATTTCCCGCCAGCACCGTACGCTCAAGCAAAGCAAAACTCCTGAGAAGGATGACATCCGAAGTCACCGCCAGGATAAACAGCAGGGCGAAGAATGTGCTGACAATTATAAGTATGGTACGCTGGGAAAGAGTCATGTATCGTTTGCCCACTTACTCAACAAATCAACCAAGTATAAGTATATTTATAATCCTGCCTCAACTCACAGCCGGCATTCCAATACCGGCCCGCTGACAACACCCGATAAAAACAGGCGGAAATATGCCATAAACATGCTGATATCACAACAGAAGAAAACAATCCTCAATTGGCATCAGCACTCCGGTTACAATCACGACATGACACATCTCAGGGACGGCCAATGGCCGTCCTTTTTTGAATTCACCGTCCTACAAACATCATAATTTTCAACAAAAAATATGACATATTTTAAACATAGTGTTGATTTTTTTAGTAGCACAGATACAATTTTACAACATTACACTGATAATGTACTGTTTTTACTGATATAATTAATTTTATACCGTCTTTTTATAAATGGGTTATTTTGATTGACATATGACACTGTATTGTTTAGATTTTAACCATGCATTAAAAGCGGAATACAGTTTACGGTAACAATGTTTTTACCTCAGTATAAAACAACAGCTCAACAGGAATAACAAAGACGGGCGCAGGACGGTTCAAAGCTGTAAAGCATGTTGAAAAAGGCATGTGACGTAGCCGGGTTAAAGTGAGCAACCAACACCACGCTAAGAAAGGAGTAACCAATGGCAGAAAAACAGTATGATTGGGCAAAGATTGCCAAGGACCCACGTTTCGTGGAACTTCATCACAAGAAGACGGCCTTCCTTTTCGGCTGGTGGATCTTTTCCACCGTGTACTACTTCCTGCTCCCTATCGGAGCGGCCTATGCTCCCGGCCTTTTCAAGATCAAGATTATCGGGGTCATAAACTTCGGCTACCTGTTCGCACTTTCCCAGTTCTTTGTCTCCTGGGCACTGGCGCTGTACTACGCCAAAGTGGCCAACAACGACTTTGACCGCCTGACCAAGCAGCTGGTCGACGAACTTCAGTAAAGGAGGATACGACATGACATTCAAAAAAATCATTATTGCCAGCTCACTGGTCCTCTCCGTTGCCGCAGCCGCCTTTGCCGAGCCAGCCAAGACCACCGCCCCCGGCGCGGCACCCGCGGTCAGCGCAGCTGCTCCCGCCGGCGCGCCTGCCGTTGCCGCACCGTCCGCTACCACACCGGCCCCGGCCGCAACCCCAGCACCTGCAGCACCTGCAGCACCGGCCAAGAAGAAAGAGCTCAAGGCCAACAAGGCCATTACCCTCTCGATGTTCGCCGTAATCATCGGCATCACGATGGCCGTTGTTGTCTGGGCCGCCAAGCAGACCAAGACCGCCGCCGACTTCTACGCCGCCGGTGGAGGCATCACCGGAACCCAGAACGGATGGGCCATTGCCGGCGACTACATGTCGGCCGCCTCCTTCCTGGGGATTTCCGGTCTGATCTCGCTCTACGGCTATGACGGATTCATGTACTCGGTCGGCTGGCTGGTGGCCTACATCACCGTTCTTTTGATCATCGCCGAACCATGCCGCAACGCCGGCAAGTACACCCTGGGAGACATCCTCTCCTTCCGCACCAACCCCAAACCGGTCCGCGCTGTAGCCGCGATCTCGACCGTAGCCGTATCCACCTTCTACCTGACCGCCCAGATGGTCGGCGCCGGCAAGTTGATGGCACTTTTGGTTGGTGTTTCCTACAAGCAGGCCATCATCGGCGTCGGCATCCTGATGGTCGGCTACGTCGTCTTCGGCGGCATGACCGCCACCACCTGGGTTCAGATCATCAAGGCCGGCCTGCTGATGTCGGGCGCCTTCCTGCTCTCGTTCCTGGTTCTGCTGAAAGCCGGCTTCAACCCGCTCGCTTTCTTCACTTCAATCGTCAACAGCCCTGAAATCCAGGACCACGTATCCAAAATGGTGCTGAAGGATGGCGTCATTCTGACCGGCACTGAAGCCGGCCAGCGCTTCCTCGAGCCGGGCCTCTTCATGAAAGCCCCGCTGGATCAGATCTCGCTCGGTATGGCCCTGGTTCTGGGTACCGCCGGCATGCCGCACATCCTGATGCGCTTCTTCACGGTGCCGACCGCCCAGGCTGCCCGTAAATCAGTCATCATCGCCATGTTCATCATCGGCGGCTTCTACGTACTGACCACGCTGCTCGGCTTCGGCGCAGCCGTCAACATCACTCCGCAGGGCATCATGCAGGTTGACAAGGGCGGCAACATGGCCACCCTGATCCTGGCGCAGACGCTGGGCGCCGAAATAGCCCCGATCCTGGGCGACATCTTCCTGGCCTTCCTCTGCTCGGTTGCCTTCGCCACGATCCTGGCGGTTGTATCCGGACTGGTTCTGGCAGCTTCCGCCGCCATCGCCCACGACATCTATGTTAACGTCATAAAAGACGGCCACGCCGACCAGCATGAGCAGGTCATGGCTGCCCGCATCACCTCGCTGGTAGTAGGCGCGGCCGGCATCATGATCGGCCTGATGGCCGAGAAAGCCAACGTTGCCCACCTGGTGGCACTGGCCTTTGCCGTTGCTTCCTCCGGCAACCTGCCGGTCGTATTCCTGTCGCTGTTCTGGCGCAAATTCAACACCGCCGGCGTCATCTCCGGCCTGGTGGTCGGCACGGTCGCCTCGATCGGCCTGGTTATGGTATCCCCTAACATGACCTATCCCAAGGTTGTGGCCGCCGGCGCTCAGAAGGTAATCACCGCCATGGAGAAGAAACAGGCTGAACTGCCTCCGGGAGCAGCTCTGACCGAGCTGGACGCCAAGGCACTTAAAACAGCCAGGGCCGACTTTGAAAAGAACAAGGACGGCAAGTCGATCATGGGTCTTGATAAACCGATCCTGAAGCTGAAAAACCCGGGCATCATCTCGATCCCGCTGGGTTTCATGGCTGCAATCTTCGGCACCCTGCTGTTCCCGAGCAAGAGATCCGAAGAGATGTTTGACGAGATCTACGTCCGTCAGAACACCGGCCTCGGCATGGCCAAGGCTATTGATCACTGATACGCGTAACTCCATTTATCGGGAGAGATGCTTTAAATTTACATAAGTTGTGATATAGTGGGGACGGCTTCAGCTGTCCCCATTTTTTTGTGCATAATATCCAGGGCTGTATTTAAATTGTTTCCGTCCGGAAACTCCGGGCGAGAAACAGTTGGTTTCCAAATCGGAAAGCGGAGATTTTTTCTCCTGGCAAGGAAATCGAGGGTTTGCGCGGAGGCGTACACCGGTACGCCGCACAAGCAAAGCCGAAGATTGACGCCGCCAGGGGGAAAAAGCACCCTTTCCGGACGGAAACTAAATAAGGATTCGTTCAAATGAGCCCATCAAGCCAACCTGTCACTGCCTATCTGCCGGATCTGAAAGGGATTCTACGCTACTGCTATGTAGAAGACATTACCCCGCTACTGCAAATGATCAGATCAACGATCACATCCGACCAATCAAGCTTTTCCGCCTGGGATGATGATCAGAAAGCATTGATTGATTCAATTCAGTGTGCCGACGGGCCAGAATTAAAGCTGATACATGAAGAATTGAATCGCATTGAGATGGACCGGTTTCTCCTGACCTATTCGGTTACAACCCTGCACCAGTCATGTACACATTATCGGGATGTACTCTCGGTACGTGCGATGGACATTGTTTGCCGGGAAATGGAAAGCTCCGGAATGCCGCATCCCGGAGTACCGTTTGCATTGATAAGCATGGGGAGTGATGGCCGCAAGGAACAAACCCTGATTACCGACCAGGACAATCTGATAGTCTATGGAGATGGCGGCGGCGAACAGGCCGATCTCTATTTCCTGGAATTGGCCTCACGTCTGGTTGACAGACTGGAAGAGGCCGGTTTCCAACGCTGCACCGGCGACATCATGCCTACCAACCAGAGTTGGAGAGGTTCGTTCAGCCAATGGCGAAAACGCCTGCTCTCAATAGTCAGGTATGAGGTGGAGGATCTGGGTAAAAACATGATGGACCTGATCGTTCTGTCGGATGCCCGTTATGTTGCAGGCGACCAGGCTTTGGCGGAACGACTCATCGAGATGATCCGGGATATGGAGAGGGATTATTTCCAGGTGCTGTGGGGCATGGCCAGAGCAGCCACGGAGATGCAACTGGCGCTTGGTTTTCTGAAACGCCTATGGACCGAGAGCAGTGGAGATCACAAGGGTGAATTTAACCTGAAACTGCTGGCTTGGGCGCCGTTGGTGATGAACGTACGCATCCTGGCCATCAGCCAGAGCATACCTGCCACCAGTACCGTTGAACGAATATCGTATCTGGAAACCGAAGGCAGCTTTTCGGCCGGCTTTGCAAGTGATCTTGTGAAGGCATACCAGATCCTGACCAAGCACCGCATCCTGCTGCAGATAAAGAACATCAAGGGCATCCAGCGCGATTCGTATTATCTTAACCCGTACCAGCTCCCAACCGAGGAACGCGAACGTATCCGGCACGCCCTGGTAAGGATTGAGGAGCTGCAGAAGATCATCCATACCAACTTCCATATCGTGTAACACTCGTCATCTGATTTTTGTCATTTATCCTTAATTAATACATCAGGAGGCAATTATGTTCCGGCACTTGTCAATCGGCACCAAGATGGTACTGACGTTTATGGTGGTAATCGTGCTTGCGGCAGTCATAGGGATTTATGCAATTATTCAGAACAGCAGGCTGGCTACCGTCATTGACCAGACAGCGGGTAACCATATTCCCAGCATCCATTCGATCGCACAGATCCAAAGCCTGGTGGGCAGTCATCGGCGCGGCGAAATGCTGATGCTCCTGGCCACCGAAAAAGAGGTCAAGGATAAGTACATCAAGCGCAACGATGAATCGGTGGAGAAACTCGCCAAGGAACAGGGCGTCTATGAAAAGATCATCGATAACGACGAAGAGAAGAAGCTTTTCGGAGAATTCAAGTCAGCCTGGGGCGCCTATCTCGCCGAGTATCCGAAAATAAAGGAGCTGGCACTTCAGGGGGGTAGCGGTGAGGATGCATCCAAAGTAATCCTCGGAGTATCCAGCAAAACCTTCAACCAGTCACTGGCAGCCCTGGAAGGCCTGGAGAAGATCAATATCGAACAGTCCCAGAAGCAGAGCAATCTGGCGCTTGGAATTGCCAACTCAGCAAAAGTATGGATTATAGTCCTGCTCATTGCCTGTATTTTGATCGGCATCACCTTTGTCATCCTCTTCTCCCGCGCCATGAGTGCTCCGTTGAAGCGCCTCTCAGCCGATGCGGAACAGGTTGCGGCTGGCGATCTCGGCGTAGAGGTCCAGGTCGGTTCAGACGATGAAATCGGGCAACTGGCGCAATCATTCGAAAAAATGGTCAACAGTCTGCGCGAAATGATCGGCACCCTGGCGGATTCTTCCTCCCAGGTTTCAGAATCGGCGTCCGAGATGCAGTCCAATGCGGTACAGATGGCCGACGGGGCCGAAAAAGTGGCCATCCAGGCAATAACGGTCGCGACGGCCAGCGAAGAGATGTCGGCCACTTCGGGAGATATTGCCCAGAACTGCCAGATGGCGGCCGAGGGAGCCGAACGGGCCAATCAGGCCGCGGAGCATGGCGCCGAAGTCGTCGAGAAATCCATATCCGTCATGCAGCGCATTGCCGAACGGGTGCAGTCCTCTGCAAAAACGGTGGAGAAACTGGGACGACGCTCAGACGAAATCGGGGCGATCGTCGGAACGATAGAAGACATTGCCGACCAGACCAACCTGCTGGCGCTGAATGCGGCAATCGAGGCGGCCAGGGCCGGCGAGCAGGGACGCGGCTTCGCGGTTGTGGCCGACGAGGTGCGGGCGCTGGCGGAAAGAACGACCAAAGCCACACGCGAAATCGGTCAGATGATAAAAGCGATTCAACAGGAGACCAAAACCGCCGTTTCCGCGATGGAGGAAGGGGTTTACGAAGTCGAGCAGGGAACCGAGGAAGCTACCAGGTCCGGCGAAGCTTTGCGAAACATTCAGGAGGAGATCAACTCTCTGCACATGCAGGTTCAACAGATAGCCACCGCTGCCGAAGAGCAGACCGCCACCACCAGCGAAATCAGCAACAACATCCACAGTATTACCGATGTGGCCCAGAATACCGTTGAGGGCGCCAGAAAAACCTCGTCGGCCGCCCAGCATCTCTCCAGGCTGTCCGCTGAACTTGAGCGACTGGTCGGCCAGTTCAAACTATCCGAAACCGGCAAACTGATCAACTGGAGCAGAAGCTACAGCGTCGGTGTAAACCAGATGGACAGTGAGCACCAGCGCCTGATCGACATCATCAACAACCTCTATACCGCCATGCGCTCTGGCCGCAGCAAGGATGCCATCGGCTCGATCCTGGATGAACTGGTGGAGTACACAAAAACCCACTTCGCCCACGAAGAGCGACTGATGAAGGAATCAGGCTACACCGGATTCGATGAGCAGAAACGGGCCCACGAAGCGCTAATTTCACAGGTCATCGAAATTCAGGGGAAATATCGCTCCGGTACGGCGCTTGGACAAGAGGTGATGAGCTTCCTGAAAAACTGGCTGGTCAATCATATCCAGGGACTGGACAAACGATACGGTCCGGTCATGAACAAAAAAGGCATCAAATAGGCGGATAGCCATAAAAAAGAACGTAAAAAGCCGACCTGGGCACCCAGGTCGGCTTTTTACATGGATTTGATTCCGAACCGACCCATAATTTGCAAACAATTTCCGATTAGATAATCGTCTACCTTTCCCCTCCCCTTGCGAGCATAAGCGCTGACATTGAGGTTTTAGTTAATTACACTCCAGGTGGAAGTTTCAGGAATCACCTCGACAAGACGGCCATAAACCTGGCAAGTGTAAAGAAACTTTCCACTTTACGCAAAGCCGCTTCTGGTGCGGGTTTGCAGACTTTTATTAATAAAGTGGAAAGAATCTTTACACTATTTATTATTTAATTATATTGATATGTTAGGCGCGTATACCGGAAATGTGTAAAGAATCTTTGCACTTTTAAAATTGAAGAAGGGCATTTGTATTATAGTTGCTTAACCATATTTTTACTTATTAAGTCAAATCTGTTGAAATCACCTTCTTAATTAAACAAATATACCTCGTAACGTACTGCAATTGATGACTTTAATGCTGCACGCGGCAATCAGTGGCCGGACTTGGCATGATATTTGGATTACAAGGGCTCCTGTTGGTTGGAATGCTCGCCGTGAAATTGTCAGAGACGTACCCTCTGGCGGCGTTTCCGACTTCGACTACGCACTCGGCTTGATTGCCGTAGAAGTTTCGATTCGCGCCAGCAAGATAAATTTTCGCCGTTCATGCATCGTCTTACTGGGCGATCAGGTCCGGCATGCAATGTTTCATATATCTTCGGGAGGATCCCATGTTCCGTTTGCTCATCCTGCTTGTGGCGGTCTCGTCGTTTAATCTGTTTCCGGCATTGGGCCATGCTTCCACACTCGCATCCGAACTTTCTGATTCGCTTGGCGAAAGCCGCCGGGTAGTGTCTCTGGCGCTTTCCAAGAGCAGGAACGGTCAATCCGCTGCCGCCGAGATCTCACGCCTGACCGCACTGCGTGATGAACTTGCCGCCCTGCGGCTGCTCCACTCTGAACAAAACTCCAGTATCGTCTCCCGGGCTTCAACCCTCGACGGCAACGCGCTGGAGCGGCAACAAGCCGTTTCCTCGTCACTTTCCCCGGTCCTGGATGATCTGATCGTCAAGCTGGATGCCGCCATCAAGAGCGGAAGCACTGAGGATCTCCAGCAACTGCAGGATACAATCAACCGACTTTCGCCATCGCGCCCACGCCCGCTACTGGGGGCGCTCCCCTACAAACACTCCGGCTACCCTCCCCGCGAACCGGCATCCACCTCGTCGGTTGTTCCGGCCTATAGGGGAGGAGATCGCAACGTCTACCCGGCCGACACGGCCGAATCCAGCGAGGCCCCCCTGACCGGGGAAATCGCGGAGCTGGCCCAATCGCTGCAGTGGAACCCGGTCCTGATTTACGAGTGGGTCAAAAACAACGTCGAGACCGAATGGTACTGGGGCAGCATGAAGGGCGCCGGGGAGACCCTGCGTCAGAAGAGCGGCAACGACGCCGACCAGGCCAGCCTGCTGGTGGCGCTCTTGCGGGCCGCCAACTTCCCGGCCCGCTATGTGCGGGGCACTATCGACTTCTTTCCCGGCATCGAGCACGCCAAAAATCTGACCGGCCTGGACGATCCCCTCAAGATCGCCGATTTCCTGCGCAAGGCCGGCATTCCTTTCAAGCCGGTCATCAGCGGCGGAGGAATCACCAACTTCCATCTGGAACACATCTGGGCCGAGGCCTTCATCCCCTACGCCAACTACCGCGGCGCGGTGCTGGATGAACAGGGCAAGCTCTGGCTCGGACTGGACACCAGCATCAAACCCCGTGGTTACAGCCGCACCCAGGGGGCGGGCGTCCCCAGCGATCTGCTGGCAACTCTGCGTGACGACTTCCTGATGGGAATCCAAGTGTTCACTCCTCTGGAGTATCTAGCGGCGAAATTGGATGAACAGCTGGCCGAGAGCCAGCCTGGCAAGACGTGGAAAGATCTGAGCGACACGACCGTTCTTGTTCCGGACATACTGAAGATCATCCCCGACAGCTTGCAGTTCAATCAGATCGCGGTTACCGGCGAATACCAGTCCCTGCCGGACGAGCTGAAGCACAAGCTGATCATTACCGCCACGGCAGGCGGCAACGAGCTTTTCTCCATAACTCAAGAAACTCACAAACTCTCGAACAAACGGCTTGCCCTCAGGGCCGAACCGGAAACCGTCGAAGACCAGAATATCATCGACTCCTTCGGAGGACTGGACAACACCCCCTCATACCTGGTCCGGTTGAGGCCTGTGCTGACCCTGGATGGTGAACGCCTGATCGTGGCCCGGGACGGTCTCCCCATGGGGGGCGACTTCACTCTCAACATCGACATTATCACCCCCAACGGCACGGAACGGATCAGTTCCAGCCAGGTTAACGGCAACCTGTCCCTGGTCGGTGTGGTGGCCCAGAAGGCACAGGCGCCGACGGCAATCACGGAGAGCGATAACGCCGAGGCCATCCTGCACAAGGAGGCCATCGGCTATATCGACAGGTGGAACAAGTCCGAGGACGATCTTGCGGCGCTGCTCGGTCAGCGCATAACCCGTCCTACCGTCACAATTGTCACCGTGGGCGGACAGATCGAGGTGGCATACCTGTTGGACAGCCCCCATGATTTTCAGTGGAAGGGATTGTATCTGGACGCCGGGTACCGGCGGATAGAGACAACCGGCAGAAACGGCCTGGAGCGCGATTTCATGCGTTTGTCAGCCCTGCATGGCTCGATTCTGGAGAACCGCATCTTCGAGGATGATCTCAAGGTGGATTCGGTCTCCACCGCCAAGCTGCTGCAACTGGCCAAGGCCGGCGGCATGCCGATGATCTCCATCGACAAGGCAGGAATTGATGCCATCCTGCCGACGCTCGCTTTTGACGACGCTGTCAAGGCCGACATTACCAACGCTGTCAACCAGGGGCTGACGGTCAGCATGCCGCTTAACGAAGTCACCTATCAGGATTGGAGCGGCATCGGTTACATCAAGGAGAATCCGGTTACCGGTGAAGCGGGGTGGATGTTGTCGGGGCAGGTGGCGGGAGGGATGACGGCCGCCACCCAATGGGTGAACGACTATCTGATGTCGGTGATGCATTACTACAACAGTGTGCCATCCACCGAACCACCAGCCAGAATGCTCAAGGTGTCGGCAACCGACCAGCAGTCGGGAACTGTCGGAAAAGATCTGCCACAGAAGCTGGCGGTGATGGTGTTGGACAAATACGGCCGACCTGTTCGAGATGCCAATGTAACTTTCAGTGTTACTGCCGGGGGTGGCGCCGTCACCACGTCACAGCCGGTACGAAGCTTGCCGAACGGTATCGCAGCCGTCGATTTTACTCCGGGAAAGAAAACCAGCGACAATTCGGTTTATATCAAACTAACACCATTGGATCAGGAGTTGACGCGGGTCGGCAACAACATCGTCAGTGCCACCCTGGAAACTCCGGCTGGTAACGTGGAATTGAAAAATCCGTTCGATGTTTACGGACTTCCCGACGTCCCGGCCAGGATCGTCAAGACTTTCGGAGACAACACCCGCACATTGGTCAACAACCCGGCCGGCAGCCTGCAGGTCATGGTGGTCGATCAGTACGACAATCCCGTTTCCAACGTGGCGTTGCGCTACAAGGCTGATCCACCGCGGATAGCATTACAACCGAGCCCTCCGATATCTCTTCCGGCAGGAACTCGCAACATTTCCCTTTATCTTCCAAAAAGTTGTTCAAATCCTTATCCGATATTCGGCGAATGCGCCTCGACCGATTCGGTCGAGCTGAAAACCGCTTATAACGGATGTTTCGTAAATACCATTCTGGGTGATACCGTCAATACCTTGTACACTGTTAAGGTCTCCACCCCCTCCTTGCCGAATGTGCCGACTGAAAACTTCTCACTTTACAGTCAGGGAAACAGGCCCGATGGCCGTTATCTGCCACCGTCCCTGGTAGTGCGATATCTGGAGAGATACACCGCTGAAGGTCAGCCGATCAATGCAGCAGCGTTGGGAAAACCGCTGGAAACTCCCCTGACGGCTGAACTGCTGCTGATCACCGACGAATACTCCACCGAAGGTCCACACACCTGTACCAGGAATATCCAGAACATTGCGGAGACCTATGACTGCTGGCGGATCGTTCCCAGCGGCAAAAGTCTTGTCACCAAGGTCACTTCCGCAACGCTCGCCTTCCAGGCAACTTCCGGTGAGGGCAGCGTTTCCAGCACCACCGATCTGCTCAACGGCAAGTACCAGGCAACATTTACCGCCGGACCCAACCCGCAGAAGAATACCGTTGGTGCATCCGGCAGCGCATTGGTCACGGTGCCCGAGGTTTTCTATGACTCCGACAAACAGATGGCGGTCATGGACGGTTATCGTAGTGGAATATTACGACAGCGCTCCCTCAATCTTGCAACCAACAAGCAGGTACTGTTCGACCGTTTCAGGTTTGATCCAGATCCGATACCGGTACTGGGTGACACCGAAAAGCTTTCCGACCTGATCATATTCAGCGTAAAGGCTACCCTGGCGCCCCTACCCCCCATTTGGGTCGATCAGAACTACATCGCCGAGCAGGATGTGCGTCTTGAGCTTAAAGTCGAGCCCGCCGAATACCGGGCCGGCCTGTCCCAGATTGTTCAAAACCTGAACGGGAAACCATACAGCTACTATCCCGCCAATCAGAGCGGATCGGACAGCCTCGTACTGCTAAAAAACAGCTTCAGCTTCAATCCGAAAGACAGCCACGACTTCCAGGCCAAACTCAACAGCGGTTCTCCCGTAGAAATTCGCAGCAACCAAGTGCCTCTGCAGATAGTGGGTGGGCATGTCGAAGTGCAGCGAACCCATATACTCAGCCAGTTCGACCCGGTCGTCCCGCCTGGCGTCGGCACTTCCTACCTGGACAGCTACAAGCCGCTGCCGATCAAGGTCGATACCCCGGCCACGGTCAGGGTCGCCATCCTCGACAATAATCGTCTGGAGACAGCCACCCTGGTCCCATCCACATCGCTTGGCTCCGGGGATTACAATTTTGTTATCGATTACCAGCAGGTCAGGGACTCCGGATTCGATCCGGCCGTCAATCCGGAATTTTTCATCCTTGTGGAAAAGACTTTCGGCGATCCACCCATTCTGCATACCTCGCTTCACAGCGGGCGGATCTCGGATCGCACCGAAGGGAAGATGCTGGGACAGACCATTGTACATGACGTCATGATCCAGGACGGCTCGCTCAACCTCTCCCGCCAGGACATGGCTTTCACGGGGCGTGGGCCGCAGTTGGCCATCAGCCGCAGCTACAACAACCAGTCTTCTCCTCGCAACTTCTCGCCGCTGGGCAACGGTTGGAGCCATAGCCTGGACATGAAGTTGCGTCCGATCAGTTCCTCTGTTTCAGGCCCCGGCGGACTCCCCACCTGGGTTGTTGACAGCCGTGGGAGTATCGTGCCGGAAAGCGCCATCCCCACAACTCCTCCGAGTTGGACCATGGTGCAGGTCAACGGCGCCATCTTCAAGAAACACAATAACGTCTGGTACAGCGAACGCGGCCATCACGGAACCCTGGAGGAACTGCCGACCACACCGGCCAGTTTCGTTTTCACCGCCAAGGACGGCACCCGCTACAGCTATGACAGCGCATTGGGTGACATGCCGGTCTATCGCATCGAAGACCGTAATGGAAACGCCATGTTCTTTGTCTATAATGGGCAACAACTCTCGCAGGTGACCGATGCCGTGGGGCGCAAGTGCAACTTCAGCTACGATAGCCCGGCAAGCGTCACCATCGCCGGAGACCGTACACGCCTGGTGGGTGTGTCTTGTTCGGATGCGGTTGAAATACACTTTGATTACCATCCCAGCGGTTATCTGAAGAGCGCCAAACGTGGCGATCGGCTGGAAACTTACGATTATGCCCAGGAAAGCGGCATTGCCGGTGCTGAATACAACCTGGTCAAGGCCACTGACGCCAACAACCACAGCTTTTCTTACGAGTATCACACATTAACAAGTCTGCCGTTCGCTTCATGGAACGCCGCAAAATCCTTAAAACCGCTCAGGCCCCAGGACGTGATCAAAAGTGTTGCCTACCCCGGCAATGGCACTACTCCGGTCCAGGCCAACTTCGCCTATTCCACGACAACAGCCAACCAGCGCACAGTTACCGACCTGCGCGGCAACGACACGGTCTACACCCTCAACTACTTCGGTAATCCGCTCAGGATCGAGGAACCGCTGGGCAAAATCACACTGATGACCTGGTCCATCGACGAGGGCAAGCCGGACAACGTCATGACCTCCAAAACCGATCCTCTGGTCAACGTCACCATCTACGAATACGACCCGCAGGGTAACGTCAAAAAGGAGACCGACCCCTACGGCAAGTTCGTTGCCACGGTATGGAACCAGAAGTTCAGCCTGCCGGAAAGCCGCACCGACCGGAACAATATTAACCTCGGCTGGCAGTATGATCCCAAGGGCAACCTGCTGCAGGAAACCGATGGCGACAACAAGCAGACCAGCCACACCTACTATTCCACCGGTGAACGACAGAGCAGCAGAGATCCACTCGGCAATACCACCAGCTTCACCTATGACGCGTGGGGCAATCCGGCCTCGGTCAAGGGGGCGGAAGGAAGCCTGACGAAGTACGAATACGATATCCGTGGTCGTCGCATTGCCCTGATCGACCCCAACGGCAAGCGTACCGAGTACGCTTACGACGCTCTCGACCAACCGACTACAACCACCTTTCCGCAACACGACAGTTATGCCCTGGCAACTGGATCAACCAGGATCAAAACCCAGATTCACGATGCAGTCGGTAACCTGCTCAGTGAGACCGATCGGTTGGGGCTGGCCCTGACTTACAGCTACACGCCGCGCAACCAGGTCAAGTCCATTACGCGCAGCAGCGGTGGCACCAAGACCTTCGACTACGATAATAACGGTAACCTGATCTCCGAGAGCGACTGGAAGGGGGCAGCCAGCAGTCACACCTACGATGCGCTCAACCGCCGTGATAGCAGCACCAACCGCCTTGGTTACAGCAGGTTGATGAAGTACGACCTTAATGGAAACCTGACGGAGGAACAGGATGCAGAAGGGCGCGTAACCAACCACGAATACGACAAGCTGAACCGCCTGACAAAGACCATTCAGCCGGCCCTGACATTACAGGTCCGGGGTGAATTGGCATTCAGTTACTACGACGAGGCCGACCCCAAAACCAACCTGAAGAAGGAAAGCGACCAGGAAGGCAATGTTACCAGTTACGAGTACAACGGACGCTATCTGCGCAGCAAGCGGACCAACGCTCTGAACGACGTTCATCTGTGGGAGTACGACGACAACGGCAATCTGAACAAGGAAACCGATGAAGAAAGCCACTTCGTCCGGCACGAATACGATAAGCAGAACCGCTTAATAGCGGATGTGCACAGCCATAACGGTAGCGACGTCAAAACCGGCTATGGTTACGATGCCGCCGGCAACCGCACCAGCGTCACCGATCCGCTGGGGCACATCACAACGAACAAATACGATGAGTGGAACCGCCCTTGGCAGACCATCGATGCCGAGAACTTCACCGCATCCTCTGAACTGGACGGTGAAGGGAACAAGGTCAAAACCATCGACGCCAACGGCAACATCCGCAGCTGGACCCGCGACCCGCGAGGCCTGGTGCTTAGCGGTATCGACGGGGAAGGCATCGAGACCAAATACACATACGATCTGAACGGCAACAACGAAACCATCACCTACGCCAACACCAGCGTTACCAGCATTGCCTACGATGCCGAGGATAGAAAGACCATCACCACCGAGGCGCAGGGGCAAACGGAAGAACGCAGCAACGGCGTCATACTCTATGACAAAGTCGGCAACCCGCTCAAAGTCAAAGACGGCAACGGCAATATCACCACCAGCGAATTCAACGCCTTGAACCTGCCGATCAAGGTCACCGACACCAAGGGCAAGTTCAGCAGCAGCGACTATTACAAAACCGGCAAGGTGAATAGCGTTACCAACCGTCGAAACGCAACTACTAAAACCGAATACGACAAGCTCTGGCGAGTCACCAAAGTAACCGATCCACTCAACCAGACTAACGAGTCGGTCTACGACAAAGCAGGCAATCTCCTCGCCGCCAAGGATAAACGGGGAATTACGAGCGAAACCAGCTACGACGACCTGTATCGGCCAACGGAGAAGAAAAGGGCTGGCCTGCGGCTTGTCAACATGGAATACGACAATGCCAACAACCTGACCGCCGACATTGACGCCAACGGCAACCGCACCGAATACGCATACAACAAGCGCAACCAGAAGGAAAAGGTGACCTTTGCCGACGCGACTGTCAGGCGGATGACCTATGACGGCAATGGCAACCTTATCAGCGAAATCGACGAGGAAGGTATCGTAACCAGCCACGGCTATGATCGGGAGAACCGCCCAACCGCCACTGAGCGGGCCGGAGAGCTGACCCAGAAAAGCTACAACGAGATGGGCGACCTGGCGGCCATCATCCACCCCGAAGGCAACAGCCGCACCTTTAACTATGACAAGCTGAAGCGGATGATCTCGGCCATTGACGACCCATGGGGGCCTGGTCTCACGACCCGCTACGAGTACGATAAAAACGGCAACCTCACTAAAAGCACCGATGCACGTGGCAACGTGGTCGAGAACGCCTACGATGAACTGAATCGCAAAACCGGGCATATGCAGAGGAAGGCAGTTGGCGACCTTATCACTAGCTACGGCTACGATGATGAAGGTAACCTCACAAGACTCACCGATGCCAAGGGACAGGTTTCGACCTATGTCTATGACCTGCTTAACCGCAAAACCGAAAGCCATTACAGCGGCCTCGATATCGCTACGGGTTACGACGAGAACAACAACCTTAAAACCACAACTGTAAGCGGAACCAGCAGCGACGGCACATCAAACACTTACGACGACTTCGACCGGTTGAAGACAAGCAGCCAGCGTGGAACCACCGTAAGCTACAGCTATGATAACAATGGGAACCGGTTGAGCGTAGGCACTCCGGGGAACTCGACCGGTTACGGTTACGATGTGCGAAACCGGGTGAAAACTGCCACGGCGGGCACGCAAACTACCGGCTTCGACTACTACGCTGATGGCAAGAAGAAGACGGTGACTTATCCTAACGGTGCCAAGGAGGAATACGAGTACTACGCCAGCAACCGGGTTAAAACTCTGACCAACAGCCTGAATAGCGCCGTCATCTCGAAATTCGCTTACAGCTATGACCGGAACGGCAACCGCCTGAGCCAGGACGAAGCTCGCGGCACACGGAACATAAGCACCGGCTATACCTACGACAGCCTGGACCGAATGGTCAGCTACAGCGTCACCGAAAACAGCGCCACCACCAGAACCGATTACACCTTTGATGGCTACAACCGCAAAACGGAATCAACCATTTCTTCGACTCCGCTCAGCACAAGCATCACCAAGACCTACAGCTACGACGAAACCGACTGGCTGATACAGCTGCAGGACGGCAGCAAGACCATCACCTACAGCTACGACAACAACGGAAATACGATCGGCAAGACGGACAGCAGCGCACCTGGCAACGATTTCGTCTTCGAGTACGATGCCAGGGATAAGCTGATCAAGGCCGGCAAAGGCGCAAGCGTCCTGGGCACATATTCCTACAACGCCAACGGTTACCGTATCCGCCAGAACAACAGCGACCGGGGCGATGTGGAGTATCTCTATGACGGCACTGCGGTGATCGAGGAGAGAAACGCAGGCGGATTGCTGGCCCACTACCGTTATGCCAACAAGCTTTACAGCCTGTTCGATGGGACACAAAACCTGTATTACCATCTGGATGCGCTGGGGAGCACCACCGACCTGACCGACGATGGCGGGGCCACCAAGGCCAGTTATTTCCTCAATCCGTGGGGTATGATCGTTGACAGCATCGGCAGCAGCGTCAACCGTCGCGTGTTTACCGGAAAGGAGATCGACCAGAACACCGGGCTGGTCTACTTCGGCGCACGGTACTATGACCCGGATACTGCACGCTTTACGACGCAGGATACGTATCTGGGCGAGCAGAATACTCCACCTTCACTGCACAGGTTTCTTTATGCGTACTCTAATCCGACGGTGTACATAGATCTGGAAGGATATGCGTCTGAAGAATCTGAAAAAAGCCTCTGGGGCCGATTCACCGGATGGGTTGAGAAAAAGAAAGAGCAAGCGTCAAAATGGGTTGGCAAACAAGCCGAGGGGTTGACCAACAGATTTAGAGGCAATTTCCAGGCGAATACACATAGGAGGCTCGCGGAAGCAGAGGGCAGCAATCCAGACGAAGCGGAAGCCGCTTCGCGCCAACATACTGCTGAAATTGCAAAAGATTCTGGAAGACAAGCTGCTGAATTATCAAGGCCGGTTGTGGAAGGTGTGGAGATTACAGCCGAGACAGCAGCCGGCGCTGGTGTTGTGAAAGGGGTTGGCTTCGTTGCCGGTATCACAAATAAGATCAGAAACGCAAAGGCGTTAGTAACGATCGAGGACAAGGCAGGGGCTGCTTTTACTAAGTTTAAGAACCTGATTAAGGAAGAGAAGATTGCAGAAAGCGAAGCAAACACACTTAGGAAATCTGAAACAAGGCTGTCGCCAACTAACTACCCTAATCCAGATCCGCCAATGGATGTCCCTCCTGTCAGATATGAGCCATCCACTATTGAGGAGGTTAAGCGGATGCGGAAGGGACAAGGCCCAAGGACACAGGCCGAATATGGGACACAAAATATTGAAGCGCATCACAGGCAACAGGTGCCTGTAAGTGAAGGTGGCAAACTAGACGAAATAACAGAGGAAGTTCACCGTAGAAATGGGAATCATACAAGACACCAAAGTGATTCAAGGCTAAGCCCTAAACAAAGAACAAAGGAAATCAGAGAACACAGAATCAAACGTGGTAGTGAATACATTTTGCCAGGAGAGGGCATATGATCGAGAAGGAAGAAATACGGAATATTTTATCAAAGATTATGCCTAGAGAGCCCGTTGCAGGGGTGTCACCAACAGATCAAGACTGGAAAGTACTACAGGATTTTTTCAAAACGGAGTTACCTCATGAATTTATTTCATTTGTTGAGCTTATGTCGGAGTATGCTTTTCCTGGAGATATTTTAAAGGTTCAAGAAGCTGACGTAGACGGTAGCGATACCATTTTGAGTACGTATCAACATGAAAGAAAAGAGGGCCTATGGCCACCACAATTAATACCATTTTACAGTGTTGGTAATGGTGATTATTTCTGTCTTAGTGCTGTAGAGGGCAATCAATCCGCTGTTTATTATATTTATCACGAAGATATGAACGTCGAAAGATATAGTAATAATTTTGAGGAATGGATAAAGGATCTACCAGATTTTTTATCCTGACACCGACATGGAACTTAGAAGATGGAACTTAGAAGTGGAACTTAGAAGTGGAACTTAGGGAGGTACTTAGAAGAAGAAAGAAGCACAAGGGTCAAGAAGCACAAGGGTCACAAGAAGCACAAGGGTCAGGTCTCCATTATTCACAATTAATTCATTCTTTGTGATGATATGAACAATCTTATCATTCAAAGGAGATAACCATGGCACGACCACTTAGAATTGAATATCCGGGTGCATTCGATCACGTCACGTCGAGAGGGAACGAGCAGAAGGATGTATTCAAGAGCCAAAAGGACCGGGAAACCCTACAGGTTCGGTATGCGGAATCATTACGGAAAACATTATCTTTGAAGGAGTCACCATGAATCGCACATCTGTCGTCGCACTGCTTTGCACATCAGCTTTAATGCTTGCCACCATAGCCTTTGCCGCACCGCTGGACAAAATCCGGTTCATCAAGATCTCCCCCCAGGAATCCAAGGCGGTGATCAGGACCGACGACGGCAAGCTGCAGGTCATCAAGCCTGGCGACTCGGTGGTGGAGAATGTCACCGTCAAGGAGATCGTTACCGGACGCATCATGCTGGAGGAGAAAACCGACCGGGGACTCGAAACCGTGATCGTTCGGATGGACGGCGGCAAGACCAGGATCGAACGCCTGCGCAAACAGCCCGATAAAGGCCCCCTGCTGGTGGCCCCGGCATCAGGCGCTCCCGTAACCAGGTAACTCCATAAGCACGGTATCGAATTTCATTTATTGTTTTTTTGCGCATGCAGGGGGGAATACATTATGGGCGCTTGTCTGTCCTCGTTCTTTAAGCTTTCAGGGTTGCTGGTTACCGGACTGATCTGCATTTCCGCGGTTGTTTCACTGCCGTCTCCGGCTGGAGCCGAGGAGATATCGGCCAGATTTATGGCCGACTACGGCAATGTCACGGTCATGGAAGTGACCGGCAACTTCGACGAGAACACCTCCGATGGCGCTCCCAACGTTGCTCCCCGCCAGGCTGTTGCCAGGGAGTTCTTCCGCACCCACAAGGACGATTACGACTTCGTAACCATCTTCACCAACTTCGACTTCAAATTGAATCCCAATGCGGTTGCTTTCTACAGCAGTGTCAAGAATGACGTCGGCGGTATCGGGAAGGAAATTTTCGACTATTCCTCACAATATGGCAGCAATGCCAGGTTGCAGGGAACCATCGACATGGGCAACCGGCACAACCTTGTCACCGATCCGCTCAACGCGGAGTTCGAATTCACGGTTGACACTCTGATACATGAGATGCAGCACCGCTGGGGAGCCTACTTGAAGTTCAAGGACTGGAACGGTTCTGAAAGTACTGCTTTGCTTGGCTACCAGGCATCCCACTGGAGTTACCTGTTCGACTCGGGCGGTTCGACACATTTGGGCAACAGGTGGCAGAACAACGGCGATGGAACCTTCACCTCCACCGCCGTGCGCAAGTACTACAGCCCCCTGGACCTCTACCTGATGGGGATGATCGACAAATCCAAAGTCCCTCCCACACTGCTGATCGAAAACCCGGCCATCGACCCGTCAAGCATGCCCAAACTGGGATCCACCATCAGCGGTACGGCCCGTTATGTAAATATCGACGACATCATTGCCGTGGAGGGTGAGCGTACCCCCACGGCCGGAGATTCCCAAAAGCAGTTCAGGATGGCCTTCATCTACGCCGTTGCGCCGGGCACCTTCAATGCCGACGATCTGCCCGGCATCGAGAACGTTCGCAACGGATACCTGACCCGTTATTCGATCCTCACCGACGGCAAGGGACTGGTGCAGGTGACATCCACACCCCGGGAAGAGCTGCCGGCCAACCCCGGCATACGTCCGCCAGTCACGGTGCCACGGACACTGCCGCCCAACGTCAACGATGGCTTGAACTGGCTGCTGAGCCATCAGCAGGCTGACGGCAGCTGGACTGACTTCGCCCTGACCACCGAGCGGGATACGGCCGAGTCGGTTGCCACTCTGCAGATATTTCCCACCGCACAGGAGCAGTTCCTGGCCGGTCTCAACTGGCTGGGAGCCAATGCCTCCAACACCACCGACTACCTGGCCCGGCGCATCGAGTCGCGGGTGCATGCCGGCGGCGATAGTTCATCCCTGGTGCAGGAACTGCTCTCCCGCAGCAACAGCGACGGCGGCTGGGGCGGCGGACGCAACTTCGTCAGCAGCCCCACCGACACCGCCCTGGCGCTGAAGGCCCTGGCCGCGGCCGGCTATAGCGACCGGAGTGTGGTCGGCAAAGCCGTCGCCTATCTGCAGTCCACCCAGAACCCGGACGGCGGCTGGAGCGGTGACAAATCGGCCAGCATCATCCAGCCCACGGCGGCGGTACTCTCGGCCTACAACTCCTACCGCAAGTCGTTTGCATTGGAGACCGGCATCAGCAAAGCCGTGGCTTTTCTGGCCGCCAAGCAGAACCCGGACGGCGGTTTCGGCAACAGCCCCAGCACGGTCTACGACTCCTCGCTGGCTCTGATGGCTCTGCAGGCGGTCAACGGCGACCGGATCAGCATCGGCAGCGGGCTCAGCTATCTTTTGAACCAGCAGACGCAAGACGGGAGCTGGAATGAGAGCCCCTTCCAGACCGCTTTGGCCATGCGGGCGGTCTGGCAGGCAACCGTTGACCCGGACCTTTCCGTCAAGGCGGAGGATGTTTCGATCATCCCGGCCACGATCACCGCTCTGCCGACCAATGCCGTGTTGAGCGCCACCATCCGGAATCTGGGGAGGAGCGACGTCTCCCAGGCCAAGGTGTCGCTCTACGAGGGGAGCATCGCTCCCGATCATAAACTGGCGGAGCAGACCCTGGCCTTTCCGGGGCAGTCACCGGTGACAGTAACTTTCGCGATCCCGGTCACCAGCGCCAGCGGGCATGTCTACCATGTGGTGGCCGATCCGGACCGCCAGCTGGCGGAATCCAACGAGAACAACAACAGTGCCGTCAAATCCCTGCTGCCCGAGATTACCTACGATTTCCAACTCCAGGCGTCCGATATCACGATTGCGCCAAATCCGGCGGATATCGGCAAGGATGTCAAAATCTCGCTGAAGCTCGCCAATCGCGGCACCTCGGACGCCTACAGCGTGCCTGTGCGCATCTTCATCGACCAGCCCGGCGCCCCGCTGGAGATCGCCCAGCTGAGCGTGGACATCCCGTCCGGCGCCGCTATCACCCGGGAGGTAACCTGGCGGGCCGGCTTGGCTGGCGCAAACCTGCCGCTGACCGTGCAGATCGATCCGAACGGTACCTTCACCGAAACCAACAAGGACAACAACAGCGCCGCCGTGCCGTTGACCGTGAACGCCTCCACCCTGCCCAACCTGTCAGTTTCCTACAGGGACATGCTCATCACTCCCAGTCCGGCCCGCGAAGGGGGGAGTGCGTCCATTTCCGTTTTGGTGAAGAACGACGGATATTCTGACGTCGAGAACGTCAGGGTCACCTTCTATAACGGCACCGCCTCCAACGGCGGCGCCATTCTGGGCAGCCAGCTGATACCGGCTATTCCGGCCGGACAGTCGGTACGGACCAGTATCGACTGGACCGGCATCGCCGTGAACGGCGGCCAGCTGATTACCGTTCAGGTGGATCCCGACAATGCCATCCAGGAAATCGCCGAAGACGACAATTTTACCTTTTCAACCATCAAAATACTTGGACTGCCGGACGTATCAGTCTCTTCCGACTCCTTGACCATCACGCCATCGGCACCCAAGGAGGGGGATCAGGTCGTTATTGCCTTGACGGTCCGCAATCTCGGCGACCAGGACGCAACCAATGTGGAAGTACTGTTCAAGGTAGGAGATATTGCCATCGGTAGTCAGATAATCCCGCTGCTTGCCGGAAACTCGCAGGTAATCCTGAATATGCCCTATTCGCCCCTTGGTAGCGGGGTGCGACAACTCACCGCGATTGCTGACCCCGAAAGCCGCATTGTAGAGAGAGACAAGCAGAATAATGTTACCACCAGGGCATTCACTGTCCAAAACGCGCGTTTCTGGCTGAGCGAGCGCTATATCTCCCCAAATGGAGACGGGAACAGGGATAATACCCAATTATTCTTCAGGCCTGATGCACCGACGAGCATCACCATCGAAATAAGTGATGCCTTGGGAATAGTCGTAAGAAATTTCGGAGGCGGCGACCTGGACAACACCTCGGGCACGACCGTGACCTGGGATGGAAAGGACAACAACGGCAGCGTAGTCAGGGACGGAACTTACGGAATAGTAATCTACGGAGGTTCACTACGGGTTCTGGCACGGGAGAGCATTGTTGTTGACACCAACCGGTTGCCGCTGTCCGGAGCTTTGTCCGCGAACTCCTTGATCGAACGCAACATCGCCTGCCATTTGCCGCTGGAAAGAAGCCGCAACACTATTGCCTGGCTCCCCGACGAGAGTGGCCTGCTCGTCCACCTGTTGAAAACAGTTCCCCAAACCCCTGAATATCCCGCCGGGATTTATATCCTGTCGCCAAACGGCGATGTTGCCACACAAGTTCTGCCTGAACGCTGGTCCGACAGCAGCTATGACTATGCTCTCGAAACCGACAGTGTAACTCTTGCTCCTGATGCCAAGTCTCTGGCTTTCATTGCCTGGCGGAAGGACCGTACGACGGGTCGTGAGTCCAGCGGCATCTGGAGCAGCGACTTATCCGGCGCTAACCGGCGACTCCTGTACCTGGAAACTGAATATCTGGATGTCTGGGACATGAAATGGTCGCCAGACAGCAAGAAGATCCTTTACAACTACGGCCCGGTTTACAGGGAAGGATGGTATCACTACGAACTGGCCTATGTGGGAGTGGAACAGGGAGATAAAAACACCATAGCCTACGGTTATCCACTGGGTTATTCCGGATTGATCGGCACGGCCTGGTCACCCGACAGCACCAGGATTGCATTTATCCAGAACCTTTTCTGTAACGCTGAAGGCAAATCCTGTAACCAGGAAAACGAACGGCTGATGGTCTACGGCCTGAACGGTTCGACCAGCACCTGGAAGGTTAATAATAGCTCACGCTACAGCTATGATTCGATCAACTGGGTCGATAACAGTTCGTTGTTTTATGACTATGACAGCAATGGCAATATCGAGCTTATTCGCGATGGCGTGGCTACCCCGATCGTCACAGATGCTCAGGAGTACGTAATCAGCCCGCAAGGTGACAAAGTGGCGTTTGTTGATAACGAAATTAACAATGGGAATTGGATTTCGAGCAACTTGAAGACAGTGGATTCGGAAGGTTTGGTAACTGTACTTCATAAAGTCGTAAAATCACCTCAACATGGATATGAAATCTATCCTCAAATATTGAACCTCATCTGGTCGCCAGATGGCAAAAAGATAACCTTTGTGGAGGGGCTCGACGGCGTTTTGTGTGAGTATTATGGAAAACTTTGCCCGGAAGCGTACGGTCCGAATCTGATGACGGTTAACCTGGCAAGTGGAAGCAAGGAGAGCTCGCCGCTGGCATGGCCCTGGTCATATACCGGGTTCCACTTGAATCTGCTGGACTGGCTCGACAATGGCAGTGTGCTCCTTGCCCAAGACAGCACGTATGGCAGCAATAACCCACTTTTGGCGATCGGAGTTCAAAACGCATCATCCACCCCACTGGTGCAAGGTGTCAGCCTGCCTGGTGAAGAGGAGCTGCTGCTGTCCCCCGGCAAAAACTATCTGACCTACGACAGCTATGGAATGACACGCCCCGTCGATGGCGTCTGCCGTTCGTCGCTCTGGAGTTCCACTTCAGGGGCTAACCTGACGGCTGAGCTTCAGGCTATCAAGGGAAAACAATCGGTTTTGCTGAAGGGGGTCGCAACCGATCTCAATTTCGAGAGCTATGCAATCGAGTATGCAACCGCCGATGCACCTTCGGAATGGAACATTGTAGTACCACTGTCGACAACACCGGTAATCAACGGAACATTCACCGACTGGCTGCCGCCGGCAATCGGAAGCTATCTAGTCCGGCTCTCGGTGCGGGATCTGGCAGGAAACGTTGCTTCAAAGACTATCCACGTGGCCTGGGGGACCAGCCTTCCTCTGCACTCACTGATCAAATCGGCGGAAATCATCTCTCCCAACGGGGATGGCGTTCAGGACGCGGTGACTTTCGAATACTCGGTCTCGGAACCCGTGCATCTCGATTTTGTCATCAGCAACCAATCAGGGGCGGTCGTGCGGAGCATATCCGTGGAACATCCGCTGCCGCTACGCGGCTCGATTACCTGGGACGGGCGCGATGAACTGGGCGCAGTAGTTCCGGACGGCATTTACAGGATTGCGGTGTTTGACTATTCATTCTCGGTGGAGGTTGACTCCTCGGTTCCGCAAAGCTCCATCAGGATTGGAACGATCAAGGTGGACGGGAATGGAGCCGGTTATTATCGGGTCGAGCTGACCGGGCGCGCCTTCGACAAGAACCTCACCTCATGGATGCTGGATTACGGTGTGGGTGACAATCCCCAAGAATGGCTTCCGGTATGGTTCTCCAAATCGCGGGGAGATGAAAACCTGATCAAGCGGGATGAATCCGGAAATCCGGTCGTCCCTGAGACCGACGCGCTGATTTATTCGTTTTTCGATGCCGACATTTCCTCCCTGAAAGGCAAGAAGTTCAGGGTTACTGTCGTAGACCGGGCTGGAAACAGTTCCACGGCAATCTCGGACTTCGTGGAGGAAAAGGCCCTGATCCTGTCCTGGGATGGTAAGCCCACGCCCGGCATTATACCTCCGGAATTGGCCGCAGTCGGCAAACATGACATTTCCGGTTTCGAGACACTTCGCCTTCCAGTGACAAGCCAAAGAGTGCAGTATTGGCACAACGACATCTGGCTAGATACCGGGAATGAACCGCCAGGAGCACAAGGTTCGGTAGCCTATACCTGGAACAGCTCGGGCTTGCAGTTGGGAAATACATACAAGGTGCGAATGGTTGTAGTGGACCAGGGAGGCCGGTCATTCGTAACTAACGAATTTAATACCCATGCGGTCTTATCGCTGGAAGCTGTTTGCCCTTCTGGCAAACTGTTAACGGAAATAGCGCTCCTGGAAGAGATCAGGTCGTTGGTGCTCACGGTCCACAGTGACCAGGACGAAAGATACCGGGAATGGAACACATATCACCGTCTCGACCTGCCGCCAGGCCAACCGGTTTTCACGGGCAGTCTGCCCGCACCGGAGGTAAGCGCAGGCATGCGGTACCAGATCAAGATGACTGTGATTGGGGAATCGGGGAAGGTATATGAACGTCAGGCGCCTTATCCACCCAGCTGTCCGGTCAATATTGATCTGGTTGCAGCATACGAAGATGCCACTGGATGCGGCCAAACATCGAACGGCAGGGTCACTCTCTCTACAAGACAGAAGGAGCCCTATCCCCAGGCCCGGTTCCTGAAACTTGACTACTTCCTCCTCCATTCGACAGGCAAGAGGCTTTTACAGTCGGTGGACATGAGCAGTGATGGTTGGAAACAGGCGATCCTCGACACATCCGTGATGGTGGAAGGTGACTACCAGGTTCAGGCGGTAGTCGCTTACTATGACATTGTTGACGGTAAAAGCAAGGAATCTACGGCCACATCCAGGGTACTGGTTGACCGGGTTCTACCCACGGCCAGGCTTACCTATCCGACCGGAAGCGGGACCACGCTCTGTCCGGTGAAGGTGCCTGTTTCGGGAGGCAGCAGACACGGAATTCCCCTGGAAGGCATAGCGGATGATGCGGGGGGAATCAAACGGTATGAACTTCTCTTCAGTTCAGGTTCCAGCCCGGCAAATTGGCAGCAGACCTATTCTGTTCAGGCCTCAAGCGTGGATCCGTCCGGTTTCAGGTCTGTGCCGATCGAAGGAAGAGGCGCAAAGAACGGGCAGTTTGGGATCTGGGATGTTAATGACCTTTCCGGTGCATATTATACCATCAGGCTGCGGGTGGTAGACACCGTCGGCAATTCAAGTTGCACCACCGCGGACGTAAGCTTCGACAAGGTGGTGCAGGTTTTGTCGCTTGCCACTGACAAGACAGTCCTTTCCGCTTCAGGCAAACCCGGATCAGCCATGACGGCCTCCTATCGCATCGATGAAAACTCGAATGTCCAGTCAAGCGTGTACCGCCTGATCGAAAGATTGAATCTGCCTCCACTGCTTGATGTCTCGCCAATAAGAACGATCGGTGGTGCAACACCATATCTGTCGGGCATCGGCACATCATCGTGGGACGGACTTACCGATACCGGCGGGGCCGCTCCGGACGGACGCTACGCTTTCGTTGTCAACGCCACCGATACATGCGGAAACACAGGCACCAAATGGGCTCCTGTGGATGTGGATTCCCTGCCGCCGCTGGCTGCCATTTCCTATCCCGCAACCTCGTCACCGTTGTTGCCGGCCATGCTGGTAGATGTGAAAGGTTCGGTGTCCGACGCCCATTTGAGCTCATATACGCTCGAAGCCGGGGAAGGTGCTACTCCCTCTGCCTGGCATACTGTTTCAACCGGAAACCGGGAGGTGCGCGACGCATCGCTAGGATCCTGGAACACCTATGGGCTTGCCGGCCATTGGACGCTACGCCTGAGCGCTGCTGACACGGCCGGGAACACCGTCCTGCAGACGGTCGGAGTCGATCTGAGCCAACGCAGTACCCCGATCAAATCCCTCAATCTCACCCCGATGCTGTTCTCTCCCAACGGCGATCAGCGCCTGGATACCACATCCATATCCTACGAAGTCAATGACTCCGTGTTTTTAAAGATCGAAATAGTTGATGCTTCCAATACGGTTATCAGGGAATTCGTACGCGTGGCAGCATCCGGGGCGGGATCCATAACCTGGGACGGCAGGAATTCATCCGGTGCCGTCGCGGCAGACGGCCCATATACGGTCAAGTTGACAGCCTCGCTCAGCGCCAATCCATCCGTTACCCAGACTGAAACGGTCAGTATGGTGATCGATGGCAAGCCACCTGTAATAGATATTACCAAGCCGGCCGAAGCAGCCTGTCTTAACACTTCTGCGTTGGCCGTTTCGGGTAGCGTGACTGACCAGAATATTGACAATTACTCTGTCACGCTGACCGGACCTTCCGGAACAATCGCGCAAGAACAGGGACGTCAAAATCGTCAGAACCATACTTTTTCAGCTATTGAGAACCTGGATGAAAACACCTATACGCTGATTGTTGAATCGGTTGATCTTGGAGAAAACCGGACCAGACTCGTCCGTACATTCACCATCGACCGCACACCTCCCAAGGTAACGCTGAATAGTCCCAAAGCAGGAGAATTCTACGGCAACAGCAAGAATCTGATCGCCATCAGCGGTGTCATCGATGAGAAAAACCTGGAGCGTTACAGCCTGCGCTACGGTCCAGGCGATGCACCAACGGAGTGGACAGAGATTGTGGCTGGCAGTTCCCTTCCGAGCGGTTCAATACCATCATCGCTCAAAGTCGGAAAAGCCGACGGTATTGCCGATGGACTCTACACAATCTCCCTGTATGCACGGGACAAGGCCGGTCTGGAAGCCGAAGCAATGGCTCGGATCGTAGTCGACAACACCGCGCCGGATGTGTCCCTGACATACCCGAAGGAAGGCGACTACATAACCGGGGCCATGGATATCAAGGGCATCGTTGTTGACTCCTATTTCGACAAAGGCTCGCTGGAACTGGCGGAAGGTTCCTGCGCGACCGCCGCGAAATGGGCGGTGTTCAAGAGTATCTCAACAAAAGTTTCGGACGGTGTCCTGGATTCCTGGAAACTGTTGCCGGCTGACGGAGAATACTGTCTCCGAATCTCCGCCACCGACAAATCCGGTAACAGGTCTGAAGCCAGGGTCGGCTTCAGGATCGACACGCATCCACCCGCAACTCCCCGGCTTAGCGGCCGGACTGAGGACAAAACCGCCAACAGCCTGAACTGGACAAAAAGCCCGGAAACGGACGTGGCCGGCTACAACGTCTACCGCAGCGGCCAGAAACTTAATTCCGCTTTACTCACCGACCTTGCCTACACTGACTCCGGCCTCAAGGAAGGAGCCTATGCCTACTTGGTCAAAGCGGTCGATATCGCCGGAAATGAAAGCGATGCATCCAATGTTGTAAACCTGAAAGTAGATCTGAACGGACCGACGGTGCGGATATCATCTCCGGCTGGAGGCGCCAGAATATCCGGCCTGGCAGACATCAAGGGAACCGCCCACAGCCAGGACGATTTCAAGGAATACCGGGTTTCAATCGGTCAGGGGAGCAGTCCGTCCGCATGGACCGTCATTCGTCGCTCGCCACTGCCGATATCCTTCGGCACGCTGGCCCAGTGGGACAGCCTCGGCTCCCAGGATGGCGCACAGTTCAGCATCAAGCTGGAGGGTGAAGACATCTCCGGCAACATCTCCAGCGCCCAGACCACTGTAACCATTGACAACACTGCTCCCCAGACCCCGCTGCTGCTTTCCGCGATCCCGAACAACGCGGACGTATCTCTCTCCTGGAAAGCCAATACCGACCCGGACCTGGCCGGCTATCTGCTCTACCGCAACGACCAACTGGCCAATGTGACCGGAATTGTCGCCGGCAGTATGAAACCATACCTGGTTACCGGAACAAATTACACCGACAAGGCGCTGCCCGACGGCACTTACCGCTATTACCTGGTGGCCATGGATCAGGCGGAGAACAGCAGCGATCAATCCAACATCCTGGAAGTGAGCATCGACACCCATCCACCTCACATGACCATTTCAGAGCCGGCCAACGGTTTGCGTTTCGCTACAAAGGCCATGATAAGGGCCGAGTCAGCGGACAACGATATCGCAACGGTCCAATTCAAGTACAAACGACCACAGGACACGGACTGGAGCAACCTGGGCGCACCCCTGGCAAAGGCTCCCTTCATGGTCTACTTCGATCCAAAATCCATGAGCCTCGCCTACGGCGATTACCAACTGCAGGCGCTGGCCTTCGACAGGGGCGGCAAGCCTGATCCGGCTCCTCCGGTCGTGACGTTGACCTATACGGATCTGACTCCGCCGGAGTCACCCGTTTCTCCAACTGCGAAAGTGAACGGACCGGATGTGACCCTGACCTGGGGCGCCGGTATTGAAGCTGATCTGGACGGCTATAACGTCTATCGCTGGAACAACGGGTCGAAGACCAGGCTTAACGTGGCCATCGTCAAGAATCCGGTTTATGCGGATGCCGGCGTGCCGGACGGGAACTACGGATACGAGATCACGGCGATTGATATCCACGGTAACGAGAGCAAACCCGCCGCACAGGTTGCGGCCAGGATTTACGCGCCTCTGGTCACGCAGCCGTACACGCCGCTCAGGACAGCTGACCTGACACTTGAAGGAAGCGGCGTTACTCCGAACTCCAGTGTCGAGATGACGATGGTCACTTCTTCGGGAGCGACCACTAAAACTACCATTTCAGCGGATTCGTCCGGTCGTTTCAGGCAGGAAGGAATATCGCTTGCTCTTGGCGACACCAGCTTCTCCGCGACTGCCATAGACGGCGAAGGTAATATCAGCAGGAGTTCGGAGCCGGTAGTCGTCAGCTTCGATGAGCCCCCGGCAGCGCCGACCGGTCTGGCGGCGTCCGTTGACGGATACGATGTGAGTCTTACCTGGAATGGCAACAGCGAACCGGACATAATCGGCTACAACCTGTTCCGTGACGGTGAAAAGCTGAACAACTCCCTGGCGGTGACGGGAGGGTCGGCCTCAGCTTCTTCCTACCAGGATTATTATACCGACCCCCAAAAAGCCATGGACGGCAATTACAGCACCTACTGGAGCACAGGCTACGGTTACGGCACTTTCACGCCCGCCTGGTGGCAGATGGCCTTACAGTCGCCGGAACTGATCAACAAGGTTGATATACGCTGGAGAGGAGAGTGGGATTCGGCCAACAACCGGTACAATATCCTGGCCGGCAAGGATTACGAAGTCCAGGGCTGGTCGGGGCATAACTGGGTAACCCTGAAACAGGTCGTCGGCAACGACCAGCAATACAACACATTCGACGTGTCTCCCTCCTATCGTACCGATAAGATCAGGATCGCCATCACTTCGAGCACAGACCGGAATCCTTCCAAATACGCCAGGATTGATGAGATCAGATTCCAAAAGGATGGTCTGCTCGTTTCCCCCGGATATTCAGACCAGGGCTTGTTGGACAAGCGTTACAGCTATCAAGTTACGGCCATTGACCGGTACGGCTTCGAAAGTGCCCCATCTTCGCCGGCAGTCGCGGCTGTCGGTGATGTCGAACCGCCCGGAGCGCCGCTGGCTCTTTCCGCTACCGTGCAGGGGAGCGATGTCGTCCTGTCCTGGAGCCCTCCGCTGCCGGCCGCGGACGACCTTTCCGAATATTACGTCTACCGGGAGACCCCCTCCGGCTGGATATTGGTTGGTGTCGTTTCGCCATTGGTACCAAGCTATAATGACCGGAATCTTGCCAACAACAGCTATCGCTACCGGGTGACTGCAAGAGACTTTAAAGGGAATGAAAGTGCCTTCTCCAATGAGGCGAGTGCGACGGTTCAGGTTGAATTGCCGGCATCTCCCCCGCTGCTGTCAGTTTCCGCCCCGGCAAGCGGCAGCATCCTGGATCTGTCATGGCAGCCCCCGGCTGGAAGCGGCCAGTATTCATACAATGTTTATCGTTCACTAAATGAAAGCGGGACCTTCATCAGGGTGAACACGTCCACGGTTACCGGCACAAAATTCCATGACAATGGTCTCGCTAATGGCATTTCATATTACTATCGCGTAAAGGCCCTGGACTCGATCGGCAATGAAGGCGAAGCCAGCAACACCGCATCGGGCGTCCCTCGGGACACGGTAACGGTTCAGCCGATGATTTTGAAGCCGACAGTGCCCGGCACTGCTTTCGTTACAAGGGAATACGGACTGACCATAGGCGGATTCGCGGAACCTGCCGCACTGGTCGATGTGCTCGGTGATGATGAATTGATCGGCTCCGCCACCGCTTCAACCGTGGAGCGGCAAACCGACGTGGCCATGGCCATGGATACCTATGCTGTCAGTCTGTCTCCCGACGGCAAACTCCTGGCATCAAACATTAACTCGCAAGATCTGACACTGCTGGACATGTCGAACAATATCACCACAAATGTGTCTTCAGGCCTGTCATATATCTGGGGAGATCTACAATGGTCGCCAAGCGGGCGTTATCTGCTGATAACAGGCTACGATCATGACCTGCAGCCGAGAATCACCCTGTATGACCGGGAATCGGGCTCGATGCGGATCGCTGCCACTGGAGACACCTTGAACGAATTCAGCCCGTCATGGTCTTCCAGGTCAGATAACTATGTTTTTGCCGGCGCCAATCCGAACGGGCAGACAAGCATGTGGATCGCCAGTCCCGGTGACGGTTCAGTCATTCGCATTGCCGATGTAAACTTTGCCGACTTGCCGCGACTTTCTCCCGACGGCACACGGGTCGCCTACTTTGACAACGGCGTCCTGTTTGTATTTGACAGGACAAACAGCACCACCACACTCATTGACGACAACAACGATCAGTGGTCATCCTCATGGTCGCCGGATGGTTCAGGTATTGCTTTTGTTTCGTACCGGGACGGTGATGGGGATATCTACAGCTATGACTTTGCGGCCGGATCCGTTGAACGCCGAACCACCAGCAAACAGGGCGGTTATCGGGTGGTTTGGTCACCGGACGGCTTGCAGCTGGGTTATGTGGCGTATTCCGGCAGCGATGAACTGTTCATGGTTGTGGATGCAAATGGCGGTGAGAAGAGAGTCTTTAACGCTTCGGGCGAGATATATGGAATCCCTGAGTGGCGCACGAACGGCGAACTGATTATCTTCGATCAGCTTGGATTGCATACTGTTCAACCGCCCGGTTATTTCTCCGCCCAGATAGACAGGCTCATTCCGGGTGAAAACCATCTTGTCGCGGTTTCGACCGACACCTACGGAAACCGCAGCACCCCTTCGGATTCGATTACCGTGGTCCTGGATACGGGAATAATGCCGGACCTAGCTATCGCCGAAAGCGACATCTCGTTCTTTCCACCCATTCCCAAACCGGGTGAAGAGGTCCTCCTTACCGCCAGGGTGCGCAATACCTCAAACAACCCTGCCGGCAACGTGGCGATTGATCTTTATCTGTGGGACGGGTCCGGAGACGTGGCGCTGATCAAGTCCGAATCAATTCCCGGTATTGTCGCGAACGGTGATGGAGCTGTCTCGGCCCGCTTTATTGTCGGCACTGACATTGGTACCAGTACCGTCATTGCCGTGGTTGATCCTGCAAACTGGATCCAGGAGATGGTGGAAACCAATAATCATGCCGCCAAAGATCTGATCGTCACCGATCAGGAGCTAGTATCGATCAGTTCTTCGACCAGCTCTTCCCAATTCGGAGCCAACCAGGAGGCCTCTTTCGAAGTAACCCTCATGAATAGGGGATTACCAACATCGGGAACACTGAAAGTGATGGTCGAGGACAGTAACGGCAACCTGGTCCAGTTGATCACCAGTCAGCCCCAGGACCTGCCTTACGCGTTGAATCAAAAACTGGCTTTCACCTGGAACACCGGCGCAACCTATGCCGGCTTCTACCGGCTGCATGTTTTGGTGACGGACGAGATCGGGACAGTCACCCTGGCGGAAAGCGCAACACCGTTCAGCATTCTGCCGGATATCAAGGCCAGCGGCAGCATTACAACCGACAAACAGTCTTACGGCCCCGGCGAGACGGTTGTCGTTAATGTTTCCTTCAACAATAGCGGCGTAAATCATGTCATACCGCAACTGAAGGCACGGCTTCAAATCGTTGATTCAGGGAACACCCAGCTGTTCAACGAAGAAAAGTCCTTTGCCAGCCTTCTGCCGGCAATGGGGGGCAGCTTCTCCGCCGTCTGGAATACCGGCTCGCTACCGGCTGGCACCTATGCCGCGGTAATGGATCTTTCAGCAGAAGATCAACTACTGGATACCAAGACAACAGTTTTCAATATCCTGCCGCAACCTCTGCTTAAAGGCGCTCTCACTACAGATACGGCCACAGTCCTGACCGGCCGCAGTTTCACTGCCGGCTATACCCTCTCCAACCATGGCAACAGCACAGCCACCGGAATTGTGCGCATCACCCTGCAAGACCCGGATGGGCAAACGATTGTGGCCTCTTCGGAACAACCCGGCGCCATACAAGTGAATGGCTCCGTGCCGGGAAGCGTTACCTTCGATACAACCGGACTCGCACCCAAGACATATCAGGTCGTTCTCACGTTTAAGAGCGATGCAACCTGGCAAAACATCGCCATGGCCACCATTGCCGTCAAGGACGGCTTGCCGCCAACAATTTCCATTGTCTCTCCACTGGAAGCGGCGAGTTATTCCACCGATGTTTCTCTTTCGGTGTTTGCTTCAGATGATTTCTCCGGTGTCGATAAAGTTGAATACAGCATCGACAGCGGCGCTTGGAAACCCCTTCCTCTTGCCGACGCTTCCAAGGGAAGATACACCTCTTCCTGGACTCCGGCCTTGGCCGACAACGGCAGCCACTCGGTATCCTTCAGGGGCGTTGACCGGGCCGGTAACAGCAGCATTCCCGTCTCCGTCAACTTCCATGTCCAGATCGACACCACTGCGCCGGTCTTGATTGTCTCCACCCTGGCAAATGAATCGTACACCAATAACGAGGTGCTGAACATCTCCGGCACGGTCACCGACAATGTTGCGGTCAAGGAACTCCTGATCAACGGCGCCACCGTGCCTTTCAACCCGGATGGAACTTTCAGCCATGCGCTGATTCTGGCCGATGGCAGTAACACCGTTGAGGTGACAGCCACCGATATGGCATCCAATCCGGTCAGCGACACCCGTACTATTCATCTTGACCAAAAAGCGCCGCTGATCGATGTCACCTCGCCGGCAGACAACAGCAAGACCGGCAAGCCGGAAATATTTGTTAGGGGCAACGTCGATGAAACCTCCTCTGTCGAGGTGCTTCTGAACGGTGTTACCCAGCCGAGCGAGCGCCAGGGCGATGCCTTTGAAGCCAACCTGACCCCGGTTTACGGTTCCAACACCATCGAGGTTGTTGCTGTTGATCTGGCCGCTAACAAGGGCACTGAGAAACGCACCGTTACATTCGACGACCAGAAACCGTCCCTGGCCATTACCGAGCCGGGCCAGGACATCCGCACCAACCGTGATGTGCTGATTCTCAAGGGGACTGTAGCCGACACCCTCAATTCGGTCAGCGTCAGCATCGAAATGGATGGCGCGACCTACACTCCGGTGGTGACTGATGGCGGTTTCGAGCAGCGTCTCGTCATGACTGAGGAAAAGAGCCACGTCATCAAAGTCACTGCCACCGATGAAGTCGGCAACAGCATCAGCGTCCTGCGCAACGTGATCTACGACATCACCCCGCCGGCGCTGACCATAGACCCGGTAGAGAGCCCGACGATTGATGGCAGTCAGATCATAAATGGGACCAGGGAGCCGGATAGTGCGGTCGTTGTGACATCTTCCACGGCAGCCGTGGGAGATGTCACATATCCTACGGATACGACGTGGCAGGTATCCTTGACACTAATGCCCGGCAGCAACATAGTAACCGCAAGTTCCACCGACGGTGCGAATAACGTCGCCACCATCTCGAAGGAGATCGTTTACACTGTCTCAACGTCGAACAACATCTTCTCCGCCGCTATTTTCGGTAACTCCGGTGTCACCATGACGGGCAACAGTTATACCGACAGTTATATCAACAGCCCGTCAAGCTGGATAAGAGGCAAATACAAAAACGGAGATGTCGCGTCAAACTCCCTGCAACCATGCGGCATAAAAATGAGCGGCGGAACCCAGGTCTTCGGTAAGCTATGGGTTGGTCAAGATGGCAACCCGGCGATAGTCGGGTGTACCAACGGTGGCGCGACAGTCTCCGGCGGCAGCGGCGCCCTAGCTGTTGCCAAGGACATGACGCCGAAAGCCGATCCAGCCGGAGGGATATCGATCGGAGCCATCAAGCTCTCCGGGCACGGCTCCAAAACTTTGGCAGCCGGTGATTATCGTGTTTCAACAATCAACATTAACGGGAACAGCACACTTTATCTTAGCGGTCCGCTGACGCTTCATGTTGACGGGAATTTTTCGCTTTCCGGCAATTCGAGTATCGTCATAACGTCAGGAGAAGTGACTATTTATCAAAACGGCCGGAAACTGCAGATAAGCTGCGGAAGTATCGTCAATACAAACAAGACTCCTGCAAGCCTGGTTATCTATGGGACTGCCGGACTTCAGACCGTAGACATCTCGGGTAACACGGATCTTCATGCTCTGGTCTATGCCCCGACAGCTGTCATCAGGCTGTCAGGCGGACAGAATACTTTTGGTTCAATTATTGGAAGCAGTGTGGATATCTCGGGGGGATCGTCTGTTCACTACGATGAAGGGCTGAAGGAGTAAGAGAATAAGAAAAGGGGCTAGCGAAACCCGCTAACCCCTTGATTTTTATGGTGGGCGCTACTGGGATTGAACCAGTGACCCCTGCCGTGTGAAGGCAGTGCTCTCCCGCTGAGCTAAGCGCCCGAAGTATTATTTTCTATCAGAGCCAGCCGTTTCTGTCAAGTCTCCACATATAGTAATTTCTGCCAGACACAATTGCACAGCTACAAAAAGACCTATCCGGTCTTGTTTTATATATATAAATCCATATGTTATGGTGTATACAGTATTCAGTTTTAGATTGACGGCACGCAGTAATGATGGCAGTATTCGAAAAACTTTACGTTAAATCTTTTGCATCTAAAGCCGGTTCTGTGGATCGGTTTATATTCAACTAAGCAGGAGGGAATTAAATGAAGAGCTTGGCAAGGTTTATGAAAGCCCTTGGTGTAGCTGCCACACTGATGGGTGTCACAGCACTGACGGCCGTTGCCGCGGATGCGCCGAAAGCGGTTCTGAGCAACTCCGATTGCGTAAAGTGCCACTCGGCTGCTCCGGAAGCGGTTGCCGCGAATGGCGGCGCTCACAAGACAAGTGTAAGTTGTCAGGATTGCCACGCCGGCCATCCGCCTACCGTAAAGAAAATAATCCCTGAATGCAGTCAGTGCCACAGCGGCAAACCACACTACAAACTGGCCGCCTGCCTGCGCTGCCATAACAACCCGCACACACCGAAGATCATCAAGCTGGCCAACAACATCACCGAAGAATGCCTCTCCTGCCACAGCCAGCAAATTGTCAAGCTGAAGCAACTGCCGAGCAAGCACACCAAGCTGGCCTGCAGCTTCTGTCACAATGTTCACGGCAAGATCCCGCTCTGTACACAGTGCCACAAGCCGCACAGCGCCGATATGGGCTCCGCCGACTGCAAACGCTGCCACCAGGCCCATATGCCTACCGCGGTAACCTATGCCTCGGACACAACAAACAAAATGTGTGCTTCCTGCCACAAGAAAGCTGCAGAACATCTCATCAAGACAACTACGAAACATAAAGACGTTGCCTGTGTTACCTGTCACAAGGACAAACATAAAACCGTTCCGACCTGCCAGAGCTGCCATGGCACGCCACACCCGGCATCCATGCTGGCACGCTTCACCAAGTGCGGTGAGTGCCATAACATCGCCCATGACCTGAACCGCTGGGATTCCAGCCCGCAGAAAGCCGCCGACAAGGCCGCGCCTGCCGCAGGAGCAAAAAAGGGTAAGAAGAAGTAATCAGAATTGATAGAATTTGAGTTGGTGTGGGGTCGGCGATTAAGTTCGTCGGCCCCTTTTTTATGCCGATTAAACCAGAGTTTTGATCACCGGAAGGATTTTGTCTTTGTCGAGTACGATTGCGGCGGGGATAAACAGGTCAAGCTCGCTGAGTTTCTCACCGGAAAGGGCGCGAATCAGCTCCTGAAACAACAGCAGTTCCTGGGCGAACAGTTCCAGGAACTCGAATCGCAGTCCGCGCAGTCTTCTTGGGTTCCTGGAGATGAAGTTCAGCGTGCACCATTCATCAAACAGCTCTTCACCGGACACGTCAATCAGCGGGATTCCGTTCAGACGGCAGGTCATCGGTCGATGGTCATATACCAGGCACATGCCGGATTCGGACAACAGCAGGCAAGGAGTTTCATCCTCTTCGGGCATCAATGCGTCCCATTCCGGCTCCGGAATTACGTTCAGCACCCATGGCTCAACGAATGTGGGAAACTGCTCTGACATTGACTCAAGCCGCTTGTTAGCCGCGGCGGTGATAGCCAGGCGCTGTTCTTCGGGAAGTTGATCAAATCCGCGCTTGAGATGGAAGGCGTCCAGCAGGGTAATATCAAAAAGACCGCGGCAACAGGAGCTGCAGCCGCCGTGACATCTGATCTGCTCGGGATAGCGGCTGCTGCAGGCATTAAACCAGGCATCGACTTCACGCAACAGAAGGCCATAACGATCAAGCAGGTCGGTCATGGCAGATGTTGTTGGGCCTGTTCAGTCCTGGCCACACGATCACGTCGCGAGAGCAGCCCGAAGCGGTAGCCCTTCTCTTTCAGGCTCGGGATAAGGTTGCGAATGGCCACCAGCGTGGCTTCATGACCGGCGCCGTCATGAAAGAGCAATATGATATGCCGTTTTTCAGTTTTATTAAGCTGGCTGATCACAGTCTTTTCGATGAAGGCATGATCCTTGGCGCCGCGTTTTGCGGAATCGTTGCTGTTGATATCCCAGTCGAATATCTGCCCCCCCTCGGAGGCGACCCTGGAGACCATCGCTTTATTTGATGCTCCGTAAGGAATCCTGACCATGCGGCCGTCTCCGCCCAGCTTCTCGATTAGCGCAGCAGTCTTGCCAACTTCGGAAACATCCTGCTGGAACGAGGCGTTGAGCTTGCGGAGATTATGGGAGAGTGTGTGGTTGCCGACCCTGTGTCCCATTGCGACAGTAGCAGTAATGGCGCTCTGATACCTTTTGACGTTGTTTCCCAGAACGAAAAACGTAGCCGCGACCCCCTGTGACTTCAGGTAACTGGCAATCGGCAGGGTCAGGTGCGAAGGTCCATCGTCGAATGTCAGATAAATCATCTTGTTGCCCGGATCATGCGGGAGCACAAGCGCCGGGCGCCTCTTATTCTCGGCCGGTTTTGTAGCAGCGGATTTGGGTGTTCGCCCCGTGTCATGCTGACCGGTTGTTTTTTTCTCTGAATTCAGCGCGGGTAGACGCTCCGGAAGAGCCTCCAGAGATTGCAGGACAGCGTTTTTTTCGGGAGGCGAGGATACTGCAGTTGCCGGGACGACGGCGACCGGTTTTACCGCATCAGAGGTTGACACCTCTGATGCAGCTTCAACAAGCGGGGTTTGATCACAGTCCGGAGATCCTGAAAGTGATCGCCCGCTATCATCCTCAGCTTCCATTCGCAGGGCTTCGCTGATACTGACCGGTTCAAGGGCAATGGCAATTTCATCCGGCACGCCATCATCTTTCCCGGAATCCACAAGCAGTGTCGTGCCCTGCCTGACTTTACTCAGGACCAGATTACGGTAGAGCAGCTGGCTCTTCTGACATGAGAGTTGATAGAGACGGTCGGCATCTTCGATCATCCGCTGGCTGAAATATCTGTCGGCGAGCTTCAGAGTCTGCCGGATATTATCGGTTTCCTCCGGCGCAAAGGACTGGCTGCCGGCGGTAACGGCCGAGTTGAAGCGACTGAAGGCATCATCGCGCCAGCGGGATTCCATGGAGGCACAACCCGACAACAAAACCAGAATCAACAGGAGTAAACTGAAATATCTCATCAGATATGAATAAAAACTACATATAGACCATAACCGTGATCGAAATGGCTCCGTCAACGGTTTTAAAAGGTATGGTAACCCCTTTGCACTGCACGTTAATGCTGGAAGTTTCATTGCTTTCCGGGGGCTCGGAGATGGTTCGCAGCTGGCCGGAAACCACCAGCGGCAGGCCTAGGGCCACGCTGCCGTACTGTTCATGATACTTGGTCTTGAAAACTCCGGCAATGTTGTTGGCCAACTCCCCCATGGCATCGCGAATACACTCTTCGTCGGCTTCTTCGACCATCAGCAGTTCCTTGGCCACGCACTGGGCACTGGAGCGGTCGGTAGCAATGATGATATAGCCCACCCGGTCACCGGCAATACCGACTATTCCGGTTACATCCGAGTCTACCGGCTCGACTTTCTTTTCTACCTTTCCCGCCAGCAGGTCAATATTCATATAGCTTTTGAATGTGTCCTGCGTAGCTGACATGATCGTGAACATGATTTCTTCGAACGAAATAGCTGCCAATTTGATACCCTCCGGAAAATTGTGTTATTTCAAGGATAATACATACTCG
>MGZK01000012.1 GCA_001802125.1 Geobacteraceae bacterium GWC2_55_20
CACACTTTGTTCTTTCATTTTGTCGTCAAGCACCTGCTGGGCGGCTTCGTTAGGGGTAGCCGTAGGCGGCCCGGCCCCACGAAAACCATCTATGATTTTGTTTATCCATTTGTTCATTTATTTCTCTCGTCGAACTTGCTGATCAACCGGTTCACGCGCACGCGCACGTGAACCGGCCATCTACCCAAACAGAACATTTATCCTACGAACATCCGCCTCATCTGCACTCAATCCGCACAATAAAACCCAGAAAACCCCATCCAGCCTCCATCACCGCTACACACGCAATCTGTATAACAGACTCATGAAGCAAAAACCAGAGTCGGCGCAACATTCAGTGAGGAGCTGCCGTGCAGTCCCCCAACTCATTTTTAAATAAGGGGACGGACACTTCCTGGCTCAGTACATTCCCAATTTTGTACCTGACCCTTATTGTTCCACACATTGCATTCAAAATGTCCTTAATGGGGGCGCAGGCTTTGGAACCAACTCCAGCACGGCGATTTCCGGGTAGCAGTTAAACCTGACCGGCAGGATCGACCAGCCGATGCCTCGAGATATAAACATCTGGCTGCTCCGCGACGTGGTGACGACTCCACTGACATAGTTCTTGTTGCGTACCGGCAGATAAGGCGGTCCATAAAAAGGAATTTGCACCTGCCCGCCATGAGTATGCCCCGCCAGGATCAGGTCGATTCTTCGCGAGTAGTCGCTGTCCGCTGTATCCGGGTTATGGGCCAGAACAATCCGGCAATCCCTGTCCGGTATCTTTGTAAGCACCTGGTCGAGATTGCGGTGATCTTCCATTAAATCTCCCGCGCCGGCCAACCAGAGCGCCTGACCATTCCGCTCGATCCGCACCGCCTTGTGGCGCAGGTCCTGACCGTTCTTTTTAAGCCAGTAGTCGGCCCGCGCAGCATCTGACCAATGGTCATGATTGCCCAGAACAGACCAGACACCATGGGGTGCAGATAGTCGTGAAAGAACCTGCCAGACTTCATCGATCTCATCAGAACTGCTTTTGCGATACACATAATCGCCGGTACAGGCAATAAGGTCGGGTTTAAGATCATTGGCGCGTTCCACTATCCCTTTGATAAAAATCAGCGGCGTCAATCTCCCGTAATGAATGTCCGAAAGTTGCACAATTCTGAAACCGGAAAAAGCCTCCGGGAGGTTAGGAACCGCAATCCGATACTCGTTTGTCAATACCGTCATCCGCTCGATTAGCAAAGGATAGCTCGCTAACAGGCTGATTGAGCCGAGTTGGAAGGTACGCTTGAGAAATTGTCGTCGTGAGATGCTCAATAATTTCTACCGGAAACAGCATCTGTTTCAGCCGGCTTATTGCCAGCCGTTACGCTCCCCACCAGCGCCGCATCGAAAAACGCCACCAGCCTTGTGCAATATTCGGACGTGGAATCAGCGAAGGCTTCGGTGTGGTCGGCCCCCTCGAGGGTCCAGAACTGTTTCGGTTGGCGCGCCAGCTCGAAGAGGCGCTGGCCGTGCGAGTACGGCACCACCGAATCTTTTGTGCCGTGGATGATCAGCAGCGGTGTCGGCGCAATACTGGCAATGACGGCATCGGCGCTGTAATCATCGCCGATCAGCAGGCGGGAAAGCGGACCTTTGAAGAACGACAAGAGCGGCATCTCGGCGATCTTGTCGCGGACCATGCCCCGGTATGAGGCAAAGGCCGAGTCGATGGCCACGCCCCTGATTCCGCCGGGAGGACGAGCGGCCAGCGCAGCGATCGCATTGGCGCCTCCCAGGCTCTGCCCCAGCACAAGCAGCCGTTTTTGATCGATGTCCGGGCGGGTGGAGACATATTCCAGCGCTGCCAGTGAGTCCTGATAAACACCGCGACGTCCGGCACTCCCGGCCGATTTGCCGTAACCCCGGTAATCGAAGACAAACAGGTTGAAGCCCCGGGACGGCAGCCAGGAGACAAACCCGAAATGGGCTGTCATGTTCTGGGCATTGCCGTGGAAGTGGATCACGGTTCCCTTCGCCTTGCCGACAGCCGGGATAAACCAGCCGGACAGGCGGGTTCCGTCCTTGCTTTGGAAGGAGACCTCCTCGTACTTCAGACCATGACGGTCCGGCGTGTCATGTACTGTTCGATCGGGATAGTAGAACATGCCGCCCACACGCCACCGACACAGGAGCGTCAGCGCAAATACGATGAAGATCAGGGATGTAATTTTTATGGGAGTCATGTGATATTTTCTCCAACTCTTTTCCACTACTGACCAGTTACTGCTCATTTATAATGCTCAATTTTTGCTGTTATTGTGCAGTATGATTCCAGTAATGCCGAATTTACTTAACCACCCCATCCACCACCCTGGAAACCCCCGCCACCACCCGTGCCATCCTTTCATAATCCAGCTTGTCCGGCGTATCGGTGGCTTCATGATAGTGCGGATAACGGAACGGCGCGGTGTCGGTGATCATAATACCTGGATACCCCTCCTGCCAGAATGACCATTGGTCTGACCAACCGATTCACTTGATGAATTCCGGGGCCGCCACTCCTTCAGACGGAAAGTGAGCAGTTTCACGGAAAGTCTTGATGCTGGCGTGCAGAAGCGAACGGGAGGCAAGATTACTAACAAAGCCGATAAAATTGCCGGTATCGGGATAAAAGAGGTTGATTGGGGGCGGGTACTGCTGGCTCCCAGGTTTGTCAGTGTAGTAACCGATGGTCTCCAGGGCCAGCATGGCGACGATCCTGTCTCCCCGTTTCTTTGCATTGGCAGCGTAAACGCGGCTTCCCATCAGTTCGGTCCGGAAATACGGGGGTTCCTCGTTGACAAAGGCGACAAAGCGGACGGTACGACCCGACTTGACATCCTTGAACTGTCGCGCCAATTCCAGCATGGCAGCCACACCCGAGGCATTGTCGTTGGCGCCTGGCGACTCGGGTGGCGAGTCGTAGTGCGCGCCGATCACCACTATCTCATCCGGTTGCCGGGCCCCCTTCAACTCCGCTTCGATATTCACCACCTTCCTGTTGTTGGCCAGGTATGTCTCCTCGCGGATTGTATAGCCCATCCGGCGGAGGCGATCAGTGATGTATGCCGCCGATTGCTGCAATTGGAGATAGAGGTTTGTGTTCCGTTCGCCTATTGTCCCGGCAAGAAAGGTTACATCCTCCTTGAGGCGTTTAGCGAGGAGTTGACCTTCTGCCGTCAAGGGCGGCAGGGGACCATTATGTCTTTTTCCAGGCATTGACATCATAAAACAGCCTCCCAGAATGACCAGTCCGGCCAGGATTGCATATCTCAACAGAAAAAGCGGGAGTTGCCTTTTGTCAGGAAAGATCTTCATAACCCTTTACCTCGCCCATGTTCTACCACAGGATTTCAATTCTTCGACTGATTTTTCCGTATATCCGCCAATCCCATTTCCCTCGCCAGCTTCCAGGCCATTCCGGCCAGCAGCAACACCCCCGACAGCAGCGCCACCCACAATTGCGCCTTGCGCCAGGTTGCGGCAGGAATGCGGGGACGCAGCGCCTGCCTGCCGCCCGACTCCAGCGCTGCGCCGGCCTTGGCCGGCAGCGGCTTGATCAGCTGTTTCTCCCAAGTTTCCAGGCCGGCCGCGAGCGAGTCGTCCCGCAAGCTGTCCTGCCCGATGCGGGAGCTGCCGTATGCCAGGCGGAAGGGCGTTTCGCCGCGGGCGGCAAAGATCAGCCGGTGCGGCTGCCAGCCGGCTTCCAGACGCGGCAGTGCGCCCCCGGAACGCCCTCCGGACCGGTGCAGTCGGACCAGCCACTGCCGGTCCGTGGTCGGCGCAATCTCCAGAGCGCCGCTTTCAACAACGCCGGCGTCGCGGCGCAGTCGGTAGAAGGTGCCGCTCCCCCGCTCGATCCAGGGGAATTTATCGTCCGGCCGGGACAGAAATGTGACGCCGGCCAGGCTGTTCTCGTCCGGAAATACCAGCCGCAAACGGTCAACCGGCATCTGACCGCCGGTGCGGGCCAGGTACTCGCCGTTTTTGCCCTTGACCGGCGTGAGCAGGTAGCTGGCGGATTCGCGACGCTCTGTCCGGGGTGTCTCCAGCCGGGCCGTAACCGCATCGAGGCGCGGCGCGCCCAGCTCCGGACCGATGTTGAGCCGGAAGTAGCGGGCCTTGACGGCCGGAAACTCGATCCGCTCCCGGCTGAGCTGCCGTTCTCCGGCCGACAGGGTGGCCAGCGCCCCGCAGGTATGCTGCCGCCACTGCTGCAGGTCGTCGCTGGTCTCCACCCGCAGCGTGCCGACATAGCCGTTTTCCCTGGGGGTGACAGCCAGGTCGAATCCGCTGACGGCCTGATACAGAGCGCTGGCATCCACGATGTAGCTGGTGGCAGCTCTGATCAAGGACGAGCCCGGGGCGGTTTTGAGATTGACGATGGCGCCCTGCCCGTCCGTACGCAGCTGCATCGAGATTCCGCCCGGCAGAGTGCGCGCCGGCCCGCTGAGCGGGAAGAGCGGCAGCTCCCGCCCGGCCGGGGCGGTTTTGAGGGGCAGCGGCCGGAGCAGCGTGAAGGGAACGATCTCTCCTGCAGCGTTGAAAACGGCCAGGTCGCCCAGATCGCTCCGTTCGCTCCAGGCATAGACTTCGGCCGGCAGCGGCAGTTCATGCAGCGCCCCCTGACCGGAGAGTGTCAGCGGCATCATGCGGGCGAAGTCGTTCAGGGCCGGTGTTTCTTGCGCCTGCGCCGGTTGGCACAGCGACAAGGCAAGCAGCAGTAGCAAGATTACATGACAGATCCCGGAAAACAGCTCGCGCGCAAAGCCCGGCAAGGAAAAACTGTAAATCGCCTCACGCAACGAACGCAACGACGCAACGTGAATAATCTTGAACCTGCCCCAATAAATCGCATTGCAGCACTGTTCAACCCTGGTATTTAATTTAGTTACGGTTTCACGTTGCGTTCGTTGCGGCGTTGCGTGATCAAATGCCTTCCTGATTTGCACTGATCTCCCGCTAACAAAATCTCCCTCCCCTTCAAGGGGAGGGTTGGGGTGGGGATGGGTTGAATCAGGCACCGAATCGATCCCATCCCCCTCCTGACCTCCCCCTTGAAGGGGGAGGAACGTAACCGGCGGGAGATTGGTACTGATCAGGAATGCCTTTGACCTGGTCCGCGTCCAGCGCGTCTCAGTGTGAGTCGGATTTCCCAATTTCACGACACTCCCCCTGCCGCCGCCCGGGGCGGCACCGGCGAAAACCAGCCGATCAACAGGATCAGCAGGCCGACCACCACGAAGGAGACGATGCGGGCCACGCTGCCATGGCCGGCCAGGTCCACCAGGAACAGCTTTGCCACCACCGCGCCCAAAAGCCCGGCCCCGGCCAGCCAGTTTAGCCGCACTCCCCGGCGGGTGGCCAGGGTCATGACCGTCAGCGCCAGCAGGCACCAGCAGATGGAAAGCGTGGTCTGGACCGTCAAGGACGAGAACAGCTCGTGGGCGGTGAAAGGCACGCCGCACCAGTGGTGGATCGTGCGCAGCAGGATCGCATTCAGCCAGATGAACAGCGTTGCCGCCAGGCCTGCGGAGGCCTCCCGTTGCGGCAGGTGCCGTGCCAGGCCAGGCAGCGAGCCTTGTACGGATCGGTACCAGCAGGCCAGGCTGACCAGGACCAGCAGCGTGGAAAAGTCCAGCGGATTCAACAATGGCAGGTAGGGAAGCGGATGGGGGCTGCCGGACTGGCTCAGGTTGGCGTACAAAAGCCAGAGCAATGCTGCGGACGCCAGCGGGGCGCATCCCCAGCCGAGGTAACTCGTCAGGTGGCCGTTCACCGGCCAGGGCAGTCCCACGCCAAGACGGGCGATCAAGAGCGCTGCCAAGGCTGGAACCACACCACTGGCGCACAGGGCCCAGGTTCCCATTCCCGGCATCTGCAGCGCGATCCGACCGGCCAGCTCCCAGGCGACCAGCAGGGTCAGCAGCCAGAGCGGCGCGGCGTGGGAGATCGGATGGAGCCGTGGCTGGCGGTCACTGCGGCTGTACAGGATCAGGTACCAGGCTGCCAGGGCCAGGGGCCAGCCGAACCAGCCCCCCTGGAAAGAAGGATGGCTGACCGCCTCCAGCTGCTGCAGCAGCGCAAAAAGGCCCAGGACCGGAAGCAACCCCAGCGCCGGCCACTGCAACAGTTGCCAGTCGAGCCGCTGTTGCAGCTTGTTGCAGGCCAGGCAGGAGGCGGCCACGAAAGTCAGGGCCGCGCCAAATATAATGTCGCCATGGGTATATTTTCCCACTTCACGCAGGCCTCCTCCAAACCACCACAGCATGCCCCATGCGAACAGCAGCGCTTCGATGTAGCGCTCATGGGCAGCGAGACCGGATTTATAGCGGTTCAACAGCCAGGCGCTCAGGAGAGCCGCGACGCTCACCAGCAGGCAGCCGATGAAGGAACTGTTCAGCACCGGCCAACTGCCGCCCTGCAGGCCGCCATCGCCCAGGAAGATCACGCCAGATCCGATCAGCAAAAGATAACCAAAGGCGCGGGCCAGACGCCGCTCCTGGCGTAGTCCGGTCCAGACCAGCGCCGCTCCCTCGATGCTCCAGGCGGCCGAGGTCCAGCGCCCCTCGCAGGCCAGCGGAACGGCCATGGAACCGAATACCGTACCCAGCGCCAGGAAAGCCTCAGCCAGGCTGCGCATGCGCCCAGGCTCGCCGCGGAACAGTCGTCCCGCCAGCGTGATGTAGAAACCGGCGGCCGCCAGCGCGCTCCAGGCCAGGCCGTACTGGTACTGCCGCACCAGGGCCGCCTGGAAGGCAAAGGCCAGGATCGGCGCACCGAACACCAGCGCGCAGTCGATATATGCGTCCAACACCGCCGGCTGCCGCCGGGCATACAGCACCGGCAGCGCGGCGTATACCAGGAAGAACAGCAGCAGGAACGGTTCGACGCTGAAGAAATATTCAGGACGGTAAAAACTGCTGCCCCACATGGCGCCGACGATGAAGGTGCCGACAAAGCCGATCAGGTTCAGTTCGCGCCAGGCCCGCCGGAAGGCTATTGCCAGGATGCCGGCATTGAGGATGGCGTAGTAGCCGAACAGCATGGCCGGGCTGCCGCTGCCGATGCCGGCCAGTTGCGGGGCCAGGAAACCGCCGACGCTCCCCATTACTGCCAGGGAGCGGGAGTCCTGCAAAACCGCCAGCAGGGAGGACAGGGCACAGATCACCACCAGTAACGCGAAGCCGATGCCGGCCGGGATCAGCTGATAGAGCTGCATCGCGGCATAGCCGGTCAGGTAGAGGATGCCGACGCCGCCCCCCTGGATCACCTGGGCGTAGATCGGACGCCGGCCCTTCAGCCTCCAGCCGGTGGCCAGCAGCGCGCAGCCACCGGCGGCGGCTGACGCCAGGCGCAGTTCGATCGGGAATAGGCCCTGCTGGGCGGCGTACTTGACCAGGAAAGAAACCCCGATCAGCAGGATCACAACCCCCAGTTTGACCAGCAGGTTTTCGCCGCTGAATATGTTGCGCGACCACTCCTCGAAAGCCGAGGGTGCCACAGGCTCGACTACCTTACTCTGCCGCATGCGTGGCGGTGCTGGCGTTTCGGTTATCTGCTCTGAGTCGCTAAATATAAAGGCGTCCGGCTCCTCGATCCTTGCGGGAACGGCTTCCGGCACCAAGACCAGACCGGGCAGCTCCCCACTCTCACGCGGCTCGGCACTTTCCCGGCATTCTTCTTCCTGCTCTTCGCACAGTCGCCGGCGCAGGAGCTCCAGTTCTGCTTCCGTGGCCAGCTGCCGCTGCCGCAGATCGTGCTGTCCGCCGGCCAGCCAGCCGCTGATTCCGCCACAGACGGCCCCGGCAAAATTGAAGAGCATGCCGCCCAGTATGGCGCCGATGACCGCGAATAAGAGGTTCATGGTTATCTCCAGGAACTTGAGAAGAGGTTATTGAGAACTTCGCTGTAGCTGCTGCCCGGAACATCGTATTCCAACACTGCCGGGGAGATTGACGGGCTGCGATGCAACTCGATTTTTCGCGCACCATCGAAAGAAATGATTACCAAGGCTGCCAGCAAGGCGACAGGAATCAATGTGACGGCAAATTTTGCGATGGAGCTTTTCATGACGTTCCCCTTTCTGATTCAGCGCAGCATCACGCCGGCGGCCATGGCTCGCAGGATATGGCGGCGCTTGCGGTGCCAGGACAACGGATGGTGTGCGCAGTATGTGGATATTCCGGAGGTAAAAGTTACGGAAGCAACCAGGAGAATCAGTGGAATGACGGCAACGGCCAGTTTCAGACAGAAGGTTTCCATTCAGTGCCTCCCTGCAGCGTTCAATCTTGATTCACCAAACGTATTACAGGGAGCATGCCATGGCGGATAATGTGTTTATTCAACTGTTTTTATTGACTATATATTGCCTAACGAGGAGTTGTTGCGGAAATAGCGTCACAGACATATGTGCAAATGATGTATAGCCACAAGACATACAATGCATCAACCATCAGAATTC
>MGZK01000013.1 GCA_001802125.1 Geobacteraceae bacterium GWC2_55_20
TTCTTCATCGCTAATCGTACCATCAAGGTTCCCTAAATGGCTATGTGTCGCTGATCTTACAATTCTGTTTTTAATCGTTAGATTTTTAAATTTCATTTCCTCAAATACTTTCATTTCTTCAAATGCTTTCATTTTTCTCCTCCATTTTTTATGAATTAACATTAAGCTTGACTTACTTATTTAGCGGTCCTCAAGACAACCTACAGAGCTACAGGCCAGGCATTCGTCATGTTGGTACATGTGATAATTACGATTCTTACCATCTTGGTTCCTCCTTTTGTTTACCGTGCTGTGGTCTGTTTGCGACGAAATATCAGAGTCTTTCGTCTCTTAGTTGAAGCGCGTCTGGTTCCCTGCTCGGCATATTGGCGGACGAACTCTTCGCCGGAACCGCTTGAAGCACCTGTGATGAGAACCCATGAAGTGACTGATGTTGTCATTGTGGTTCCCACTGGTTCGTTGGCTCAAAACGCCTAGACCGGTCTACGTAATGTCAATCAAAAAAATCAGTTAGCGGCTACTCTTCTTTCCGAGCAAGGAATATATCGAAATAAAAATGAATGAAATTTCTTAACGTTTCTGGTGACTTTTTAACCTTGGAGCGAAGCAGTGCTCCCTCGAATGAAGAGACCAGATTTTCCGCCAGCATCTCAGTGTTCATGTCAGAGGGTATCGCCTTTTCCTTCTGTGCCTGAAGCAGTAGTTTGGTCAACTCCCCGGCCCAGATCTGCAATGCCTGCTCAAGGCGTTGCCGTACGTTCTCGGACACGTCGGACATCTCCAAGCTCAGGTTGCCAAGCAGGCACCCCTTGAAGCAGTCGTTGCCTTCAAAGCACTCAATCAGGATTTCGAAGCTTCTTCTGACGCGCTCCAGCGGTGGTAACGATTCATCGCTGAAAATGGGGTATAAGAGTTCAAACCTGTCTGCGACAAATTTGTCAATTACCGCAAGACCAAATTCTTCCTTGCTGGAGAAGAAATTGTAAAATGAGCCCTTTGGAATGTTAGCCTGCTTCAGAATTGCTTCAACACCGGTAGCATTGAAACCTCTGCTTAACACGAGGTCAAGTCCTACCTGAACAATATCGTTTTTGTTGTGTGTTCGTTTCATGATTATAAATTAGACCAGTCAGTCCAATGAGTCAAGTTTTTTTTCGATTTCACTTTGAAACCGGCGTTCAGAGTTGACGCTAACAATGCCAAGGGATTTGCTCCCAAGGGTAAGACTCCGATTGTGCTTTTGCCCGGATCGATCCTGCCGGAGCTGAAAGCGCAGATCAAAGTGATCAGTGAACTGCTGAAGGGGAAAATACTGGGGAAGGATTGTGCTTTTGCAAAGGAATATCTGAAACTGCTGATTTCTGAAATTGTGCTGACCGGTAATGAGGTTCAGATGAAAGGGGATAGTCGGATACTGGTGGGAGCGGTAAAAATTGCAGCTGAAAAAAAAGAATCTAATAACCCCTGATGGAGTTATTAGATTCAATGATGTATGGCGCGCCCGATAGGACTCGAACCTATGACCTACGGCTTAGAAGGCCGTTGCTCTATCCAGCTGAGCTACGAGCGCAAATTGTGGATAATCTGAATTATGGATGATTCATCGATTGGTTGATACCTTTCGAGTCCGGCACTATAGCTTTTAAAATGCTTGATTGTCAAGACTGACAGAGTAAATCAGGTTCAAATATCGCAAAGTACTTCAAAACTTGATCTTTATTCCCACCCCGATCGATTGCGGCGGTGTGTCACCATGTTTTGAGTCGGGTGTTATGTGGAGATACTTGTAATCTATGTTGAGTAAAGAATTGCCCCCGAGCAGGTAGTTGAATCCGGCCTGACCTGCGACACCGGCATTGATCCTGGTTTTATCCCCCGGTTTGTTTTCCTGTTGAAATGTGTATGCTAGTCCGGTGCCGAGATAGGGCTTGAAGTCATTAGTTCCTTTGAAGCCGTATTTGGCGGTGAGCAGGCTGGTAGGTGGGGGGGCTTTCGGGTCATCGGTTGTTTGGGTGAGTTTATCAAAACCCAGGGACAAATTGTAGAGCGCCTCTTCGGCATGAGCCTGGTCAAGCGCGACCAGCAGGCAGAAGATGGTTGCGGCTAAAATATATGCGGTTTTCTTTGCATTATTCATCTTCATGGTTGCAACGGAGTCCTTGTTCCAAAATAAGTCGCCTGCTGATTCCGGCGATAATATGTTTGTGTCATGTCACAAGATCTACAACCAAGCCCTTGATTCCGATCACTTTGGCTGTGATGGCCATGTTGTCGCGATTTTCCTTTATTACCAGATTGTAAAGCTTGTCGGCTTCGCTGTTAATCACGGTAATTATCTCGTAGCAACGGGGATTTTGGGGAGTCCCGCCAAACTTTTCCAAACGGTATGCTTCGGCGTTTATCCTCGTTGCCAGCCGGCTCAGGAGATCCCGGAACTGCTTGAAGTTCGGCAGCGTAGGTTCAACCGTCAGTTTGTTGCCGGCTTCTTCGATCTCTTTGCGCAGGGAGTCAATATCAGCGTCATATTCTTCAGTTTGACGTTCCTGACGACTGAGACCGGCCGAGAAAAAAGAGTTCAGAACCCCTTTGGCTGGAGAGGAACCCTTGGTCTTCTTTTCAATATCCCTGAGTGAAGAGTTGTCCTGAATGCGCATGATCATACCTTTTTCCCGGTTGTTGTCCTGCTATTGACAATAGCACAGCCGTAATACTCCGGCAATTGATGCAAAAATGCAACAATCCAGTTTGCAACACAATCGGTCTATGGTATCATTCGCAAATTGATATTAGCTTTTCATAAAGGAGAACTAACCATGCTCGAACTATTGGAAAAAGCTGTCATGACAGCTATCGGAACCGTGGCGATTACTCAGAAAAAAGGCGAGGAACTTGTGGCAGAGCTGAAAGACAAGTTTAAAATGAGCGAGGACGAGGGCAAGAATTTTGTTGAGCGGATTCAGTCCATTGCCAAGGACAGCCGGGAGAAGGTCCAGCAAATGGCCGAGGTTGAAGTTCAAAAGGTGGTTGACCGCCTTGGACTGGTGACGCGTGAGGAGTACGACCGCCTGGTGAAGAGGGTTCAGGATCTGGAATCAAGGAACTCCGACTAGGTTCCGGATGTTTTCATTTTTCAAGATAAACAGCAATATTCGCAGTATCCGTCGCTATTGGAATATCGCCAGGGTTTTGAGCAAGTATGGTTTTGACAATGCCCTGGAGATGCTTGGCCTTGCCGATATGGCCGCCAAAGGGAGACGTTTGTTTCGGAGCGGCGCGCTGGACCTGTCCGGATACAGTTCCGCCGAACGAATGCGCATGGCGCTGGAGGAGCTTGGGCCCACATTTGTCAAGCTTGGCCAGATTCTTTCAACCCGCCCGGATATTATTCCTGCCGCATTTCTTACTGAATTTGAGAAACTCCAGGATCAGGTTCCCAGTATCTCCTTCGAGGAACTGCGTACCCAGATCGAGCTGGAAATGGGGGCTTCGGTCGAGGACCTGTTCGAATTTATCGACCACGAATCTCTGGCTGCGGCCTCCATCGCCCAAGTCCACAGGGCTCGGTTGAAAAGCGGCGAAGAGGTCGTGGTCAAGGTTCGCCGCCCTGGCGTGGTAAAACTGGTCGAGTCGGATATAAGCGCCATGATGGCGCTTGCCCAGCTGGCGGAACGCCACGTCTCCGGCAGCGAACTTTACGACCCGGTCGGTGTGATGCGCGAGTTTGCCCGTTCCATAAGGCGCGAGATGGATTTTTCCCGCGAAGGGCACACCATCGAAAAGTTCCGCGACAACTTCAAAAACGTTGCATGGATGCACTTTCCCCACGTTTACTGGAGTCACAGCTCCCGTGGCGTGCTTACGATGGAGTATATCGACGGCATCAAGGTCTCGGATCTTTCAGCGCTCGAAAACGCCGGGCTTGACCGCAAGCTGATAGCAAAGCGGGGAGCGGATGCTTTCCTGGAGATGGTTCTCAAGCACGGCTTCTTCCACGGAGACCCGCATCCCGGCAATGTATTCATTCTGCCCGAAAACAGGATCTGCCTGCTTGATTACGGCATTGTCGGGCGCATCGACGAGAGCCTGACTTCGTTTCTGAGCGACATCATCATCGCCATCGTGAATCGTGATATGGATCAGGTCGTTTCGCTGCTGCTGTTTGCCGGCGATATCTCCGACAGCCTGGATATCCGCTCGCTGAAGCGCGATCTGTCCTATTTCATCGACGGTTACTACGAGGTGCCGCTCAAGGAGATAGAAGTCGGACGGATGCTGCTCGAATTCATCGAGATCATTACCCTGTACAATATCCGCATCCATCCCGACCTGATGCTGCTGGCCAAGTCACTGGTGATAGTGGAGGGGATGGGGCGTACTCTCAACCCCGCCTTCGACATGGTGGAGCATGTGCGCCCCTTCATGGAAAAAGCGGTGCGCCGCAAGATGTCTCCCAAAAATATCTACAAGGACATCAGCACGGTACTTTCCTCCTACACCAGCCTTGCAAGCAACCTTCCCCGCGATCTGAAGGAAATCATCAACCGCCTCAACCGCAACAAATTCAAAATTGATCTCGAACATCGCGGCCTTGACAAATTCAACACCGATTTCGATCGTTCCATGAACCGTCTCTCCTCCAGTCTGATCCTGGCCGCTCTCATCATCGGATCATCCATCATCATGCAGACTGACAAAGGTATCCAGTTCCTCGGATTTCCGGTGCTTGCCTTTATCGGTTACGTGGTGGCCGGACTGTTGGGCCTCTGGCTGGTATATGCAATTATCCGCTCCGGAAGGATGTAAGGGGAATCTGATCGCATGACTAACAGGCTGCCTCCGGAGGAACGAAAAAAGAGGATTCGCGAAGCTGTCATCATTGTCCTGTCGGTTATTCTGATCATATTCCTGACCAAGGCTGAGATCAGCCTTACCCAGTTGAGTTCGGACACCAAACTGGGCAGCAACATAGCGATCTTCGCGGTGATCAACGTCGTGATCCTGCTGGTGATTCTTCTGGTATACCTGGTCAGCCGCAATGTTGTTAAACTGTTTGTCGAAAGCCGATCAAACCCGCTTGCCAAGCGTCTCCGCACCAAACTTGTACTCTCCTTTGTCGGGCTTTCGCTGGTTCCCACCATGCTGTTGTTCTTTGCCGCCGCAGGTTTTATCAACAACACGGTACACAACTGGTTCAATACACAGGTGGAGACCTCACTCAGTGAATCGCTTGAAGTGGCCCAGACCTATTACAAGAACTCGGCTTCCAATGCACTCTACTACGGCAAGCAGATCAGCGGTTTCATCAAGGATCAGAAACTGCTGAATGAAGACAATCTGCCGGAACTGAAAAATCTGATCCGGCAGAAGCAGAAAGAGTACAACCTGGGTGTTGTGGAAGTCTATTCCGCCCAGCGCGAGGAACTGGTGCGGGCCGCCAATCCGTCGGTGCCAAAGGGGGAGTTTACCAACCCGACCTCGGAAGACATCAACCGCGGCTTGACCGGGGAGGAGCTGACCAGGATCAACCAGGCCGGCAAGGCCGATCTGATTCGCGGGATTGTGCCGATCCGTTCCACCTGGAACAAGGACGACGTGGTGGGCGTGGTGGTTGTGAACTACTATGTCCCTTATTCCCTGGTCAGCAAGATGAAGGAAATCACCGAGTCCTATCACGAGTTCCGCCAGCTGAAGATTCTCAAGAATCCGATCCGGACAGGATACATAATTACTCTGTTTCTGATCACCACCGTGATCGTCTTTTTCGCCTATTGGATGGGTGTGTATCTGGCCAACAGCATGACCAGGCCGATCCAGGAACTTGCCGAGGCGACTCTGAAAGTAGCCGACGGCAACCTGGATGTCCGTATCGAAGCACATTCCGATGATGAAATCGGCATGCTGGTGCGTTCTTTCAACCGCATGACCGAAGATCTGCGTACCAAGCAGCAGGCGCTGAATATTTCCAATCTCGAATTGTCGCGTATAAACCAGGAGATCGAGCGACGTCGCCAGTACATGGAGATAGTGCTTCGCAATGTGGCCGCCGGTGTCATTTCCGTTGACCGCGAGGGGGTGGTCCGCACCATCAACAAATCCGCGGAACGCTTGTTAAACGTCAAGCTTGACTCGGTTCTGGGGCAAAACTTCCGCAATGTCGTCCAGGGCAAGCACCTTGAAATAGTCAATGAGTCACTACGTGACCTGGTAAAGTCACAGCACGACAGCATCAGTCGTCAGATTTTCCTCGATGTGCGTGGTACGAGGCTGGCTCTGCACCTGCATCTGACCATGCTGCGGGATGAGGGGGGCGAAAACCTGGGTATGGTTGTGGTTCTGGACGATCTGACCCAGATGATGCGCGCCCAGCGCATGGCGGCCTGGCGCGAGGTTGCCCGTCGCATAGCCCATGAAATCAAGAACCCTTTGACGCCGATTCAGCTCTCGGCCCAGCGTCTGCGCAAACGCTACCTTTCACGGTTCAGCGATGACGAGAAGGTTTTTGATGAGTGTACCGAGATGATCATCAAGTCGGTTGACGATCTTAAAAACCTGGTAAACGAGTTTTCCAATTTCGCGCGTATGCCGGCCATCCAACCGGAACCGAATGATATCAACGCTCTGATCCGTGAAACCCTGACCCTTTATCAGGAAGCTCATCGCGGAGTTACCTTTGCTTTCGTCGAGGACGAGCTGATGCCGAAACTTACCATCGACCGGGATCAGATCAAAAGGGTAATAATAAACGTTCTGGAAAACGCTGTCGCGGCGATGGAGGAAAGTGGCAACATCGTACTTACGACTACGTACGATGCTGTGCTGAAGATGGCCGTGATCAGCATTGCCGACGATGGTCCCGGTGTTCCGGCCGAAGACAAACAGCGCCTGTTCGAGCCGTACTTTTCAACCAAAAAAAGCGGAACCGGGCTGGGACTCGCCATCGTCAGCAGCGTGATCAACGATCATGGCGGCTTTGTCAGGGTGCGTGACAACAAACCTCATGGTGCGGTTTTCGTGATCGAGCTGCCGGCGGGTTAGCAAATTTGCAGATAGTCAGGAAATTTTACGGGGGGCCATAATGGTACACACGATTCTTGTAGTTGATGACGAAAAGGATATCAGGACTTCACTTTCCGGAATCCTTGAGGATGAAGGCTATGAGGTAATCACCGCCGCCAGCGGCGCCGACGGGATCGAGTGCGCCAGGCAGGAATTGCCCGACCTGATCCTGCTGGATATCTGGATGCCCGGCATGGACGGCCTGGAAACCCTGGAGAAGCTCAAGTCCATCTTTCCCCAGGTAACGGTGATCATGATCTCCGGGCACGGTACGATCGAGACCGCGGTACGTGCCACAAAACTGGGTGCATTCGATTTTATCGAAAAGCCGCTCTCTTTGGAAAAGGTCCTGATCAGCGTTGCCAATGCGCTTAAACTGCAGGAACTTAAGGCTGAAAATGCCGAACTCAAGCGAACCGCCGCCAATGAGTACGAGCTGATCGGAAATGCACCAATTCTGGCCCACCTGAGGGATCAGATCATGCGCGTTGCGCCCACATCCGCCTCGGTTCTGGTTACCGGGGAAAACGGTACCGGCAAGGAGCTGGTTGCCCGTTCCATCCACTATTACAGTCCGCGCCGGGACCGGCCGTTCATAGCGATCAACTGTGCCGCCATTCCCGAGGAGCTGATAGAGAGCGAACTGTTCGGGCATGAAAAAGGCGCTTTTACCGGCGCGGTGGCCCAGAAGAAGGGCAAGTTCGATCTTGCGGACGGCGGCACGCTGTTTTTGGACGAGATCGGGGACATGTCTCTCAAGACCCAGGCCAAGGTGCTGCGCATTATTCAGGAACGCTGCTTCGAACGTGTGGGTGGAACCCGCCTGGTATCGGTGGATGTCAGGATCGTGGCAGCCACCAACAAATCTCTTGACCAGGAAATCCTGCAGGGAAGATTCCGGGAAGACCTGTACTACCGCATCAATGTGGTTCCGTTCCGGGCTCCGGCCTTGCGTGAGAGGCTTGAAGACATTCCGCTGCTGGTAAGGCATTTCGTGGCCCAGTTCTATCGCAGGGAAGGGCGTGAGGCAAAGGCTTTCCTGCCCGAGGCGGTGGAACTGCTGGCCGGTTATGATTGGCCAGGCAATGTCAGGGAACTGAAAAATATTATCGAACGGATCCTGATCATGACTCCCGGCCGGACCATTACGGCGGCCGATGTACCTGATCTGAAAGGCGGAGCAACTACCGGGCGCTCTCCCTGCCCCAAGCTCGAAGGGGCCTTTGCCATGTCTGTTCTGCGGGATGCACGCGAGGAGTTCGAAAGGGAGTTCATCATCCACAAGCTGGAGGCCAATGACTGGAATATCTCCCGGACTGCGGAAATCATCGAGCTTGAAAGAAGCAACCTGCATCGCAAGATCAAGAGTTACGGAATAGATGTCAGGAAATAGTTACCTGTAAAGCGAATAA
>MGZK01000014.1 GCA_001802125.1 Geobacteraceae bacterium GWC2_55_20
TTCCACTCCATGCCGGTCATGGCCAGTTTGCCGGGATAGTTGGCGCGGATGCCGAGAATCCAGTCAAATGCGCCCATGTATGCAGGGCCTGCATACCCCGGAATATCAGAGGTGCTGATCAGGGTCTGCCAGCGCCACATCTTACCGGCATCGCCGATGGCAGGATTGGGAGCATAGGTGCTCCAGGCATTACTGAAACCGTCGCGGCTGCTGCTTCCGCCATGTTCGGAATTGGCCTGGAAGTCGAGGCCGAAACGGAACCCCTGTGGCATGACTCCTTTGCGATATAGCCCGGCAGGATCCTGAACGGCCGACGTTGCGATTACGCCGGCTGCTGTCAGGTCGTTCATCGGGTAGCTGCCATCGGTATAGGTCGTGTGCTGGTGAAAATCACCTGTCATCCATTTCTCAGCAGCTAAGGCACTGCCGGCAGTGAGCACGGTCACGGTGAGTATTGTTGCGCAAATCTTCTGATTCCTTTTCATCTGTTCACTCCTTTACGGTTTTGAAATATAGTTATGGCCTTCCTCAAGTTGTTCCTGCTGTATTCAGTTTGCCCGCGTTCAATCTGCAAAAGTTATTCGAAACGTCCGGTTCAGGTTTTGGCACCTCCTTTTATCTCGGCAATATAAAAACAGCCGGGTTGGCTTTCATCATTGAAAGGCAACCCGGCTGTCCGCATGGGATCCGTGGCTTTCCGTCCCCGCCTTGCAACGGGTTTGGCAATATCCTTGAAAATGCCTCTTGTCTGAGCTGATGCGGGAATCCGCTTGTTCCCAACCGGCGGAATCAGGAACAAAAAAACCCGGACCGAGCGAAATCGCTCAATGGTCCGGGCTTTCTGGGGCCTGATGTATCAGGTCAGCAAAGTTCCCTCATTGTGTTCAAGTCATTACATTAATGTCCGTCTGAATTCCGCATCACAATAACATAAGATTATTGCAGCCATATTACAGCAGGCTAACGATTTTGGAAATAATGCGGTTTGTCGAAACTTCAAGTTCAGGCAATTATCAGGTTACCCAGGTCAAAATTGTGCATGCTGGCTGGTAAGCGTATAAACGCCGGTTATTTTGAACAGCATGGCATTTGTCTTATTTTCTCCGATGATTGCTATCTCGGATTTTTTCTCGGATTTGATGTGCTTGATCGAACGGAGCAGGATCGCAATACCCATGGAATTGATACGAAGCGTATTGCTGAAATCCATGACAACCCTCTTTCCGGTGATCTTGCGGGAAAGCTCCTCAAACGGCTGCTCGGAGTGCGAGTCGATGTTACCGTAAAAGCGGATATTGTCACCCATGCTGTCCTTGTGGATTTCGAACTTGAATTCCAGGTCCATTTTCATTCTCCTTTTTCAACAATTACCGGGAAGAGGCTGAGGACTCCACCCATGGTGGTATCCACCCCTGGGTTGATATTGACATAGAAATAATCCAGAAATTTCCACAAGATGAACAGGCCGCGGCCGGCCCTGTCACTTTCCGGATCAGTATCGTTGTCGTTCAATGATAAAAACAACTCCACTGTTTCAGGCGCCAGATTCCCCCAACTGTCGCTGATCTCCAGGAGAAGCTGCTTCCCGTCGAAAGCGCAGCGCAGCGTTATCTTTTCGTCCGCGAGCAGTTCGCGTACGCAACCCTTGATAAAAAGCGGTTTGCCCTCGGTGTCGCGAGGGGCGGAATAGAGCGCGTTTTCCAGCATTTCGTCCACGATTAGTTCGGCCCGCTGGCCGAGAAAATCATGGTTCACATCCTTACCGTCAAACAGATTTTGCAGTTGGCCGATAATCACTTCCTTGTCCATTGATGACGAGACATTCCACTCTCTCGTCCAGCAACGTGCATCTACCCTGGGCACCGTGCCTGATACGGATATGACCGTGCCTCGGTCGCCATAGCGAAAAGTTCGTATGCTCATTTAAGTTCCTTCATGCCATTCATTCTTTAAATCCTTCCGTTTCATAACCGACAATCAGGACGGTTACGTCATCCTCGAACTCTTCCACTCCGGTAAAATCGCGGACCGATTCAACCAGCCGCCGGCGCGTGACAGCCGGATGGCCACTGAGTACGTTTCTCAGAAACTCCTCCAGACGATCATACCCGAACTCTTCCCCGTTGGTGTCGCGGGCTTCGACAATCCCATCGGTATAGAGCAACAACCGGTCATTAACGCTGAAATCAACCGTGCCTTCTTCGTAAATGCTTCCCGAATCAAAACCCAGCGGGAACCCGCCCGTGTTTTCCAGCATGGAGATGACTCCGGTCGAAGCCCGGTAGATGTAGGGATAATTATGGCCGGCATTGGCATAGGAAATTTTTCGATCGACCAGGTCGATAACCGCAACCACGGCGGTCATCATCAGTGAACTGGAGGCCGTAACGAGCACCGCCTTGTTCATGCCGGACAACAATTCGGATGGTGTCCGGACGCCCATGTCCAAAAGCAGATGCAGCCCTGCTTTTGCGGCGGTTGCGACCATGCCGGACTGGACCCCATGCCCGCTCACATCTCCCACCATTACACCCAGACGGTTGTCGTCAATTATGAAATAATCGTAAACATCTCCGCTGATCTCGCTCGAATTTATCAGTACAGCGTCCAGAACAGTTCCTGAGAAGCTGAATGAAGAGGGGGGCAAAAGACTCTGTTGAATCTGACGGGCCTTGTCCACCTCTTCGCAGATCCGCGCGCTCAGAATTTCCAGCTTGTTCAGCAGGCTGGCCTGGCCTTTGGAGATGACCATGATCAGCTCGGCCACATGCACGATTCCGACACAGTTGCCATTGTCCAGCACCGGAAATGAGTCAAGGTCCAGTTCCGGGTCGAGCTTCAGCAGCAGCGACAGGGCCGAATTGATATCCATGTCGGGAGACATGCAGATTGGTTGGGTGTTGATCAGCAGGTTAATCGGTTTTTTACCGAAGAGCTCAACAGCGAATTTGCGGGCCAGGTGCCGTGAAAACAGGTCGCGGCGACTGATCACCCCCTCGAAACCGTCGGCACCGCTCACCGGTATCATCAGCAGAGTCGCATTACTTGTGAAGAGGGAGGCCACTTCCATGACCATTGTGGAGGAGGGTAGCGATGCGGACGGACGCATTACATCTTTAAGCAATGCTGAACTGTATTGGCTTCGAACTGACATGGTCCGGATTATATACCAGCCAATATTTCAATGGTGTGCCGATATTAGAAAATAACAGTTACAACCTGCAGCAGCACACATGATAACCAGTTAATAAACCGGGCATTAAATCTATTCAGTTCGACCTGAAAACTTTGAAACCAGGATCTTTATCCATGATTTCATCCATCTCGCGATACATTCTCTCACGCAGTTGCGGGTCATTATCGCCACTTAAACGCAGCACGAGCTCCTCCCATTCATGCCTGATGAATGGTTTCTCCCGGTAGGCTTTCAGTGCCGACACCGCAGCCTGAATCTGTTTGGCGCTATACTTGGGATACATAAATTTTCCTTTATCGAGTAGTGGCGCATTGGAAACGTCGCTGACTATACCAGTTCCTGCCCGATAATTTTGTTACAATCAGGTAAAAACACGCATCAATCGGAACAACCGGCTGATCTGAATAATACTGCTAATTTCAGGCGCAATCCTCGCGCCACAGACATGCATCCTGTCCGCAATTGTCCGCCTCGCCTGTTTCAAAGCAGACGTCGTTGTTTTCCGCCTGCTGGATAGCCCTGACCAGCTCGGCCTTCTTCATCTTGCCTACCTTGATGTCGTGCTGTTTTGCTATCTCCTTGATCTCTTCCAGCTTCATTTTGTCCTCCCTTTCCCCTTGGTTTATTGTTCCTCTGCCAGATGAATCTCCACCCGGGCCGCCTCGCGCAGACGCTTCAGATACGAAACAACCTCTGCCTGCAGGCGTTCCCGCTGCAACTGTTTGCTGATTTTTTCCCTGACCTCTTCGAAAGGAAGCACCTCTTCGGGGCTGCGCTCGGTGACCTTGAGTATGTGGTATCCGAAGCGATCCTCGACAATCGCGCTGACCTGGCCAACTCCCAGAGAAAACGCCGCCGCCTCCATGTTTTTGCCCAGCTGGCCCGGAGTAAAATACCCCAGGTCGCCGCCATTCGCGACGCTCGCACTGTCATCGCTCTCCCCGGCAAGCAGGGCAAAATCCTCCCCCTCTGAAACCCGCCGCGATAAAGCCTCGATCCTGGCGCGCGCCCGGGCCTTCTCCGGGTTGCCCGTCACTGTGTCGAACCTGACCAGGATATGGCTCAGCCTTACCCGCACCGGCCGCAGGTATTCCCTGAGGTGGCTGTCGTAATAGCCGCGCGTTTCGTTTTCCGCAACGGCTGTTCTGGCTCCGAATTTGGAATCGGTCAGCGCCTGAATGGCCATGCCGCGCTTGATGTGCGACATCACGATTTCCATGGACAGCCCCAGTTTATCCAGGGAAGCGTTGAAATCCGCTTCACTTGGGAACTGGCCACGCAGCTTGGAGATTTCAGCATGAACTTCATCATCCGGAATCACGATCCCGTCCTTCAAACTCTGCTGATAGAGAAGCTCACGGCCGATCAGGGTCTCCAGGGCCTCTTTTTTTGTCATAGCCAGGGTGGCCGGTTCCAGGTTCGCCTCGGTTTTTTTGCGCATCCGCAGGACTCGGGCCAGCTCACCGCGATAATCAGCGGTCGAGATGACCGACCCGTTGACCAGGGCGGCCATGGCTGCGGGAGGAATATCCGCGGCATAAAGCGCCGAACAGGAGATCAGCACCGCACTCACTATTTTCAGGAAAGTTGCCATGAAATGAATTCCCGTACCTCTAAAACTTCGCATTCAGGTTCAACTGGAACACATCGATAGCCAACGGCACACCGCTGATTTCGTTGGCGGTAAACCAGCGGGTAGTCATCCAGACATTTTTGGCCAGTCCCAGATCGACTCCGATGATCCAGCCCTTGGCATTGGTGCCGCCCAGGTGGAAATCCGATTCGGTGAAACCATCCACCACAGCATCCGCCTCCAGGTATTTGTAGTTCAGCATCACTTTCCAATCCATGAGGGCGCTGATTTCGCGGTTTCCGACCGAAATACCAACCTGGTAGCCCTCGGTCTCCTTCATCATGGCCTGACCGACGCGCGCATCCACATCGGCCCTGTTGTAACCCAGGTTGTTGACATAATCCCCGATCAACGTCACCTGATAGTTTTCATCGATGGCATAATCTATTTTTGTGCTGATGTTCAACTCCCTGAATTCGGCGGCATACCCCAGATAACTTGATCCACCGCCTACAAACGATGGATTGTCGTTCGGATCAAGGTAAAATGGCGTATTACCCTTCTGCTGGAACTTCGGCCTGCTCCAGTCGGTGTCTCCCTTGAGATTCTCAATCGACTTTCCGGTAATGTTGTCGAAATGGTAATAGGCGACCGCCAGTGTTGCGGTCAGCTTGTCCCGATACTTGTAGTTCACGCCGACCTGGCCTCCGAACAGCCATTTGTCATGGCTCTTCATCTCCATTTCCTCGATCGGGAACGCGCCTGCGGTAAAGAACAAGCTGGCGCCGCCGCCAAGGTCCGGCTTCCAACTCATGGCCAGTCCATCGAAATTAAGATCCTGGTCCCAGACCAGGTCGGTCCCGAACCAGGGATTTTCGAAGCGCCCGCCCCAGACAGTGAACTCAGGAATAGGCTTCCACTTCAGATAAGCCTGATCCAGCAGGAAATTCTTCTTGTTCAGTGAATCCCCCATGGTGCTGTTGGTTGAGACCGGGTTGCTGGTGTTTCCGGTCGCCAGGCGTATCCCCGCTTCAAGCTGGTCATTGACCTTGACTTTCAGTCCCAGCCTGGCTCGAACCTGGGCATAGTAGCGGTCAACCGTTGAGTTGGCTTTTGTCAAAGTATTTGTATCCGTCCTCCACGACTCGCCGTTGTTCTTGTCAAAGAGGTCGGCACGATAGCGCAGCCGCAGATCCCCGTTCAGCTTTATCCGCCGGGTCCACTCCGGTATCGGCAGAATCCTGCCGGCAACCTCGACCCGCATGTCACGCTGAAGATTATCACCGATCGCATCGGTCACCCGCTCAAGCGAAAGCTTGCGCAGGAAACGGTCGCGGATCCGCTCGGCTTCATCGGCGGTGATCAGGGCCTGGTGTTGAAGTTTCACGATATTCGCCAGCAGGCCTTCCTTGGGCAGGGAGCTGCGGTTGTACTCGATTTCCTGATCTTCCATGGCGATGAAATCATCTTCATCCGCGGTTGACCATTTTTTCCCGATCCGCTCCTTGATCTGCTCCGTTTCGTCAATACCCAGCACCCCCTGCTCACGAAGCACTTCCAGAACCGGTCGGATTTCCTTTTCCGGCAGCTTGGCATTGGCTTCCATCGCAGGCTCAACGCTTTTTTCCTTTGCTTCAGTTACCTCCGGATCTTTTTGCGGCTGTTCCTGTCCGCTGCCGGCAAGCTCCCGTCTAAGCAGTTTGTCAGCTTCCTCGCCGGTGATGGTGCCCTTGCGTTGCAGAAGCTCGATCACGGCCTTGAAGCCGCTCCCTGTCGGGCTGTCGCTCTTTCCGCGCAAGCCGGCGCTTTCTTCAGTGGTAATAACGCCCTTGACGCTCAACAACTCCAGAAGCGCATCAACACTACCATCCCGAGTAGAAGCCGCCAGGGCCTGGCCTGACGCTGTCAGCAGCATAGGCGCCAGAACGGCACACACAACCCTTGTGTTAAACTTCATATAATTGGTTCTCCATGTATAATTATTTTTTCGTTAATCGAAATTGGACTCAACCCTGGGAAAGAATCCGCAGCGTAACCAGCGACGGCATGCCGTCCGGCGGTGCCTGACTGATTTTCAATCCGGGGAGCGAAGCCTTCAAGGCATCATCCAGCTTATCGTTGCCGGACGAAGCGACAATCCGGTATTTCTTGATGGTGCCTTGCGGATCGAGCAATATCTTGAGCGTGATTTCATACTTGCCCTTTGGAACACCGCCCTCTTTATCCATGCGCTTTTTTAACTGTTTCTTGATCTCGTCCTGGATCTTGCTGGTGTACCAGCCGTACTTGGTCAGCATCGCCAGGCGGTTCATGCCGCCACCACCACCGAGGGTTATGTCGCGTCCTTTATAGTTTTTGCCCTTGCCCACCAGTCCGAATCCGTCCGAACCGGCGCCTCCCTCACCTTCAACACCCAGATCAGCTCCCGCCGGAGGCGCATTGTCCTGTGGCTGGTCCTGGGCCTGTGGCTGCGGAATTTCCGTCGGCGTCTGAATCGATTCCTTGGGTGTTTCCTTCTGCTGTTCCGGCTCGGGCGGTTTTACCTTCTCCTCGGGAGGAGGTGGTTTGATCAGCGTGACCTGATAGAGCGCCTTCTTCTTTACGCCGTCGTCGCTCAGGAACACCTTGACCACAAAACCGACAATCAACAGGAACACCAGACCGACAACCCCCGGCACCAGCCAGTTCTGGTACGGGGTTTTCAGCTTCTGTTTAGGCTTCGCCGGGCCGTCAACCGGAGCGCCGGTCGGCTTGCCTTTCGGAACAACCCCGCTCGCGCGCTGTTCCCACTCCTCCGGTTCCGACGTGCGGTAGCGTTTCAGATTCTTCAGGCCGCTCATTTGACCAACTTCTGCGTCACCAGCCCCAACTGGGTAATTTCCAGTTTCTGAAGCAGGTCCAGAACATCGATGACACTCTTGTAGGATATCTTCTCGTCACCCCGCACCAGCACCGGCAGGTTGGAGTCGACCGCCTTGTACTGGCGCAGGCGGGACTCCAGCTCCCCCATCGACACCGGAAAACTGTCCAGGAAGATGGTCCCTTCCGACGTGATCGTGATCGCCTTGGTGGACGGCTTGATCTTGCTGGCCGCGGCGCTGGCCTTGGGCAGATTGACACTGATCCCCTGCACCGAAGCTGTTACCACGATCATGAAAACCACCAACAGGTTCCAGGCCAGGTCCAGCATCGGGACGACATTTATTTCGACTATCTCGTCATGGTCATCCGCCGGCGCTTTCATGCTTCCTCCTTCCCGTGGAAGCCTTCAACCCTCAGGGCGTATTCTTCGATGAAATGACGCGTCTCCACATTCAGGTTTTTCATGTGCATGACCAGGAAGCTGTAGGCAAACAGCGCAGGAATCGCGACAAACAGGCCGAACAGGGTACAAGCCAGGGCCGAGGCCACGCCCGGAGCGATCGCGGACAGGTTGGCCTCGCCAGCCTCGGCCAGGCTGGCGAAGGTGTTCATGACCCCCCAGACCGTCCCCAGCAGGCCCCAGAAAGGGCCGCCGGAGATGCCCAGAGTCAGAACGATCATCCAGGCGTTCATCTTCCGGACCTCTTCCGAGTTGGCCCGGTCCAAGGAGGCGCGGAAGATATTCATGGCCGAGTTGGTCAGTGAGACATCATCCTGCTTTTCAGACTGTTTTTCGACCCAGTTGGCAATCCTGTCGTATCCGGCCTGGTAGATCCGGAACAGGTTTGAGTTTTGAAAGTTTTCATCATTCTGATCCAGCTCCAGCGGATCATGGAGATGATTGAAACTCTCCAGAAAAGCCTCGTTCCCACGTTTGATCTTCTGCAGCCGGGTGAATTTGTTGACGAACACCACCGCGGCCAGAAGCAGCATAAAGGTACAGAGGGCGATGATCATCCAGCCGTCGAAGGTGATGCTCCTGGCGGTGACCTTGATCAGGCGGATGGTAAGATTTTCTCCGCCTCCCTTGCCGCTCTCTTCCTGCATGTAGGAGGTCAGCTTGCCGTCCTGTCCCTGACCCGCGACGGCAGCCGTGAACCAGGAAGCCGGCCGTGCCAGATTGGCAACTTGTACTTCATCCAGATCGCCGACATAAGACTCGGAAAGAATGATGTCGGCGGCGGGAGCAGGCAGCTCTCCGGGCAGATTCGCCGCTGCCGCTTCGGTGCCATCGATATATACCGCCAGACGTTTGCCCGGCTCGGCGGCAACAGCAACATGATGCCAGGCCTTGAGTGACAGCGGTGCGGCTGCCGTTGCAGTTACCGCGGGTTTTCCGCCGGCGGCGACCCGCGCATAGGCCTTGTCGCCGTTGATTCCGACCACAACTGCCTGGGCGCCTTCCTGCCAGGAGAACAGACGGGCGTCACCCTGAGGCTGGTCGAACCTGACCCAGGCCGAAAAGGAGAAACCCTTGGCAAAGTTCAGCGACGGTGAACGCGGCACAACGATCTTGTCCGCCCCCCCCTTGAATGTGGCGCCGTTACCGAGCACGGCAGCCGTACCTAGCGCACCGCTGAAAGTCGAACCGTGATTGCCGTAGGCGGTGGCATCCTTGGGCGCTCCTTCAGCCTCGCTCAGGTGATAGGAGAGCACCTGGGCGGTGTCGTAGGTGCCGCCCGGTTCCTGACCGGCATTGGCGCTTTCATTGCCATAGTAAAGTCCGATCGAGTCCTGGGTGCCGCCACCGACAATCTTGGGCACCTTGACCCACACCAGCGCGATCTCCTGCTTGGGGTCGAATTTCTCGATATGGAACTTGAGCGGCATTTTGTCGTCGGCGCTGATGAATCGGATATCCGAACCATCTTTTTTGGCATTGGCAAAAGCGAAGTTTCCGCTGTGCAGCCGCACCAGCACCGGAGCATCGGTGATGCTTTCCTTGACGTTGCCACCCTTGTCGCCGGCATCGAAGGCGATCTTCTTGCGATACTGCCACTTTTCATCCCACCAGGCATCGGCCTGCAATACACCGGTCACCATCGTAAGAAGCAGCGCCGCTCCCATAATTCCGGTCAATCTTTTAAACGTTCCAGGCACCTTCATGAAATTCCTCCGAACTCTATTTGGTACATCCTTCATAAATTCTGCAACCGCCGCTTCATCCATCACCAACTATCCTTCACAACGTCTCTTCCGACAGGTCGATCACCTTCACATCCAGATACTTCATCAGGAAGTCTTCCGCCTCCGCCAGCATGGTTTTCCTGGCGGCTTCACCGCCGCCGGAGATCGTCTCGATCAGCCTCTTGTCGTTGGTTATGTCAGTGGCGCCGGTCATCGGCCCGATGCTGACCGTGTTCTGGTTGGACGCCGGCACACCGACCGAACCGGCCGAAAAGCCGATATTCTGACTGTTAAGCACCGCGCTGGCCGCAATCATCAGCTTGTTCCCCTGGATACCGGCTTCACCCGCGTCCAGGGTACCCTTGGCATAGATATGGATATCTCCGGCCAAGGGAGGGACAACCGGCCCGGAACCGTCGGAATCAAAGGTCAGGGCGCGGATACCACTGCCTGCGGAAGGCGGAGTAAAGCTGATCGATGTGAGCACTTCGGGGTTGGCCGGATCGTAATTATAAACCGGGGTCGGCGCGCTGACGACTGTCTTGGAACCGCGACCGGCGTTGATGTTGCCCTGATCGCTCCAGATGGTTATATCTCCTCCCAGGTAGGTCATCAGGCGCGATTCGTTGACATTGATATCGTTGCCGGCATAGACAGACAACTGCCCACCGTAGAGGGTAGTTATGCCGGAGGTCTTCAGCGGGGCGTTGCTGATGGCGCTCTTGCCGATATTCATGTTGCTGCCGGCCATGACGTAAATCGATCCGGCACGGCTGCTGATGGCCGAATCGACCATATCCAGATTACCGACTTTGGCCAGTTCAGGTTTCTTTTCATCATAAGTGTAAAAATATTTGCTGATGATTTGTTCGGTTTCCGCAAGCAACGTTTCGGCCTCTGCATCCTTTCCATCGGCTTTCAAGCGTGAAATCCGGTCGCTGGCATCTCGAATGGCATCAAAGAACTCCTTCACATCGGTCTTTGCCATGGAGGCGCTGACGTAAGCCCCGGCGCTGACGATCAGGTCACTGTCCGCATCCACGCCGGTTCCGCTGAAACTGCCGTTATTGGCATTTCCGACCGAATTGACGCCCTCCGAGTTGCCCAGCAGGATATTGCCGCCGGCCTGCACCAGCAGGGTGCCCGGCCCGCCAATCTCGATTGAAGGCTTGACCGCGCTGACACTGATCCCCTGGTCGATGTTGCCGCCGGCCTTGATGCTGGACAGGCTGTCCGAAGCGGTGTTCTGGCCGATGAATTTAAGCCTGTTGATGTCGCCGCCGGCCGTCACCTCCGCCGGTTTGTTCAGGTACAGGTCCAGATCAGCAATATCTTTACCGGAACGGATCTTCACCAACCCTGCATCCTCCAGATGATTAATTCCGGAGTGAATTACGCCGGTCAGCTGGTTATAATGCAGATATCCGCTTGTATCCTCCTCCTGCCGGCCATACATGGACGCTATGTCCACATCCTGCATCTTGAAACCAGCCGCCAGTGACCCGTTACTATCAAGAGTCCCACGGATGCTGCCCTTGGCAAACAGTTCAAGATTTCCATTGTGGGATGGAGCCAGCACGAATTTTTTCTCGACATTGATATCACCGCCCGCTGAAAGGGCAAAGGAGGCGGGCAGGATTAATTTTCGGGGTTCCAGATAGCCACTACTCGAGGAATAGCCTGCATAATGGTTGGTGCCGTAAAGATTGGCGTCACCAAACAGGGAGGTTGCCGAAAAAGCGGTATCCTCTGTGTAGGTCATATTCCAGGGCTTATTAGAAGAGTAAGAAGTAATCATGATGCGATCACGGCTGTTATCCGGGTTCTGCACCGACCCCAGCTGGACATCGCCCATGGCGGCAATACTGACTCGGGCATCGGCCAGTTCCAGGGTTGATCTCCAGGTCGGATTCTTTGCGAAATCGTCCTTGCCGAAACCTCCGGCGCTGGTCAATGTCGCATTGCCGTTCATGATCCGGAAACGGCCGGTCATGTCCCCGCCGGTCGTCACCGCAATATCCCCCTTGCCGAAGGCTCCGATCTGGGTCAGGAGCGACCCTCCCGTACGCACCGACACATCCCCGCCACCCATGGTCGCAATCCCGACTGTAACGGGAATGTTGACAAGTCCGGACTCCTTGCCTCCGAAACCGGCGGCAAGATAGAACCAGCGTGATTCACTGCCGAAAGACACCAAAGGCGCGCCTGTCGAGTTGTACAGAGAGCCATCAACGTATGCTCCGTCCCAACCGTTTGCCGCGTTCAGGTTGCCGTTCACCGCATTGCCCACATCCAGATTGATGCTGCCGCCGTTATGGTAGGTCCAGTAGCTTTTCCGGTCGGCAACCGTGTCCTCGGCCAGTCCGGGCTGTTTCGCAACCAATACCGAATCATCGAATTCCCCGGTGGTGCGGATCGCGCCAGTATTGGCGACGCTGCCCAGGTTCAGATCGCGCCCGGTCCTGATATCGATGTTGCCCAGTGCAGTCTGGATGGCGCTGCCGGCATAGGTGAAATTGATGTCGCGCCCCACATCACCGCGAATCGCTCCGCCGTAGCTCCCCAGGTTGTATTTCATGTCCGCGTTTACCATGTAAGAGGGGCCTTTGACTGCGTTCCAGCCTTTCATGGTCACATCGTTTCCGGCAGCAAAATTTATCGGAGCGTTCTGGCTGTAAACCACCTTGTTGGCGGCAATCACTAGATTCCCGCTGCCGGCGGTCAGCGCGCTCCCATTTTTGACACCCATGTAATTGGCGCCGCCATCGGAACCTGCAATCAGGTTCACTCCCCAGGAGTCGGCCAGTGTGCTCTGCCTGATTGTGTCGAGAGAGGTAGGCGCATCCGAAAGGATCTGGTTTACATTCAGGTCGCGGGTGCTCTTCAGCGTAACGACCCCGGCCTCTCCGCCGGGACGTAACGATTTCAAGTCCCAGGCCGTGTCGAAGTTGAGATTGGTATCAGCGGCGCTTGAAATTTCAATCCCGGCCTGGAAGTGGTTGACCGGTGCATCTGATGCAAACAGGCGTTTTTTTGTATCCGCTTCCGCTGCGGCCGTCATGAATGCTTCGGCGTCGTCGCCATATTCGGTTATCGCCCCGACATTGGTTCTGTCGGCATAAGCCCTGACAGCTTCCACCGAGACTCCGGATGCGCCATTGATCGCGCCGTTGACCGTGCCGATATTGACATCGTTCAGATTTTCGTCACCGGTCTGTTTTTTGCCCTGGTAGGCGCGGAAGGCGACTGTCCCGTCTTTTCCGCCATAGCCTGACGACACGTCGATCGTTGAACCGCTGTTCACATTCAGCGCATAGTCGCCGTTAAAGGCTTTTTTATTGTCGGAGCCATCCTGGCTGCTTAGTATCACCGTGCCGCCATTGGCGCCGGCCGCCTTTCCCATGGCCGACAGTACCGAGCGGGACTCCAGGGTCAGTTTTCTGTCCGAGTACAGCTCGATCCGGCCGCCGCCGTCGGACGAATCGGCGTTGATTGTGCCGCCCACGGTAATTGAGCCGTTATCGGCCGCAACCACAACTTCGCGGCCGGACAGAGTCTTGCCGTTTGTCAGGGCAAGATCACCGGCACGGGAACGAATATTGAGCAGCTCGTTGAAGCCACCGCCCGACAGTGTGCTGCTCAGTCCGTCCAGGCCACCGACACCGTCAAGGTTGGCGCTGTCTATCGAAAGCGAGCCGCCCTTGCCGTTTGCGCCGGCGGCTCCCGCCAGACGGGCGCCTGAATCCTGCGAAACACCGCCGTTAGCGGCGGAAAGAGCTATTGCGCCAGCATCGCCCTGTGCGGAGGCCGACACATCAAGATTGCCGCCGCTACGCAAGTTCAGTTTGCCGCCATCGCTCCGCACCGTAATCTTGCCGCCGTTGTAATAAACTTTCTCGCCGGACGCCGAGGTCTGTTCGTTTCCGGTTGCCTTGATGATTCCATTGATGGATATATCGTTGCTTGCCGTCAGGCCGATCTGCCCGGCAGCCACTTCAACAAGGCCTCCGGTCTGGGTGATCGAGTCCCCCAGTATCTGCAGGCTCCCTCCCGGCGTGGATGCTGTCCCGGCCGTGCCGCCCTTCTGGCTTCCATTCAACGTGACAGCGCCATCCCGGCCGTCAAGAGTGATGTTCGCAACCACGTACGATCCGTCTGCCTTGGATGTATCCGCCGCTGTTGTCACCCTGGCGGCGGACAGATCCAGATTTTTCCTGGTCGTGAGGCTCCCCTCGCCCTTTAGGATCAGATCGTTCTTGCTGTTGATTTTCACTGATTGGTCAAATGCTATGTTTCCGTTGGAGCCGTTCAATCCGGGCGCGATCGTGATCTGGTCCGCGCTGAAGCTGACTGTTCCGCTTGCGGCGGGGGTTGAGGCGGTAGATGTTGCGCCCGAGTTGAGCAGGGTCATCTCCAGGGACTCGAAACTGACGTTATTAGTTCCGATATATCTTGATGCATCGAGGGTAAGCGAACCGCCGGTTTTCAGGGTTACATCAGCCTTCGTAAACTTCAGGTCCATTTCGCCGCGGCTGGCGATTGCCAGATCCCGGTTGTTGGCAAACGTATTTTTCCAGAAGGTTTCAGTAGCGTCGTCCATTGTGATCCGGTCGGCGGTCAGCGAGAAATATCCGACGCCGCCGGTATCCAGGACACCCGAATCACTCAGGGTGTACGTTTTCACGTCCAGCTTGATGCCGGTTTTCGCCTTGAGCAGGGCCCCGTCGCCCAGATCAAAAACACCGCCCGGCGTCACGATCGAGGCATAATCATCAGCTCCGCTGCCGGTGGCCTCCACCTGCGCTCCGGCCTTCAAGGTCACCTTATCGGCGGCGGACAGGGTCACGGCGGCGGCCTTCAGGCTGATGCCATCCTGTACCGTAACCTCCGAGGTTGTGTCCTTGTCCCCGAGCAGCAACCGGCTGACCTGCATTCCGGAGAGCGTGTCACCGGCCAATTGCAGTGTATCTGAAAGCGGCTGGCTGAAATCCGGCTCGGTCACATCGTTGACGATCTCCACATTCCTGGCGGCAAAGGAGGCAATGCCACTCCTGTAAGCGGCCAGCGGGTTCGCATCCAGCGGGCTCACATCCAGCGTTCCGCCAAAATAGGCGCCGTTCGAAGCGTTAAGCGTAAAACTGCCGCCATCACCGCCTATGAAGCTTTTAACTGTAAAATCCCCCTCCTTGATCACATCCTCGGCACGGCGAACGCTGAATCCCGTATAAACCTGCGAAGCGACCGACGTGTCCCTGACGGTCATGTATCCGCCCACGACCGGATATTTCTCTTTTGAAATGGTCTGCTGTCCGGCCAGCAGCTGCTGGCCGGTATCCTGGATTACCAGCGCGCCCGGAACAAAGGCAAACTCTATCGGCAGGATCGAATAGACACCCGCCTTCAGGCCCAGCTCCGGCATCGCCTCCAGGTAGATCGAATTGCCGGGCCGCGTGGCGGAGCCGTCCGGCAGGATCACGTAGCGCCCCGTGACGGTTAGCGGATTATAGGTGCCCGGTATGCCGGACTGCCAGTAGCTGGCATACACCGACCCTCCGCCGGACAGATCCTGGATCGCCCCGTCCCGGACTACCACCTCTTTTCCTTTCAGCGTGATCGACTTGTCCGGAGCAGCGGTGACCTCGGCGCCGGTATTGCTGTTGTCCACATACTTGGCCCACCATTTTGAACTATCGAAATCGCCATAGGCCACCGGAGCAGATCCGGCGGTTGTGATGACGCTCTCCTCGGAAAGCTCGACCGTGCCGGAAGCCCCGCCGTCCAGGGTTATGCTCCCCAGCGGAGCGGCCAGGAAACCGTTGTGATAGATGCCTCCGTCGGCGGCGATGGTGAGGCTGCCGCCCGCCGAATAGATCGGGCTGGTGTCCCGGACGTCACCCGGCAGAATGGTTGTGGTTGTCTTTCCTGGGGTGGTTATGGTGAAGTTGCTGGCGGTGGTGGGATAGATCCTGGCGGCCTGCAGGGTCAGGTTGGCGGCGCTCGTTCCCAGAGTCCCCAACCAGGCTTTTACACTAGGGTCACTATTATAATAATCAGCAAAGGTCATATCGTGCTTCGCCTGCAGCTTGATGTCGCTGAATCCCTGCATCAGCAGGCTGCCTTGAACATCCAGATACTCGCCAATGAAGCTGGCTGTTCCTCCGCTGTTATCAACTACCGACCCGGGAGCAGACGCGGCAAAGATACCGGTATTAACCAGCTTGATCCAGGGAGCGCTGATGGTGGCCGTTTCACCGAACACACCGGTCCCTTGAATCAATGGACTGTCAAGAGTCAGACCGCGGCCGATTGACAGGTTAAGGCTTGTGGGGAGGTTGATTTTCGTCTGGCTGGAAAATGTGAGGTCATCGAAGCCGCTGCTCTGATAGCGCCCCACTTCTCCGGAATTGATGGTCAGATCGCCGATGGTATTTTTAACCGTCAGGCTGCCGTTTCTCGCTCCGGTGGTTTTTCCGGCTCCGGAAATCGTGCCTTCCAGCAACATCCCGGTACCGTAGACCAGCGAGAGGCTGCCGGCATCGCCTGCAACCGTGACAGTCGTCAGTGTGCCGTTATCATTTCTTACATCCCCTGAAACAGGATCCGAACCGGAAACATCCACCAGTGATCCGTTTTCCAGGTCCAGCTTCCCGTTTGAAGCGTCAAGCTTGACGGTCCCGCCTGCTTTCGCGACCGGAAGCGGAGCCGGCTGGTCGGCTTTGGTGGCAACGCCGGTCTTGTTATAGCCTGCCGCCAGTATCTGGCCGGTGCCCCGGACAATCAGGGCGCCATTACTTGCCTTGGCGGTCACGGAACCGCCGGAGGCGCTGATTGTCCCGGCGATCTCGACAAGCGGAGCGTTCAGGGAGATCGTTCCGCCCGGTGCGGTTGCAACTGTGGCGTCGGCCGAGATGGTCAGCTTTGCCGCGGAGTTATCATCGAGTTTTCCAAATTTTAAATCATAGAAACCGCTTCCATAAACATTACTGCCGGCATTAAAGGAGATGTAGGTTTTCCCGATCTGATCCAGAAAGGTCGGGTTGGAAATTGAAAAACATGACCCGGCGCTGCAGGTTGATCCGGTTGCGGCAATATTTCCGGGTGCGGCGCGCTTTAACAGCGAAGGAGCCAATACGACACCTGTATCAACGGTGATATTATTGGTCGCGCTCAGACTGATCCTGGAAAAACCGCTGTTTTTGAAACGGTCGGCGCCCAGCACGAGTTTTCCGACCGGATAATCATCGGGAATCACATCGTCCATACCGAACCCGGCGGCCAGTTGTCTCCCCTGCACGGCCACCTGAACCTCCTGGGCATGCAGGACAAGCTCGCCGCCATCCTTGCCGGGCAGTGAGAAACCGCGCAGATCGCCCCCCAGGGAGATGGTGGGCGACTTGACCGTCAGGGAGCCGGCGTCGCCGCCGCTGACCGTCCCCTTCTCGTCGATCAGGTAACCGCCGCTGACATCCAGCAGCGCCCCGTCCTTGATCACGACGCTGTTCTCGTTGTTCCGGGTCAGGACACCATCGCTGCCACCGGCTACGGAGAGTTGCAGCAGTGATATCGATCCGCCGGAGGTGAATCCTCCCTTGCGCATCTCCAGCGTTGAAAGGCCCAACGTACTGTTGTCTATCTGTTCCCCGGCCGTTGAAATCCGGCTTTGATCGCCCAGAAAAATGGTTTCGCGAAGATCCCCGTTGTAGAGAGGATTGTTCCCGCCATCAATTTTTTCAAAGGAGGTGATGTTGGGGCGAGTCGTCATCTCCACCGTACCGCCCGCTGTTGTGACAGATCCCAGGAATTCTATCCGTCTGCCCCTGGCGATATAACTCCCGCCGGGACGCAGGGTAATCCCGGCATCGCTGTCGGTCTTGATTGCCGTATTGGCATTTATCTCGAGTGCGCCCAGATATAACCTGTTGATCATATCCGCGGAAATCACGGTGGAAGAGTTGCCGTCCAGCAGTTCCCTATCATCCCATGAAAGCCCTTGGGTAGCTGCAGTTACTGTTTTTTTGACCTCAACACTGTTTACGGCAGCACTTTGCAATACAGCAACTTCTGCACTCAAGTCGGTTGACAGCGTTGTCCCGATGGAAAGCCTGCCGCCGGTCGGCGCTTCCAAGCCGCGGTTCATGGAGATCAGATAACCCTGGTAGCGCTGGTATTCCGGGCTGTCCTCATCAGTCGAGTTTTTATCGCTTTCCAGATACGAAGTCGTTACCGTCTGGTTGAGACCGGTGGTGACCGCTGCCCGCAGGTTGAGGTCATCGTTCAGCCCCAGGATCACCTTTGAACTGAGCGACAGCGAACCGGCGCTGCCCCCCACAACCCTGTCATCGGGCTTTGACTTCAAGGCGATCAGGTGCCCCCCGAAAGAGATCCCTTTCAAGGTTTCGCTGCCGAATTTCCCGTAGCTCTTCGTGGTGCTGCCGACCATGCCGGTATAGGTGGACCACTGGGGCGCGTTGCTGATGTCATAAACGCGGCCGTCGGAGGCGATCAGCTTGGTGGATGCCGGCGCGATGCCGCTGTAGGTGACCTTTCCGCCGGAGATGTCAAATCCGGCGCCCTTGCTGATGATGATGTCTCCTAGGGTGTATGAAAACGATGTGCCCGGTATGGCTTTTTTCAGAGCGCCGATGCTGATATTGCCGCCGACCGTGCTGAGATCCCGGGCGTTTTTGGGCATTCCCAGATAATAGCTGGACAGGTCGCCCATGGAGGAGCCTTCCAGCACATCAATCGTCACCGTGCTCCCCGGCAGGAGGTCGCCCTGTTTCTGTCCGTAGTCGTCCCGCAGATACAGGCTGTTGAGCTGCGCCTCGATGAACTGGTCCGCCATAGAGCGCTCAATGCTGAGACCGGAGACGTCGATGTTGCTCTTCTCCCCCAGAAAAACCCGTTCGACAGCCTCCATGGTCACATTTCCGGAATGGGCCGTGATGCTTCCTTCGTGATCGATGCGGGCCAGGGTGGTCGATATCGGAGCGGCCGCTTCGCCGGCGCCTTTTTGAAACAAACCGGAAAAAGTGACGTTGCCGGGAGTGAAGGCAAGCGCATTCCGTCCCATGGCTTCGGCTGATTCACTGACCTCCACATCGGTATCGCTCCCCTGCCCGGTGGCCACCAGATCCCTGGCGGACAGGTAGACGACCCCGTTCTGCCTGCGGGTGGTCACCGCCCGGATCAGGCCATCGTTGCGGACGGTACTTCCGTACAGACCTATCCAGCCGCCATCATCTCCATGCAGCGATCCTTCAGCCATGTTGGCCACATGACCGGCCTTGGAGATGTCACTGTAAATCACGTCATTAGGCGCGCCTCTGGTTTGAAGAATCTCCTTGATCTCGACCTGGCCGTCGGCTTTTAATCCCACCAGGTCGATTTTGCCGCCCGGAGCGCTGATTTTGCCGAGGTTCTGCACATTGGGGCCGACAAAGAAGACCGAACCGCCGCTGTGGGTGGTGATGTCGCCTTCGTTTGAGATGGCGGCGTCATCAGAAATGGGAGTAAGTTTGTTAGGGTCGGGATCGGAGAAATGATCGTCATTAAATATCAGACGGCCATTTTTAAAGTTTTCATCAGAGATATTGAAGGTAGATGCCACCAGCGACTGGACCTGCACCTTGGAGTCGGGGCCGAAAAAGACGCCATTGCGGTTGATCATGTAGACCCTGCCGTCGGCTTGCAACCTGCCGTTTATCACGGACGGATTCAGATCATAGATCCGGTTGAGGGCCGCATAGTTGCTGTTCGGATTCCAGTCCGTCGCGCCAGGCGTGCCGACGCCCTGGTAAAAGCGGATCAGGGTATCCCTGCCGGAGTTGAACGACTGCCAGTCGATGACGACCTTGTCCTTCCCCTGGTTCTGGGTGATGGTCATAGTAGTGCCATTCGTCGTAACCGCTGCGCCATCGGGTGTAAAACCGGGAAAAAGCACCGGCAGCATATTGGCCGTCGGCACGAATGGGGTCGCTGTTCTTCCGATCAGCCCCGGAAACAGTCCGGCAGCGGAGGATAGCGTGGGGGAGCAAGTCGTAGTGATGACAAGCACAAGGGCACAGACCCTGTGAAAGACCGGTTGCTGCGCTGTATTTTTATAGGCAATTTTCTTTTTCATTCGTTGATTCCTTCGGAGTTCCGGTAGATCAGCTTCGCTTGCTCCACCAAATAACTACTTTGTCACAATCAAAATCAAATCCCCCTCAATCCCCCTTTCATAAAGGGGGAAGCTTTAAAATCTCCCACTACAAAAGAGAGGCTTTAAAAGCAACCCTTTTCAAAGGGGAAAGCCTGATTTCCCCCCTTTATGAAAGGGGGGTCAGGGGGGATTTGCCGTTAATCACTAAAACTGATACCTCACCTTGAAATGCAGACGCGCATCACCGGCTTTTGTACGGCTGTTTTCATGCAACGGAAATCCCAGGTCGGTCTGGAAATCCAGCCCTTTCAGCAGCGTTCCCCGCAGTCCGAAACCGATTCCCTGCAGATCCGCGGATGAATCCTGTTCGGGCAGCGGATCGCGAACCCAGAGATGGGCCGCTTCATAGAAAATATAGGGGGTCATGGAAAAACGCTCCTTGCTGGCCTGTTTCAACAGCTCCGGAGCAACCAGTTCGATCACGCCATGCACCGCGTTGTCGCCGCTGGCCTCGCTCTCGCGGTAGCCGCGCACGCTCTCGACTCCGCCGGCAGTGTACTGTTCGTTGCTGATCAGCGGCTGGTCCGAAAGCTGGCCGTCAAACTTGGCCAGCAGAGAAAATCCGCCCGGCAGCTGCTGGTTGCGCTCCAGACCGGCTGTCATCACGATCGAGTTGCCACGGGCCTTGTAACGCTTGTCCTCAACTTCGCGAACATCAGTAATGGCGCCGCGAAACAACACCGAAAAACCACTGGTAAACGAGGTCATGCCGCCGGCATCCCTCATGTAGGCGCTATAGCTGGCGCTGACCGGAAAATAACGGATCGGTGTTTTTACGCCGGGAGCGCCGGCCAGTCCCACAGTTTCTGAAAATTCCTTGTAATCAAAACCGGCCACGGCGCTGTGGAAGAAACCTTCACTTCCCTGGAGCGGGAGGATCAGCCGCGAACCGATCACATTTCCCTTGCCGAGGCTTGAATATCCGACGGCAGAATTGGTGTTGCTGTTGGAAACGACGCCGTATACGACCAGCTTGTCGTCCCTGCTCCAGAACATCGGCAGTGTGTATGATCCGGATACGACCTGAACTTCCTCAGGCGCCTGCGGAGCTATCTGGTACTGGACCGAGATCGAATGATCCCTCTGCCAGAGGTTGTCATAGCGCAAGGCTGCATTCAGCCTGAGCGCGGTTGTGTCGTGGCTGGCACGGTTATTCAGCTCCAGGCTGCCATGCAGCGGCAGTTTGTCCTGCACCTTCAATGAGATGTCGATCGTTTCGGGAGCCTTGCCCGGCTGCATCTCCGGAATGGCTTTGAAATCAGGATTCCGGTTGGCTGCGTTGATCTCATTCTGCAGTTCCTTTAGCTGAAGCACCTTGCCGGGCAGTATCGAGGGGATATCCCGGATTATCCTCCCGGTGGATACCCACTTGTTGCCGCTCACCAGTACATTCCCGATCCTGTTTTCGATCACATCCAGCCGGAAGATCCTGTTGCTGCTGGATTGGGCCGGAATGTTCACCAGCATGGCCGGATAGCCCCGGCCGTGGAAAAAGCGTTCCAGCGCATCCCGGGCGCCTTCCACGTCCACGGCGGTTTTACCCCTTCCGCAAAAGCGCTTGACCTGGTTCTGCAGCTCCTCCTGCGTGAAGATCGAAGTGCCCTCGATGATGAAACCCTTGATGGTAAACGTCTCACTCTGTAGGGCGGTCTCGGCCTTTGGCTCTTCCTCCAGCAGAAACTCGGAATCATCGGCCTTGGGACTCTTCTCCGACGTCGGCGCGGTTTGCGCGGTTTTTTCCGTTTCGATGGCTGGTGTCGTTTTTTCCGTATCCAGGCTTTCCATGACGGGAGCAGCCAAAACCTCATCAGGCTTATCGTCCTTGGGCAATTGCCCGGTTGCAGCCGTCAGCTTCGGCAGGTTTTCCTGAACATCAAGAGCGATGACCGATTTTCCGGGCGCCGGCTCCATAACCTTCACAGTGGCTGCTGAATAGCCCTGCTCACGAAAAAATATCTCCAGCGCTTCGCGGGCTGCCTCGATATCCGCCTTGGCCCTGTTCCTTCCCACAAAACGCTGCAACTGCTGATTCAACTCTTCCTTGCTGAAACGGCTGTTCCCGGTTATCACGAAGCGCCTGATCGAAATCCTGCCCTGCGCTTCCGGTTGAGGAGCGGCCAGTTCAGTGGTGTCAATTTCGCCTTCATCAGCGCGGACCGGCGCAACGCCTGTTGAAAGCGCCAGCAGCAGCAATATCGCAATACGCTCAACTCGTCCCGGGCGGCTTTCAAATCTCAATTCAGCACCGCCTTGATCTCCTCGCTCAGCGCCCTGGCTTCGCGGTAACCATTGATCTTTTTCAGTACAGAACCATCCGGGTTCATCAGAACCATCATCGGAAAGCCATCCTGCCCATACTGTTTTTGGTACTGTTGTTCCTTGTCCGAATCAATCCGCACCCATATGAAACGGTCCTTGAGAGCCATGATGCGTGGATCGGGAATCGTCTCGGTTACGGTTTTCTTGCACCAGCCGCACCACTCGGCTTCCAGCAACAGGAAAACCGGCTTGTTATCCTGTTTTGCCCTGGCCAATCCGGCATCATGATTGTCGATCCAGCTGATGGCAGCCGGCGTCGCCGGCGATGCCACTGAAACCAGTTCAACATCCAGCACAATGGTCTTGCCGGCCAGCGGGTGGTTTGTATCCACGGTAAAGGTGACGCCGTCGGTAACGCTTACTATTCCAAACCCGTCCTTGAGCGGGAAAGGCGCGCCCAGTTCAGGTTTCAGGGTGGTCGTGATCCGGTCGCCGGCAACAGCCACGCTGACCGTTCCGAAACTGTCATTGAAACTCTCGCCATCAGCGACAAGGAACTCCAATGCCACGTCACGCTCGGTCACTTCAGTCACCCGCGATTTGAAATAGGGCATCAGTTCAACCTCTTTGTTCAGTTGAGGGAATGCGGAGAAACGCTTGACGTATTCGTCGGCCGGCATGCGGATTGTTTTGGGAAAGGTCTGGCTGCATGGGAAATTCTGCGTTTTCAGGGGATCGGGCGCGCCAAAGGCCTTGTCAGGCGTCAACATGATGCGGCGTTTTACTCCGGCCTTCATTCCGACCAATGCCTCACCCAGACCCGGTATGAGTTCCTGCTTGCCGGCCACCAGTTCCACCGGAGCATATCCGACCGGTTCGCGGTACCATTTCACCTTCTTCACGGCCTGGTCCAGGGCAATCTTTTCCAGCGTGGTCGCAACCAGGGCGCCATTTTCCAATGTCACAGTGTAGTTTGCCGTCACCAGATCGCCGGAATTTGCAACAGCGACTGTCCCGGCCAGCTGGCCGGGCATCGCCGACATCCTGGCCAGGCCTTCATCGAGAACTTTCACTGCGTGGGAATCAGTTTTGCCGCCGGATTCGGGAGCTGGAGCAGGTTCAGGCACGCTATTCTTTTCTTCTGCCGCAACCGGAACCGATTCCGGCACGATATTGTTATTTTCCGCGGGTACAATCGATGCCACTTTCACATCGCAATGCAGTTTTTCGCCACCAAACGGGTGGCCGTAATCGATCTCGAAGGAATCCCGCTCCACGGCGCTGATTCGCCCAACCATGCCGCCGGTTCGCACCGGTCGGCCCTTCTCGGTTGCTATCTCCAGTTCATAGTGAGTGGGGGTTTCGCGAACCGTGACCGGCCCGAAAGGTGTCAACAACGGTTTCCCCGGTTCAGGAGCAAAATGAATCACAACCTCCTTGTCGGTAACCTCGCTGACCTTGCCGGGCACAAGCGGATCGATCACGAAGCGTTGTCCAACCTCGGGAGCCTTGCCGGCGCGGGAAGTGTACTCTTCCGGGGCAAGGCGCATCTCCTTCTGGCGCTTTCTGACCGTAGCCATCCGGAGAAAGCGATCTTTGGGCGTCGCGGCCGGATAACGCTCCGCCTGCAGTTCCAGGACTGTCCGTTCCCCTTCTCTGAGCCCGGACAGCGAACTTCCCAACCGTTTCATGATTTCTTCCTCGAAAGAAACCCGGTCCTGCTTCAGGTCGTCCGCTTGCTTGCCAGCAGTCAAAATGACCGTCTCGGCCCCGTTGCGGGGCAGGTAAAAGGGGGACCTTCGGTCGTCGCCGACCGCGCTGTCAGGCCTGGTGGTGGCCGCAAGTTCACCGCCAGGCAGGCGGCAGCTGAATCCCAACTCCACCCGGTCGCCGGTCCGGATGACGGCCGGCGCGCCGGAACAGCCATTCAGGGCTGCTGACAACAGAGTCAGGGTGAGTAGTGAATTTATCTTCGGGGTCATTTGTTTTAATTCTCCTTGTGTTGCCGCTATTCGTGTCTGTTAGCCCCGTCCAGCCGCTTTGACATGTCATTATATGTCGCAACAATGAACGTTTTTGTACTGCCAGATGCAAGCGGGGGCACTATACATAAGTAATGTTGCAAACGTGCGACAACAGGGTAAAGATTGCATAAATTTTTACGCATGCCCCGCTGAAAGCCCATAAACCGTGCTTTTGCTGGATGCCAGTTCACCTGCCAATGTGTGATGCGATCTTTTCCGGCACGTGGCGCCAGTCGCAATAATCGAACTGACAACCTCCTGACCGAGTGAAATCCGGCCATTACAGACCGAAATGAAAGTTTGAAAAACTTTCACCAAACTGACCTTTGAATGTAACAATTTTCTGTTATGGTGCTGCCATCATTAACGGCAAGGCGAAAATCAGACATGGGCAAGAAGAAAGACAAACATCACAAGAAGCTCGAAAAGCTGAAAGAGGTCATGCAGAACATGGTTGACGGCGAGTTCACCGGCCACGTCAAGGTAAACTTCAGCCAGGGTGGAATCGGCCGGATTGAAAAATTTGAAGAGATACTGAAGGAAGACGAACGGTAGTTTAACCAAAACCGAATATGAGGGTACCTTGCTGCCCCCGGACCGATCGTCCGGGGTACCAGAAAGCCCGATTCGAACGCAGACCGCCAACGGCGAGGAATATTTTCCCGCCGACGGTCACCGCGATTTGGATCGGGTTTTTGTTTTTTCAGGCGCTTGCGCCGGAAGGAGGTGAAAAAGGCAAACACGCTCCATGGGAAATATGAAGTCTGTTGAAGGCATATAGCTTTCACCCTCTCTTCAGATAAAGCCAAAACCACGGGTAACCGGGTGACGGAAAGCCGACGGGTCCTTTAGTAAACAAGAAATCATTTTATGATTTCGTTAACGCACTTATCCTGCTTGTCAGGGAAAAAGGATGGCCGGGCCGCCTGGGGAAATTGAGATGCAGCTGCATAACCAATTCAATTTACCCAAAAAGGAAAGAAAAGGAGATTTACCATGTTCAGAAAGAAACTCGCCGTACTCGTAGCCGCAGCACTGATGTCTCTGACCGCCAGCAGCGCTTTCGCCGCTTTTGCCGACTTGGAACTGATCCGTGTTTATTATGATCGCGCCGGAAATGAAGTCGCAACCGATCTGGGCAAGGTCAAGGACATTCTGGCCGCGCCCAGCACCACCTTCGCCGGTTCTTTCGACGGGCTCAGCACGGGCTATGCAGTTTATTTTGCTCTTGACCGTACCGCTGGCATGAGCGATCTCTGGGCCACCGGCAGCACTACTACTGCTTCTACAATCGTTGGTACAAGCTTGGGTATAACATCGCTCAAGAGTGGCACAACATATATGTATTCGCTCTACAATACTCAGGGCGGCACCAATTACACCGGTCCTGCATCAGCTCTTAACTCGTACACAAAAAAATTGTCCGCAACGCAGGGCTGGCTGGCGAACTCCATTGCTTCCGTTTCACGGCTTAACACAGAAGCAAGCCTTTCCAACCTGCTCAGCACAGGGACCGGTTCAGTAACACAGGCCCTCTACTTCTGGGACAATGCCTTGACTTCGGTTGCTGCTGAGAAAATTGGCGTAAGCGTAGCTACCATCATCACCAATGCCGATGGTTCCACTACCGTCAACTCCACAGTAGCCACTCCGATCCCGGCCGCTTTCTACCTGATGGGTTCCGGCCTGCTGGGTCTGGTCGGCATGCGTCGCAGGAACAAGGCTTAATATTAGTTTTCCCCCCACCAGACGTGTTCCGGTGGGGGGAAAAGACCAGCTTGCAATTACGATGGCCCATACCAAAAAGCGTTGCCAACCAACTAAACAAGGAGAATCAAATGAAAAAGCAATTCACCGGATCACTCGTTGCAACCGCCGCCCTGCTTGCCATCGCCGGTATCGCCCAGGCAGCGCCCGCCGAACTGAACATCTACGGCGCTTCGGCCCAGTATGACTACTGGAATGCCCAGGCCCAGAACTATGCCCTGAACAATCTGGGCTGTGCCACAGCTACCGCTCCGGTCAACAACAACAAGAAACACGGCTTTGTTTCCGCCAAAAACTGCACCAGCACCCTGGTGCCGGTCAACCCCACCAGCGGCCAGCGAGATCTGGACATCCGCTACTCCGGTATCGCTTCCGCCGAAGGTCCGCTGTCTGTAAACAAAAAAGCTCCTCTCGACCCAGCCCTGGCTACAGGCTGCAACATTGCCAACGGCGAGCGTCTGATGTTCGCTTCCACCACCACGTTGGTCTGCAAGCAGGTACACATCGGCACCTCCGACGTGGCTGGCGAATCCCTCGTCCAGTCTTCCAGCGGCGAGAAATTCGGACCTATGGGTGGCGGCCCCTTCAGCGTTAGTCTCACCGGCGTCGAAACCACCGGCCTGACACCGGCCAATACCGTGGTAGTCCCCTTCGGCTTCTTCGTTAACTCCAACGTAAAAGCCCAGACCTGTACCGCAGGTTTGATCGGCAACTACTGTACAACCAACACCGAATGCAACACAGCGCCGGCAGCAACAGACGGCGTCTGCGGCGCAGCCAGCACCATCACCAACATCTCCCGTGAAGAAGCCACTTTGATCTTCTCCGGCTACGTTCCTGACTGGTCCGACCTGGGCGCATATTTCACCGCCCAACCGGCTGTTGCCTGCCTGCGTCACGCCGGCTCCGGCACCCACTCCGCTTTTGACCTGACCGTAATGAACTCTGGATGGGGCGCTAATATCGTCGCGGAAGAAGTCCCGGGACAGATCTGGTTCAACCAGGGTTCGTCAGACATGATGAAATGTATCAACGGCGCCTCAACAGCCATTCCAAACGGTTCACTGGCCGGCACAATCGGTTATGCCGACGCTGATCAGGCCATTGGCCTGGCAAACGTAAGCCAGAACGTCAAGCAGCTCAAGTACAACGGCTTCTACCCGACTCGCACCTCCATCCGCAACGGCCTGTACGACTTCTACACCAACGCCTGGCTCTACACCAACCCTCTAAACACAGGTTCCGCAGTATTGCCGGTAGCATACAATGTAAACGCCCTTGCAGCCAACCTGGTTGAGTTTGCTCAGGATCCGGCCAATGTTCCGTCTTCCAAGGTCAATTACTGGGCCGCCGTGGGCGAGATGAAGTATAACAGAGCTGCCGACAATGGTTACCCTGGCTTCACTGGCGCTTCAATTCCGATGCTGCCTTAAACTTATCTTTCAATTTCATCACTTCGCCGGGCCCCGGAAACGGGGTCCGGTTTTTTTAATTGGTATTTCTGGTTATCTGCAAAACTCAAGTTGAATTCAGAAATATTTTCCTCCTCCCTTGCCTGGAGGCACCTACTATTGGTGACGGGAGGGGGGCAGGGGATGGGTGAAGTAGCAAATTTGGGTATTTCATGGCAACTTCCCCCCCACCCTAACCCTCCCCCGCCAAGGGGGAGGGAATGCTTTAGTTAACCGCCGATGAACGCTTTTTCCAGGACAATCTGCTCCAGCAAATGAACTTGTGCGATAGCAGGGAGATACTCAAGGCGGGAAGTTGAACAGGTTGGGTATTTTTACTTTGGATTATTCTTGGTTACGGTTGAGAGGATGTAACGGTTGGCATTCCTGACAAACTCGGTCTGTTCGGGCCCGGCCGAACCAGCATCGAACAACTCCAGGGAAGGAACCACTGCCAGGGGGTACTCGATCGCCTCCCGGCCGGACAGAAGCGTGACCGAAGCGATCAGCGCGCCGGTTTCCGGCATAATCTCAAGTATCCAGACACCATTTTCCGCTGCCTTCAAATGGACGCAACGACCGCCGGAGATGAAAAACTGCGGCGCATGTTTACTCTGACCAAGCGCCCGGAATGTCAATTTTGCCACGGTGGTTCCATCGGATAACAACAGGGGCGGTTCCTGCACAAAATCGTCATCTTTACCCGACAACAACCCGGCCAGCGCATCATCCGATCGTTTGCCATTTATTTTGCAGAAACGCTCAAACAGCCCTTCGCGTCTGGTGAAAATCAGCGAGAACGGCAATTCTTCCGCATCCGTTGAAGGTTCAGCGCCGTTGTTCGCGGACTCGGCAGCGGATGGTTGTGCGACAACAGCCCCGTCAGTGGGCACATTGATCCGTTCCGGCTGTGATGAAGACGGGGAAATCGCGGCGGTCTGCTCCGTAAGAATATTGCCGCTTGCACCCGATGCGACATCCGTCTCGCTCTTACCGGTCGAACCGCCTTTGTCAACCTGTTCGTTTTTGGCTTTCTCTGCGGCCACGTCGTTCAACTGATCTTTGGTGGGGTTTGTGATCGATACACCGGGAACCTCGGTGGTGCCGTTTTCATAACGCAGGAGAGCCGAGAGCGATGTGATGCTGCCGGGGATTCTGGCGATTGCCAACGGCACGTTACCACTCATGGGCCTTTTTTTATCTATCTCAATCTGGATCACAAGCAAACCCGGTTCACTTGTCGTTGTGCTCAACCGGGTTGTTTTTCGATCATGGAATGTCCCGGTCACTAGAGGCAGAGTAGAGTCTTCGCTCTGATAGTTAATGCGGATTTCAGCCCAGACCATCCTGTTCAGATTACCGGCCTGTATGGAAAACGAACCCTGAGAGTTGGAAAAGGCCGAAATGAGCGGCGCTGCAATGGTTTCAACCGGGCAGAACAGCAAACAGGTTAGTAGTGCCAGGCAAATCCGGACAGTCAGAGATTGACCGGATAATGATTCTGTTCTGTTCATGTCTGCCCCTCCGGTTGTTGCGCTTTTTTTCATATCTGCCCGACTCCGGGGAGATGTTTTCATATCGATGATTTTGCACTATAGCACACCGATTTTACAGTGGAGTTACGACTGTAAAACTTTTTGCCGGTCGGAAATGCATTTATTTGCTGTGTGCCGAACAGCAGGTTTCCATCCGAAAACCAGCCACATAAAAGTTTGCTTACTGTTTACCTGGATGCCCTACGTTTGTAACCTTGGAATGCTATAGTATACCGGCGTCAATTATGCCTGCATCAGCCATGTACGTTTCATGCAAGGAGATATTCAAATGAACCGGATAAAAATCATTATCGCGGCAATCCCGCTGGCTGTCAGCCTTTCCGGTCCGGCAGCGGCCGCGCTTGTCGATCCGTCAGGAGCTGGAGACCTGAACGGCGCGCGGATCAGCATAGACAGTCTGCTCAATCAGTTCTCCGGCCTTACGCCAGGCGACATTTCTTCGACTGGAACGGACAACCTGAATGTGCTTCCCAGCCGGCAGCTCTCTTCCTTCACCAGCGCCGGCACACCCATGAGTTCCTACTATACGATTCTGGGTGGTGAACGAACGTTCTCTGCCCAATCAAATTCAGCCGCCGGCAGGCTTGCCGGGTCAGGCGCGGATACCGGAAATGCGGCAGCGCCTGCGGCGCGCACTTCATCTGTCCATCTGCCCCAGGAGTCGCTGGGCGCGGTAGCTGCCGGGATTTCACCCTCTTCATCCGGCCAGGCCTACCGGGCAGCATCGACATCACAGGTAACCGGGGGACCACAGATCCCAACTGTCGAACCGAGCCCTGTTCCGCTTCCCGCTGCGTTAGTTCTGCTGGGTTCCGGTCTTGCGGCTCTGGTGCCGCTGCGAAAACGGAAATTGTTCAAGTGCGCTGAATGACACTCCGGATCGGAATTATTCTGCTCTTTTTAATCGGGAGTCTGTCACTTGTTCTCCCGTTTCAGTGTATGTCAGCCGGCATACTTCCGGAAATTCCGGTTGTTGCCGTTAAAGGCGGCTGCTTCGGGATGGGCGACAACTTCGGCGACGGCGGACTGGACGAAAAGCCGGTCCACGAAGTATGTCTCGACGACTTCCATATCGGTAAGTATGAAGTTACCAGGGAACAATGGCAGCTGGTTATGGGCGGCGCCCATTCCGGAAACAAGAGCAGCGGACAATTCCCGGTGGATAACGTGAGCTGGAATGATGCCCAGGAGTTTATCCGCCGCCTGAATGAAATTGACAGTCGAAAATGGCGCTTGCCGACCGAGGCTGAGTGGGAGTATGCGGCCCGTGGCGGAGGCGCCAAACAGCGCTTTTCCGGCGCCGACACAGCAGAAAGCCTGGGCGAATACGCCTGGTATGCCGACAACTCCGGAATGAAAGCGCATCAGGTGGGAACCAGAAAGCCAAACAACCTCGGGTTATACGACATGAGCGGAAATGTCTGGGAGTGGTGCGCCGACCGCTACGACCGGGATTACTATAAGCAGAGCCCGCGCGGCAATCCCAAGGGAGACCCGTTCGGTGTCAACCGCATCATGCGCGGGGGAGCGGCAAGCTCGATACGGGGATTCCAACGTGCATCCTACCGTGATTATGTTGCGCCCATCGTGCGCGGCGACCTGTTCGGGCTGCGTCTGGTGATGGAATAGAATCTCCCAATAAAATATATAATTAAGCCGGAATAAAACAATTTAAGGAGCTATCAATGATAAAAAAACTTGTAACCTTCATTACCGCTGCCATGCTGATTCTGGCTCTGTCCGGTAATGCGCTGGCTGAATTCGCCGATCTACATCTGATCCGAATCTATTACGACCGCGCTGGTGATGAAATTGCCACCGACCTTGGTTTGGTCAAGGACATTCTAGCGACTCCCAGCAGCACCTTCCCCGGTTCATTCGGTTCACTCTCAACAGGATACTCAGTCTATTTCGCGCTTGACCGCACCACCGGCATGAGCGATCTTTGGGCGACCGGCAGCACTACCACACCTTCTACAATCATTGGTACAAGTCTTGGCCTGACCTCGCTCAAGAGTGGTACAACATATATGTATAGCTGGTACAATGGTTTTGCCATTGGCGACACCTATACCGGAGCGGCCTCAGCTATAAACTCCTTCAAAAACAAGCTATCCGCAACTCAGGGTAATTTGGCAAACTCCATTGCGGCCGTGTCACGACTTAACACTGAAGCCAGTATAGCCGGCCTGATCACCAACGGCAGCGGTTCCGTGACCCAGACTCTCTACTTCTGGGATAACGCCCTGACCACGGTTGCTTCGGAAAAAATCGGCGTGGCGGTGGCCACCATAACCACTAATTTCGACGGCACAACAACCATCAGCAACCAGGTGGCAGATTCTTTCCCTCCGGCTGTAACCATCAACACCCCCCCGCTTTCTCCATCCACCAGCGCAACGGTCAGTATCTCATTCACGGCAACTGACGCGGTCGGGGTTACCGGCTATCTGCTGAATGAATCAGAAACTCCGCCGCTTGCCGATGATGCGGGCTGGGTCGCGGTCACACCATCCACCAGCTTCAGCACAGCAACGCCCATCGATTATACATTCAGTGGTCTTGTCCCCGGTGTTCTCACGACAAAATGGCTGTATGTCTGGGCCAAGGATGCGGCAGGAAATGTATCAGCCCAGGTCGGTTCATACACCGACATAACCATCCCCGCTGGCGGCGCCACCCCGGTCATCACATGGGCAACACCGGCCGCCATTACCTACGGGACCGCGCTTTCCTCAACCCAACTCAACGCCACCGCCAGCGACCCGGTAACAGCTGCCTCGATTCCTGGGACATTCGACTACACCCCGGCCTTGGGCACCATTTTGAGCGCAGGGACACAAGCGCTTTCCGTAACCTTTACCCCGACTGATACCGTCGCTTATACTGCCGCAAATTCCATGGTCAATCTGACGGTCAACCAGGCGACCCCGACCATCACCTGGGCCACTCCCACCGCAATCACCTATGGCACGCCGCTTTCCGCGACTCAGTTGAACGCCACCGCCAGCGTGCCGGGAACTTTTGCATACAACGTGGCGCCTGGCGACGTCCTTGCTGCCGGAATACAGACTCTTTCGGTTATTTTCACTCCAACCGATACAGTCAATTATTCAACCGCGACAACTTCGGTCAACCTGGTTGTCAACAAGGCTGCACTGTCCGTCACCGCCAATAACCTCAGCAAAATGGTTAATACCGTAAATCCGACACTGACCTATACCATTACAGGTTTTGTCAACACTGAAACCACAGCGGTACTTTCCGGCACACCGACGCTTAGCACAACTGCTGTCACCAACAGCCCGGTTGGTTCCTATCCGATCACCGTTACAACCGGCACGCTGGCTGCAGCCAACTACAGCTTCTCATTTGTCAACGGAACGCTGACCGTCACCGGCCAGACCGTGCCGACCGTCACATGGAACACTCCCGCCACGATTACCTACGGCACGGCTCTTTCAGCAACACAGTTGAATGCCACCGCCAGCGTGCCGGGAACATTCGCATACACACCGGCAGCAGGCAGCGTG
>MGZK01000015.1 GCA_001802125.1 Geobacteraceae bacterium GWC2_55_20
GATTGCCCATGGCTACTCCAGCCCGTTATTCATCGCCCACTATACGCACTTCTTCCTGTAGTGTCACGCCGGATATTCGGAAAACCGCATTTTTTACCATTGCCGACAGCCGCAAAAAATCATCCGCGCTGGCTCCGCCGGCATTGACCAGGAAGTTGCCGTGCACTTCGGAAACCATTGCCCCGCCCACGCGGGTTCCACGCATTCCGGCGGCATCGATCAGCTTCCAGGCCGCCTGCCCGGAAGGGTTCTTGAAAAATGAACCGGCGCTTGGCAGGCCCACGTTGTGTTTTGATCTGCGCAGCTCCAGATCCTTGCGGATCTCGTCTTCGGTTTGATCCGCTTCGCGCGCCTCCAGCCTGAAAAGAGCCTCCAGCACTATATCACCGGCTTCCAGGCCGAGATGGCGATAGCCGTAATCCAGTTCGTTGATGCAAAACTCGCGTACTATCCCGTCACGCAGCAGTGTCAGGCACTGCGTATGCTCAAGGATGCCCTGGCCGTAGGCGCCGGCGTTCATCCTGATCGCCCCGCCGACCGTGCCGGGAATTCCGGAGATGAATCCGATCCCTCCCAGTCCCCGCTCCTGGGCGAAGCGGACAAGGGACAGGTTCTCGGCTCCAGCACCGGCCCTGACGTAGGCTCCGGTCGCAAGTGGGGGATAGTCCCCATCGCTGACGACTTCGATGCGGTTGAAGCGTTCCAGAGATATCACCGCGCCGCGGATGCCCTTGTCCCGTACCAGCAGGTTGTAGCCACGGCCGATGGCCAGCCAGGGAATGCCTTCAGCGCTCAGCCATTTCAACAGGGCCTGCAGGTCGGCGGAGTCCTCCGGCACGGCGTACAGGTCGGCCGGACCACCCACCTTGAGCGAGGTGTGCAGGCTCATCGGCTCGTCGTACAGCAGCCGGCCACGTATCACTCCTTCGGACATTTTCAGTTGCGTGCCTCCAACAGCTTCACCAGCGCTTCGCCCTGTTGCCAGATGTTCCCGGCCCCCAGAGTAATCACGATGTCGCCCTCCTTGACAATGCCGGCCAGATGCTCCGGGATCAGTTCGCGGTTGGCGATACAGGTTACGTCCTTCTGGCCGTGGCGCAGCACTTCGGCTGCCAGCCGCTCGGCGGTTGCCCCGGCTATCGGCTGTTCTCCGGCCGCGTAGACATCGGTCAGAACCAGTACGTCGGCATCGTAGAAAGCGGTGACAAACTCGTCGAAAAGTTCGTGGGTGCGAGTGTAGCGGTGCGGCTGAAAGGCCGCCACGATGCGGCGCTCCGGCCAACCCTGGCGTGCCGCTGCCAGTGTGGCCCTGATCTCGGCCGGATGGTGGCCATAGTCATCTACGACCATGATCCCCTTGGGTTCGCCCTTGACGGTAAAGCGTCGCCCGACACCGCCGAATTTGGCAAATCCTTCCTGGATTGCGCCGAACGGGACGTCCAGTTCCAGCGCCAAGGCGATGCAGGCCATGGCATTCAGAACGTTATGCGGCCCCGGCATCGGGAAGGAAACCTCTCCCAGTCGGTAACCCTTGTAGTGGGCCACGAATGATGTCTGAAAACCGTCATGTTTGACATGGGTCGCACGGATATCGGCCTGGGAAGAGAGGCCATAGGTCATGTAGCGCTTCTTGATACGCGGCAGGATTTCCCTGATGTTTTTGTCATCCAGGCAGAGAATCGCCAGTCCGTAGAACGGCACCTTGTTGATGAATTCCACAAAGGTGTCCTTGATCTCTTCGATGCCGCCCAGGTAGTGGTCCAGGTGGTCAGCGTCGATATTGGTGACCACGGCAATCGTTGGTGACAGCACCAGGAAGGAGCCGTCCGATTCGTCCGCCTCGGCCACCAGGAACTTGCCCTGTCCCAGTTGGGCGTTGGTGCCGATCGCGTTCAGTTTGCCGCCGATCACGATGGTCGGGTCGATGCCGGCATGCCCCAGGATCGATGCGGCCATCGAGGTGGTGGTGGTCTTGCCATGGGTGCCGGCAATTGCGATCCCGTACTTCATGCGCATCAGCTCGGCCAGCATCTCGGCGCGCGGGATAACCGGCACATGCAGCCGTTTGGCCTCGATCACTTCCGGGTTGTCGTCATGCACCGCCGAGGAGATCACCACCACGTCAACATTACCGAGGTTGTCGGCACTGTGCCCGATGGCTATTTCCGCGCCCAGTCCGGCCAGTCTCTCGGTTGTGTCGGAGGCGCGCAGGTCGGAACCGGATACCTTGTAGCCCAGGTTGAGCAGCACCTCGGCAATGCCGCTCATGCCGATACCGCCGATGCCCACGAAGTGAATCTTCTCTATTTTCCCGTACATTGTTCAGTCCTTTCACCACGGAAGGCCGCACTCATCGAGAACGGATAAATGTTAAAACTAGTTCTGACAGTTGACTGTTTCAACTTGCTATGGTGCTATTTGTCTTTCAAGCATTTGATCCACAATAATGCTGGCCGCATCCAGTCGCGCCATGCCGAAGGCCAGTTCGGCGGTGCGTTTGACCTTGCCGGAGTCTGCGGCCAGTTCGGTGATAGTCTCCGCCAGCCGTTTGCCGGTCAGCTCCTGTTCCAGCAGCATGAAGCAGGCATCTTTCTTCAACAGCGCTTCGGCGTTTTTGCGCTGGTGGTCGTCTACCGCATGCGGAAACGGTATGAACAGGCAGGCCTTGCCGCAGGCGGTTACTTCGGCGATCGTAGTGGCGCCGGCCCGGCAGATGATCAGGTCGGCTTTGGAGTATTCCGAGGCCATGTCGCTGATAAATGGTGTCACCCTGGCGTCAATTCCGGCCGCGCGGTAGGCGCCGGCAACCTCTTCACAATCCTTTTCGCCGGTCTGGTGGGTGATTACAAGTTTGCCCCGGCTCTCCTTAAGCAACGGCAGCGCTTCGACCATGGCCATGTTGATCGCGTGCGCGCCCTGACTGCCGCCGAAGATGAACAGGTGTAACTCCCGCGGACTGCTCTGACAGGCGGATTCGTCACCGGCTGCATTTGAATTCAGCGACTCCACCATGTCCAGAATCTGTCGTCGCAGCGGATTGCCGGTCAGCAGTGTCGAATCTTTGGGGAAATATTTGGCAGATTCCTCCAGTGTGATGAATACCTTGTCCGCGAACCTGGACAGCAGTTGGTTGGTCTGTCCCGGTATCGCGTTCTGTTCATGGATGAAACGCGGAATGCGCATGCCGCGAGCCGCAAGCACCATCGGCAGCGAGGCATAACCGCCGACACCCAGCACCAGGTCGGGGCGAAACGCCTTCAGTACCTTGCGTGACTGGGCATAGCCATAGATCATCTTGGCGATGCCGGCAAACTGGGTCAAGCCGTGCTTGCCGCGGATGCCGGCCGCGGAGATCAACTCCAGCCTGTAGCCGGCGGCAGGCACCGCACGAGCCTCGATGCCCCGTTCGGTTCCGACAAAAAGAACCTCGTTGGCCGGATCACGCACCAAAAACTCTTCCGCTACCGCTATGCCGGGGAACAGGTGTCCACCCGTGCCGCCTCCCGCAATGACCAGTTTCATTTTTCCTCCTTCAGGCTGATGGAGGAAATCTTCAGTCCCGATGAAATGTTTAAGAGTATGCCTACTGCAATCAGGCTGATTATCAATGAACTTCCGCCGTAACTGATGAATGGCAGCGCCAGTCCCTTGGTGGGAAGCATGCCGGTGACGACCCCCATGTTGACGGTGGCCTCGATGCCGAACAGCACCGCTATCCCCAGCGCCAGAAAACGGCCGAAGGCATCGGGCGCCGCTACGGCTATGCGCATCGAGCGTTGTACCAGCAGGAAAAACATGCCGATGATCACGATCACGCCCAGAAAACCAAGCTCTTCGCCCACCACCGACAGAATGAAGTCGGTATGGGCTTCCGGTAGATAGAAGAGTTTCTGTTTACCCTCGCCCAACCCCTGGCCGAAAACTCCGCCGGTGCCGAGCGCCAGCCAGGACTGGATGATCTGGAATCCGCTGTTCTGGGGGTCCTGCCACGGGTCCAGGAAAGCCATGATGCGCCGCTTGCGGTAGGCCACGTTCATCACCAGAAAGTACAGAAACGGCATCGACATCAGAAAGATCGAGATGATGTACACCAGGCGCGTACCGGCGGCGAATAGCATGATCATTGCTACGGCGGCCAGGGTCAGTGCCGCGCCCATGTCAGGCTGCTTGAGCAGGAGTCCCAAAAGCACCAGCAGGATCAGCATGTAGGAAACGAATCCGGCTCCGAGCTGTTTGATCTTGTCCTGTTTCCTGTCCAGCGAGTAGGCCATGTACATGATCAGCGCGATCTTGGCTATCTCGGAAGGCTGCAGGTTGAAGCCGGGCAGCCTGATCCAGCGCGAGGCGCCTCCGGCACTGCCACCGATGCCCGGAATCAGCACCATCACCAGCAGAACCAGGCACCCCAGCAGAATCGGGACGGCCAGCTTGCGCCAGAACTGGTAGTTGACCCGCATCACGCCCAGCATAACAGCAAAGCCGACCAGCGCGAACAGCCCCTGGCGCTTGAGAAAGAAAAAGCCGTCGTGAAAGCGCTTGGCGGCCATCACCGACGAGGCCGAATAGACCATCACCACGCCGAAACAGGTCAGCGCGATTGCCATCATCATTATGACCAGATCATACTCTTCCAGTTTTTTAAACATCAGTTTCATAAGCTTCCGTAGGGGCGCATCTCGTATTCGCCCGTTTTTGGGCAATCACAAGGATTGCCCCTACAATGTTTCGCCCGCTTTTCGGCAATCACAAGGATTGCCCCTACAAGGCCTTTACCGCCGCGATGAATCGCTGGGCGCGTTCCTCATAATCCCGGAACATGTCGAAGCTTGAACAGGCCGGAGACATCAGCACTGTTCCCCCGGCATCCGTGATTTCGGCCGCTAGCTGCACAGCCTCTTCCAGGGTGGCAGCCCGGCGCGTGTCGGTCAGGCCGCCCAGCTCTGCCTGCATTCGCCCGGCGGCTTCGCCGATCAGGATCAGATGCCGGACCCGTTCCTTGACCATGCCTGCCAGCGGTTCGTAGGAACCGCCCTTGTCCTTGCCGCCGGCGATCAGCGTGATTTCTTCGAAGCTCTCCAGCGCTTTTTGTACGCTGCCCACGTTGGTGGCCTTGCTGTCCTCGTAATAGCGCACGCCCCGTACCTCGCGTACGAATTCCATGCGATGGTGCAGCGCCTCGAAGCAGAGCACGGTTTCGAAGGTTTCGTCGGGGCGGCAGCCCAAAAGCAACGCGCAGGCCATGGCCGCCATGATGTTTTCCTGGTTGTGCACTCCTTGCAACCTGATCGCCGCTGTCGGGAAGCATTCCTCGTGGCCGTCGTGGCGGTAGGTGATCACCCCGTCCCGGTAGAAGATGCCCTCTTCCAGTTCCACTGTCCGGCTGAAGGGGAATACCCGTGCCGCCAGTTTCCCGGCCTGCTCCCAGACCAGCTCGTCATCGCGGTTCAGCACCGCGAAGTCGTCTTTGGTCTGATTCTCGAAAATGCGCAGCTTGGCGTTGATGTAATCCCGGTAGCTCGGATAGCGATCCAGATGATCCTCGCTCAGGTTCAGCAGCGCCGCCACGGTCGGGCGGAACGAGTTGATCCATTCCAGCTGGAACGAGCTGATCTCGGCCACCACCTGATCGACGATCTGATGTGACTCAGCCATCTCGATCAGCGGATTGCCGATGTTGCCGCCGACAAAGGTGTGGTAGCCGTTGTGCTTGAAGATCGCCCCCAGAAGCGTGGTGGTGGTGGTCTTGCCGTTGGTCCCGGTGATCGCCGCCAGCGGCACATCGATGAAGTGTGCCGCCAGTTCGATCTCGCTGATGATCTCTATTCCTGCTTTTTGCGCCGCCAGCAGTTGCGGAAGATCCATGGCCACTCCGGGAGAAACCACGATCAGGTCACTGGCCAGAAAGGTTGCCTGGTCATGGCGTTCCAGTTCCCGCTCTATTTCGAAGCCGGCCAGCTCAGCCAGCGGCCCGGCCAGCTGGGTTTCGTTGCGCAGGTCTGTGACCGTCACCCGGGCGCCTTTCGAGGCCAGAAAACGGGCGCAGGCCACGCCGGTTTTGGCGAGGCCCACGACCAGGATCTTTTTGTTTTTCAATTCCATGAATAGACCTTATCGCATTTTAAGTGTCGAAATAGCCACCAGGGCCAAAATAATCGTGATGATCCAGAAGCGTACTATGATCTTGGGCTCGGCCACCCCCTTCAATTCGAAGTGGTGATGGATCGGCGCCATGCGGAAGATGCGCTTGCCGCGATACTTGTACGACCCGACCTGGAAAATGACCGACAGCGCCTCGACCACGAATACTCCGCCGACGATCACCAGCAAGAGTTCCTGCTTGGTCAGAACCGCGATCGTTCCCAGTGCGCCGCCCAGCGAGAGCGATCCCACATCTCCCATGAAGACCTCGGCCGGATAGGAGTTGTACCAGAGGAAACCGAGTCCGGCACCCACCATCGCTCCACAGAGCACCGCCAGTTCCCCGGCGCCGACGACACGTGGCACCTGCAGGTAGGCCGACAGTGTGGCGTGTCCGGCAACGTAGGCGAAGAGCATGTAGGTGGCGGCGTTGATCGCCACCGGCCCGATGGCCAGTCCATCCAGTCCGTCGGTCAGGTTGACCGCGTTGCTGGAGCCGACGATCACCAGCGTTGCAAAGGGGATGAACCAGATCCAGAGATCGGGATGGAAGTTCTTGAAGAACGGGAAAAAGAGCTGCTCGTTGAAGCCCGGTTTCAGGAACAGGAAAACCGAAACCGAGCCGGCCAGCAAAACCTGCCAGAACATCTTCTGCCGTGGAGAAAGACCCTTGGGATTTTTCTCGACAACCTTCTTGTAATCATCGACGAACCCGATCAGGCCGTAACCGATGGTGATGAAAAGCGTGATCCAGATATAATGGTTGGTCAGGTCTGCCCACAGCAGGGTCGGGATGATGATCGCCGCCAGGATCATGACTCCGCCCATGGTCGGGGTTCCCTGCTTCTGCAGGTGCGATTCCGGCCCGTCGGTGCGGATTACCTGGCGGGCCTGCAAAGATTCGAGCTTGCGGATGATCCAGGGTCCGATCACAAAGCAGACCAAGAGCGCCGTGATCATCGCGTAGATCGTGCGAAATGTCAAATATTTGAATATGTTGAATAATTTGACATTGGCCGCCAGCGGATAAAAAAGGTGGTAAAGCATCGCTATTCCTCTTTGCCGTGCTGCATCAGTTTCTTCAGTTCTGTCGCGACCCGCTCCATTGTCATGCCGCGCGATCCCTTGACCAGTATTACGTCATTTTCCCGCAGGGAACCGTACAGCTCGTGCGCGATCTGCTCATGATCCGTGCAGCAGGAAACCGCTTCCGCCGGCATACCGGCCAGTCTGGCGCTTTCGGCGGCATGCTTTGTCATGAGTTCGCCCAGCAGGTAGAGCCGATCGGCATTGCTTGCGGCGAGCGCGCCGACAGTCAGATGTGCTTCGATCTCATATTCGCCAAGTTCCAGCATGTCTCCCAGTACCGCTATGCGATGGCCGGCCGCGGCAACCTGTGACAAGGTTTCCAGCGCGGCCTTGACCGAAGCCGGATTGGAGTTGTAGCTGTCGTCGATGATTGTAATCCCGTCCAGTTGCTCGGCTTGGAAGCGCCCCTTGTAGGGGGTGAAGGCTTCGAGGCCGGCCGCGATCACGCCCAGCTCAACCTTGTCCAGCAGTGCTGCAGCTGCTGCCAGTGCATTGTAGATGTTGTGGCGTCCGCATGCTTTAAGGTGAATCGTGGTTTCGCCTTTCGGCGTAACCAGCAGAAAACGTTGTCCCGCCAGTCCCAAGATCTCGATGTCTTTGGCCCGTACTTCACCCCGGTTGATGCCGAAACTGATTCTGCGCGCCGAAGGGTTCTGATGCAGGGAGGCGACGCGAGGGTCGTCGGCGTTGACCACCGCCAGCCCGTTGTCGCTGATGCGGTTTAAAAGCTCTCCCTTGGCGGCGGCCACCGCTTCCACCGTTCCCATGCTCTGCAGGTGGGCCGGCAGCGCGTTCAGCACGACCCCTACCTGTGGGCGGGTGATCTCGGCCAGGCGGTCGATTTCGCCCGGTTCGCTCATGCCCATTTCCAGCACCGCCCAGCGGTGTTCGGGACGTAGCTGGAACATCATCCGCGGCAGCCCGATCAGGTTGTTGAGGTTGCCGGATGTCTTGAGCCCGGCGCCGCTCTGTTCGAGAATCGTGGCCAGCATCTCCTTGACCGTGGTTTTGCCGTTACTGCCGGTAACGCCGATCACCGGGATTTCGAAGCGCAGTCGCCAGGAAGCCGCCAGGTCGCCCAGCGCCCGCAGTGTGTTTTTTACCGCGATACAGGTGACCGCTTCCGGGATCACATGGGATTTCAGCCACTGCTCCTCGGCCAGCAGAACGGTGACACCCCTGGCGGCCGCATCGGCCAGAAAGGTGTGTCCGTCAAAATGTTCGCCGCGCAGCGGAACAAACAGTTGTCCCGGCGCAACTGTACGGGAGTCGGTGGAAACACCATCCACACCGCCTGTGGCGGGACCGATGACGCGCCCGTTGGTTGCAGCTGCTATTTCAGCGATGGTGAACATTAATCCGTCTTCTCCGCAAAGGCTTTTGCCGCCTCTTCCCGGTCATCGAAATGCTGCTTGGTCGTACCGATGATCTGGTAATCCTCGTGCCCCTTGCCGGCCAGTAGGATGATATCGCCGGCCTTTGCCAGTCGGACCGCCAGGAGAATTGCCTCGCGGCGGTTTTCCTGCATGACGAATCCCTTTTCCGGGAAACCGCCGGCAAGCTCATCCAGGCTGTACTCCCGAACTCCACCCTCACCCCAACCCTCTCCCTGAGGGCGAGGGGGAAGTTCAAGTATTCCGGCCCTGATCTGGCTCAGAATTGTGGCGGGCTGCTCGGTGCGGGGGTTGTCAGAGGTGACGATCGCCAGATCCGACATGTCGGCCGCTATGCGCCCCATGATCGGACGCTTGCCGTTGTCGCGGTCGCCTCCGCAGCCAAAAACGGTGATGATCCTTGCGGTTGCGATCTCCTTCAGGGTTGAAAGCACGTTCTCCAAGGCGTCGCCGGTATGGGCGTAATCCACCAGGCAGGTTACGCCGTGCAGGTTTTCAACCCTTTCCATGCGCCCCGGAACGGTGGTGTGGTTTTCGATCCCGCTTTTGATCGCCTCCAGCGGCAGGTCCAATCCGATTCCGGCAGTGGCGGCCGCCAGGATGTTGGAGAGGTTGAAGCTTCCCAGCAGCTTCGATGAAAACCGGAAACTCCCCTTGGGCGTCACCAGTGTGCCGCTGATGCCGTTTACCGATGAGATCGTATCGACCGGCCGCACATCGCACTCGCCCCGGATTCCGTAGGTGATGACAGGGCAGCTGCTGCACGCGGCGATGGCGGAGCCGTATGGATCGTCCATGTTTACCGCGGCGCGCCGGAGCGGCTTCTCGGCAGAAGGGCGTAGCAGTTCGCTGAAGAGCCGCTGCTTGGCCCCCAGGTAGCTTTCCATCGTGCCATGGTAATCCAGGTGGTCGCGGGTCAGGTTGCTGAAGACACCGACATCGAAGTGGCAGCCGTCAACCCGTTTCTGTTCCAGCGCGTGAGATGAAACCTCCATTACGAAGGCCTTTGCGCCGGCTTCGCCCAACTGGCGGAAGGCGCTCTGCAGTTCCGTGGATTCGGGCGTGGTGTGGGAGGCTGCGATGGTTCTGTCGCCGAAACGGTAGCTGATCGTGCCGAGCACCGCCGCCGGAATCCCGGCCGCTGCCAGGATGGCTTCGATCAGATAGGTGGTGGTGGTCTTGCCGTTGGTGCCGGTGATGCCGATCAGCGGCCTGCATGCGGTGGGATCGCCATTGAAGCGCGATGAAATCAGCCCCATCGCCGCACGTCCGTCCCTGACCTTGATCCAGGGTATGCCGTCAGGCGCGAATTGGTCCTTTTCAAGGACAACCGCCGTTGCTCCGGCTGTTACCGCCTTTGCAATATAACTGTGCCCATCCGCCGCCGTGCCGGGTAGCGCGAAAAAAAGCGTGCCGGCTCCGGCTTTGCGCGAGTCGCAGGTCAGTGTGCCGATGTTGACGGACGTGTCCCCATGTATTTCGATGTCCGGAAGATTTTCCAGTAATTGCTGCAGTGTCATGAGTTCCTCGCTAAGCGGAAGGTGTGAACTTGATCCACACTTCGCCGGTTCCGCCGATGGCATGTCCGGGCGGCGGACTCTGTTCGATTGCCTTGCCGCTGCCGATCAGGCGGATGTTGATGCCGCGTTTTTCCATTACCTGCAGTACATTGCGCATGCTCATGCCCCTGAAGTTCGGCATGACCGCCCCTGCGTTTGCCGGATCCTCGATATAGCCGTCGGCATCCGGCTCGGGCCCGGTTTCGCTCTCATCCGTCTCTTCATCCTTTTTCGGTGTCTTGGCGGTCGGCATGTTGGGGGTTATCTTCAGGTATGCCAGCGTGTTCTGTGCTATTGCCTTGAAAGCCGGGGCCGCCACCACTCCGCCATATTTGATGCCCTGCGGCTCGTCGATGATCACCGCGATCGTCAATTTCGGTTTGTCGGCGGGAACGAAACCGACAAAGGAGCCGATGCGCTTTGATGGTGAATAGGTGTGTGTGACCGGGTCAACCTTCTGTGCGGTGCCGGTCTTGCCGGCTACGCGGTAGCCATCCACCGCCGCCTTGGTGCCGGTGCCCCCTTCGCCGGTGACGGTCTCCATCATTCTGGATACTTTCTGGGCGGTTTCGGGAGATATGACCCTTCGCACTATCTGCGGCTCGAAGCGCTGGACTTCCTTGCCGCTGTCATCCAGAATCCGCTCGACCAGATAAGGCTTCATCAGCGTTCCGCCGTTGGCGATCGCCGACACCGCGGTGACCAGCTGGATGGCCGACAGGGAAACACCCTGTCCAAAGGAAATCGTGGCCAGGTCGATTCCATACCAGTTGCGCTTGATGTAGCCGGATGATTCTCCCGGCAGGTCGATTCCTGTACGTCCGCCGAAACCGAAGTTGCGAAGATAGTTCGACAGTCTTTCCTCGCCAAGTTTGAAGCCGATCTTGGCGGAGCCGATGTTGCTGGAATATTTTATGATTTCGGAGACGGTCAGACGCGAGTGGGGATGGTCGTCATGTATGGTCCGGTCGGCGATCCGGTAGTTGCCGTTTTCGCAGTTGTAGACATCGGACGGCCTGACAACCCCCGCTTCAAGCGCCGAGGCGATTGTAAAAACCTTGAAGGTTGATCCGGGCTCGAAACTGTCAGCCACCACCCGGTTACGCAGTTGGGACAGCGAATAGCGCGAGTAGGCGTTCGGGTTGAAGGTCGGATAATTGGCCATGGCCAGCACCTTGCCGGTGTCCGATTCCATCACCAGAGCCATGCCGCCCTTGGCGTTGCTTTCGGTCACTGCTTTGGCCAGCTCCTTTTCGGCAATGAACTGGATGGTCTTGTCCAGCGTCAACACGACACTGTTGCCGGGAGACGAGTCCTTGATGACGGTATTCTTGATGGCGATATTCCGGCCCAAAGCGTCCCGCTCGGTGATCATGTAGCCGGTGTTGCCCAGGATGGTTCCGTCGTACTTGAGTTCGATCCCCTCCAGGCCGTTGGGGTCGCGACCGGTGAAGCCGACCACGTGGGCTGCCGTTTCAACATTGGGATAGAAACGCTTGGACTCCGGCACGAATCCGATGCCGGGAAGCTTCATGTTCTTGATTCTGATGGCGGTGTCGGGGGGGAGCCAGCGCTCGATCCAGGTGAAGGACCTGTTGAGCGAGAGCTTTGCCGCCAGCTCCTGCCTGGGGATTCCCAAGATCGGCGCTAGCACGGCCGCAGTGCCGGCCACATCCTTGATGCGTTTTGGTTCGGCATAGCAGGAATCCATATGGATCGATTCCGCCAGCGGAGTGCCGTTGCGGTCAAGGATGCTGCCGCGGGCCGGGGTCAGATCCACCCTGTGCTGGTGCTGTTTTTCAGCTTTCTTGACGAGCTCTTCATGCTGCAGAATCTGGAGGTAAAAGGCGCGGCCGACTACCATCAGGAACATCAGGCCGAAAAAAGTCCCGATCATTATGATCCGGATGCGGGCCCATTTTTCCCGTTCATCCTTCATTTAACGTGAATTACCTGCAGCTCGTTCGGCAGCGCCATGCCCAGCTCATTTTTGGCAATGGTTTCGATGCGCGCCGGAGTCTTCAGCGAGGCCGCTTCCAGTTTCAGGCATTTCTGCTCCTGCTCGGCGTCTTTCAGCTGGCGGCTGACCTCGGTTATCTGCAGGTTAAGCTCAACCAGCCTGAAGCGCGACCAGACGTGGAAGACCGACACGATCGTGAACAGGATCATGCAGATCATCAGGTATTTGAATATGTCGATGCGGTGTGACGCCAGTTCCGCTCCGCCGAATGCGCGCGGTGCGGCTACCTTGCCATAATCTGCTCTTGCCTGTGCCATGGTGATTACCTCTTTGTACCGCTTGAATCTAACCCCCCTCAACCCATTCTTGTCATGGGATCAAACCGGGAGGGGATGGGTTTACAACTTTTCAATGGCCCGCAACTTGGCGCTGCGTGCCCGTGGATTCTCGTCCGTTTCCTGCTGTGTCGCGGTGACCGGGCGACCGGTCAGGACTTTTACCCGCGGCTGTTTGCCGCATACGCAGAGCGGCAGCTGACGCGGGCAGGTGCATCCTTCGGCGTATTCGCGGAAGATGTGCTTGACGATGCGGTCTTCCAGCGAGTGAAACGATATGATCACGCCCCGGCCGCCCGGCTTGAGCAGGTCCAGCGCGGCGCGCATCCCGCGTTCCAGGCTTTCCAGTTCGTGATTGACCGCAATCCGCAGCCCCTGGAAAGTGCGGGTGGCCGGATGGATGCGCTCGTCCCACTTGGCCTTGGGCACCGCGCCCTTGATGATGTCCACCAGCTGGAAGGTGGTGGTGATCGGCGACTCGTTCCGGGCGTTGACGATGAAGGCGGCGATCCGTCTGGCCCAGCGCTCCTCGCCGTATTCGCCGATAATCCGTTCCAGCTCCTGCTCCGGCAGCTCGTTGAGCAGATCGGCGGCAGTTTCGCCGCGACTGGTGTCCATGCGCATATCCAGCGGCGCGTCCTGCTGGAAGCTGAAGCCGCGCTGGCCGGTGTCCAGCTGGTGCGAAGAGACCCCCAGGTCGAGGATGAAGCCGTCCAGCGCGGTTATGCCCAGAGTCGCCAGGTGACCGGCCAGCCCGGCAAAGTCGCCATGCACCGGTCGGAAACGGTCTCCGAATGCCGCCAGCCGTTTTCCGGCGGCCGCCAGCGCGGTCTGGTCGCGGTCGATGCCGACCAGCAGGGCATTGGGCGCGTTTTCAAGGATCAGCAGGCTGTGGCCGCCGCCCCCCAGGGTTCCGTCCAGGTAAGTTTTGGCGTCACCGGGAGCCAGGAAGCGGATCACTTCCTCCGGCATCACCGACAGGTGGCGGAAGTCGGACATTACAGTCCCAGTTCGGCGGCGGCTTCAGTGCCGCTGGGGAAGTTCTTGACATCCTGGGCGCGGACCTTGTCCCACTCGGCCATGCTCCAGATCTCGATTTTGTCCATGGTGCCGACGAACTGGACTTCGCGGTCGAGCGCGGCGCTTTTGCGGAAAGTAGGCGGAATCAGAAAGCGTCCCAGTTTGTCGGCGCTGCACTCCTGAGCCGGCGAAATGATCGTGCGCAGGATGCTCTTGCGCTGTTCGGAGGTGAAACCCTTGCTGACGCGGAAATTCTCTTCGAAGACGAACCACTCGTTGTATGGGAATATCAGCAGTCCGGAGCTGTAAATGCCGCCGCCCAGATCGACCGGGACCGAGTTGGTCAGGAAGAAACGCTCGTCGCCATGCTTTTCGAGCATGACTTCCCGAAACCTGGCCGGCAGGCTGGTACGCCCCTTGGCGTCTATGGTCGTTTCGAAAATTCCTCTGAACATGGCCTTCTCGTTGGCATTATTTTCCACAATGTTCCACTTTTTTCCACATTGATGAAACTTATAGCCGCCGTCAAGGGTTGTGTCAAGTTAAAACATGAATTTTGTAGGAGAAAATTGTGCGTGCGGGGTTGTGGATTTCTGCTATAGTCGGGCCGAATAAAGCGACTGGAGATACAGATGAGCATGGTGCTTTCACCGCTGATAACCGCGGTCCATTTTCCACCGATTTCCGAGGTAAAAAACTGGGTCGCAACGCGTCCCTCCGGCGGTCCGGAACTGATCGACCTGTGCCAGGCGGTGCCGGATTACGCCCCGGCCCCCGAGTTGACGGAACACCTGTCCGGGCTGCTGCCCGACCCGCTCCTGTCCAAATACTCGCCGGACGAGGGTCTGCCAGAAGTGCGCGAGGCAATTTGCGGTTATTACCAGCGCAAATACGGTGCCCGGCTATCGCCTGCCAATCTCTGTATGACTATCGGCGCCAGCCAGGCTTTCTGGCTGGCGATCGTGACCCTCTGCCGCGCCGGTGACGAGGTCGTGCTGCAGGCCCCCTGCTACTTCGATCACCCGATGGTGCTGGACATGCTCGGCATCCGCGGCGTCTGCGCGCCTTTTGTCGAGGCCGACGGCGGGCTGCCTTCCCCGGCCACGATCGAGGGGCTGATCACGGACAGAACCAGGGCGATCCTGCTGGTCTCCCCCAGCAACCCGACCGGCGCCATCACGCCGCCGGCGGTGATCGACGAGCTTCTGGAGGTGGCCCGGCGTCACGATATCGCGCTGGTGCTGGACGAAACCTACAATGAGTTCATCCCCGGCGGCAGTCGTCCGCACGAGCTGTTCAGCGACCCGGAGTGGGGCGGAAACCTGGTGCATATCGCCTCGTTCGGCAAGACCTACGCGCTGACCGGCTACCGGGCCGGCCTGCTGGCCGCTTCCGAAGGGTTCATCCACCACGCCCTCAAGGCCCAGGATACGATGGCGGTCTGCCAGCCGCGCATCACCCAGCACGCCGTCAAATTCGGGGTCGAAAACCTGGATGGCTGGGTGGCGGCCAACCGCGAGATGATGGCCCGCCGCCACGACCTGTTCCGGGCCGAATTCATGAAGCCGGGCAACCGTTTCCATTTGTCGTCCAGCGGCGCCTTCTTCGCCTGGGTCAGGCATCCCTTCGACGGCTGCAGCGGCCGCGAAGCCGCCAAAATACTGGTGGACCGGGCCGGCATCATCTGCCTGCCGGGCGAAGTCTTCGGCGCCGGCCTGGAGGGGTATCTGCGGCTGGCCTTCGGCAACATCCGCGAGGAGACCATCCCCGAGGCGGTGCGGCGTTTCCGGGAGCTGGCGGTGTGATTGTGATGCAACCGGGAAGTAGGGGGGAGTAGGGAGCGTCCGGAGTCTTTCCTTGTCAGAGCCAACAAATGATGTAAAATATGATTATCATATTTTGCGGAGGTTGCCATGCAAACAGCGATCAGTTCAACCGAGGCGGTCAGAAATTTTTCGGAGCTACTCAACAACATCAAATACCGGGGAGATCGATATACCGTCATCCGAGGCGGAAAACCGGCCGCATCCCTGGTTCCGGTGGAACCGCTCCGAGGTGGCGCGACCCTGGCCGACCTGCGTAAGATTGTGCAGGCCTTTCCCCATCTGGACAGAAGTGACACCACCTTTGAAGCCGATGTCAGGGCTGCTGCAGGTTCGCAGCCTGCAACGCCCGAGGCACTGTCATGGGAGTGATACTTGATTCCAGCGAGATCATCGCCCTGGAAAGAAGCCGGGGGCTGGTTGAAAGTCTGGTGGCTGACCGTGAAGACGAGCAGTTCGGTATCAGCGTGGTAACAGTGGCCGAGCTGCTCCATGGAGTCGAGCGGGCCGATACGGAAGCCCGGAGAATCAGGCGACAGGCATTCGTGGAAAAAGTGATCGAGATGATCCCGGTGTTTCCGTTTGATACCGGAGTTGCCCGAATCTACGCCAGAATATGGGCATCCCTGGTACAGCGAGGGTTCACGGTTGGGTCGCATGATCTGATTATTGCGGCGACGGCGATTTCTCTGGATTATACGGTGATTACCGCCAACCGGCGTGATTTTGAGAAGATTGATGGGTTACGGCTGGAAGTGCGGACGGCGTAGTTGATCCCCAATTAGCTCTGACAAGTACGCCGGATAAATGTTCCATTTGGGAAGATCACCGGTTCACGCGCGCGTGCGCGTGAACCGGTGAATAAGATGTTAGACAATAAAGCTGTCGAAAGACTTCCGGGAGAGAATAATGAATACAAACTTGTCAATCACTTGCGAGGTTTGTGAGCAAGACACGGACTGTCGAATTGGGTACTCAAACCGGAAAATCCAACCTCTTAGCTTCGCCTGCCCTCACTGCGGGTCGCTTATGCAAGTCACACTTGATATAGCTAACGCCCCCGCATCAGACTTTCAATTCAAATCTTGCTACCCATCGAGGAATCAACCAAAGGAACCATTCGATGGCAAAAATCCTTTTGTAAACCTGCATCTAGATTTGCCTGTTCGTTTTGGCAAGTACATTGCTGGGCTCACACCATTCATTGTAGCAATGCAGGACCTGAATGATCCGGCGGATATCGATCCCGAAGCAGCGATTAGGAAAATTGAATTTCACAAACAACGATTGGAGCAGCTCAATCATTTCAGCAGCAAAGCTGATAAAATAAAAACAATAATTGGTCTTTATACAGGAAGCGATAAGCTCTTATTTAAGAAGCAAGTAGGTGATTTTCTACAAAAAGACCAAGGGACGTCCTTAAAGCCTGAAGACGTAAACGCTAGCCTTTATCAATTTGTTAGTTTTGTGTTTTTGCCTTTTGTTCATTTTAACGACGTTCAAGAGGTAGTGAACGGGTTTACAAACTTAACAACTCGTCTTCACGGAAAGCCTTTTAGTGACTTCGTGGAAAACATTGTATCGTCCGGATTTTTGAAGGCTTTACAGAAGGACTGCCTCAAAATCTACCCAGAAGTTTACGGGGCAGAAATGCCTATGCGTCCGGCGCTGTATCTTGATCTCACCAATAAGTACGAAAAAGCAAAAACTGCCGCACGAATTTCAACAAAAGATTTTCAGTCATACAAGGATCTGTACAAAGACATCATCGAGGTTTTTGCTCGGCAGCTAATATTAATAGCTGGGATAAATAATATAATTAAAAGAGGCAGCAGTGACTCTTTCAAGGTTGTAGGTGGCGGGGCTCTAAGCTCCTTAGAAAAATTTTCTTCAAAAACACTATCGGACAAATTAAAATATTTAGATGACTGCTGGTATACAATTGATAAAGAAGCAATAGATGCCGCGATCAGAAATGCTATTGCCCATAACAATGTTCAATACAACGAAATCACACACGGTATGTCGGGTGTCAGGCTTGCAACGGTATGTCGGGTGTCAGGCTTGCAAAGTTGCAAAGTAAGGATATAGTTAACACATGGGAAGAAAGCCCCGAATACATTATCCCGGCGCGTTATACCATGTAATGCTCCGGGGCAACGCCGGTCAGGACATTTTCTTTGATGACACCGACCGGTGCCGCTTCTTACTACTCCTTCAGGAGGGTGTAGAACGTTTAGGATTCCGTGTCCATGCATTTTGCCTGATGACAAATCACATTCATGTGGCACTCCAGGTAGAGGGCATCCCTCTTTCCCGAATTATGCAGAACCTGGCCTTGAGATATACCCGTTGGATAAATTGGCGACAGAAACGAAGTGGTCACGTATTTCAGGGAAGATATAAAGCGATTTTGATCGACGCTGACAGCTATCTAACTCAACTGGTGGCTTATCTGCACCTAAACCCTGTGAGAGCGCATATGGCTGAACAGCCGGGAGAATACCCTTGGGACAGTCATGGCGCATACTTGGGACTGCAACAGATACCATGGCTTACAACGGAAGTGGTTCTTTCTCAGTTTTCGAAACGAGTAGCAAACGCCCGGCGGCTTTTCTGTGAATTCACTCAGGGCGAAAAGGATGATGGGCATCGTCCGGAATTTCATGGTACAGGTTTGTGTGACGATCGTATTTTTGGCGAGGACAGCTTTATTGATGTGGTACTGCGGAATGCCGAAGACCGTCCGCTGGCAAAACCATCCCTCTATAGTGTTCTTGAAGGCGTTTCGACCCTGTATGATCTTGATAAAAGGGGGCTCAAAGCGCCAGGACAGGGTACAAGGATATCGGAAGCGCGTGCTATGGCCGCTTGGGGGATTCTCGAATTCTCTGATGCAACACTGACGGAACTAGGCCGTGAAATCGGTCGCGACGTCACTTCGTTGAGTTCAGCTGTTCGTCGACTGGTTGAACGTTCGAAAAAGGATAGCAAAACAGCAGAGAGGATGAATCAACTTCGGGACGGATTTGCCAAGAATGCAAGTTTGCAAGCCTGACACCAAGCACCGTCCGACACCAAGCACCGTCCTGACACCAAGCACCGTCCCACAAGCCTGACCAAGCACCGCCCGTAGCTCAACTTCGGAAAACACAAGAGTTGACTCACGGCTCTTGTTTTTTTCATGGAGAATGGGCGGACAGAAGAACATTTGGAAAATCCGGCATCTAATTTAACGCGTCTGCGCCCGAGAGGGCCTTCAAAGGAAGGAATAAACATGATGCAAAAAAAGAAGCGTAAAACAATCCATTCGCCCGGCCTGACCGAGCTGCCGCCGCTGCCGATGGACGTTCCCAGCCTGATCAGCGATTTCAGGCATTATTTCACCTATAACCTGGGGCAGGACAAGTACTGCAATTCGATCCACTACTATTACAAGGCGTTGGCGCTGATCGTGCGTGACCGGCTGATGGAACGCTGGAAGAAGACCCGCTATGCCCATGTGGAGACCAACTGCAAGCGGGGCTATTACCTGTCGCTGGAATTCCTGATGGGGCGCTCGCTGGGCAATGCGATGCTGAACCTGGGCATTACCGATACGGCGACCGAGGCGCTTAAAAACCTGGGGATCAAGCTGGAGGAACTGGCCGAAACCGAGGCCGACGCCGGGCTGGGCAACGGCGGCCTGGGGCGGCTGGCGGCCTGTTTTCTGGACAGCTGCGCCACGCTGCAACTGCCGGTGATGGGCTATGGCCTGCGTTATGAATACGGCATGTTCCGCCAGCGCATCGTCAATGGCCGCCAGATCGAAGAGCCGGACCACTGGCTGAGGGACGGCAATCCCTGGGAGATGGAACGCCCGGAATATGCCCAGCGCGTGCGCTTCGGCGGCCGTAGCGAGCATTACCATGACCAGGACGGTGAAGATTGTGTCCGCTGGGTCGATTCCCGCGATGTGCTGGCCGTGCCTTACGACATCCCGATTCCCGGTTATCGCAACGGAACCGTCAATACGTTGCGGCTCTGGAAGGCGGTCGCGACAGACGCCTTCAACCTGGGCGAGTTCAATGCCGGCGACTATGCCGAGTCGGTTGCCACCAAGAACGAAGCCGAAAATATCACCATGGTGCTCTATCCGAACGATGCCAGCGAGAACGGCAAGGTACTGCGACTGCGCCAGCAGTATTTCCTGGCTTCGGCCAGCCTGCAGGACGTGGTCGAACGCTGGGTGGTGATCAATAAGGGCGATTTCAGCGCGTTTGCCGAGAGCAACTGCTTCCAGCTGAACGATACCCATCCGAGCTGCGCGGTGCCGGAACTGATGCGCATTTTGGTGGACGAGCAGCGGCTGGGGTGGGAGCAGGCCTGGCAGATCACCTGCCGGACCATGGCCTACACCAACCACACGCTGCTGCCGGAAGCGCTGGAGCGCTGGCCGTTGCCGCTGTTCGGGCAGCTGCTGCCACGTCTGCTGCAGATCATCCTTGAAATCAATGCCCGTTTCATGCAGGAGGTCTCCAGCCGCTGGCCGGGCGACAACGAACGCATGCGGCGCATGTCGATCATCGAGGAGGGGGAGATCCCCCAGGTCAGAATGGCCTATCTGGCGATCGTGGGGAGTTTCTCGGTCAACGGCGTTGCCGCGCTGCATTCACAACTGCTGGCCCAGGGGCTTTTTCGGGATTTTTACGAGCTCTGGCCGCACAAGTTCAACAACAAGACCAACGGAGTCACGCCGCGGCGCTGGATCGCGCGTTGCAACCCGGAGTTGAGCCGGCTGGTCAGCGAAAGGATCGGCGAGGGGTGGGTGGCCGACCTGCAGCAGATCGATAGAATCGCCGGATATGTCGATGATGCGGAGTTCCGCCGGCAGTGGCATGAGGTCAAACAATCCAACAAGCTGCGCCTGTCGGAACTGGTGCAGGCGAAATGCGGGGTCACATTCAATCCGGAGGGGCTGTTCGACGTGCAGGTTAAGCGGATTCACGAGTACAAGCGCCAGCTGCTTAACATCCTGCATGTGATCCATCTCTACGACCGCATCAAGCGCGGCGATAGCGATGGCTGGACGAACCGCTGCGTGCTGATCGGCGGCAAGGCGGCGCCCGGTTACGCCATGGCCAAGCTGATCATCAAGCTGATCAACAATGTGGCCCAGGTGATCAACGCGGACCCGGTCGTTGGAGAAAAGCTCAAGGTGGCTTTCCTGCCCAATTACAGCGTGACCGCGATGGAGGTGATCTGCCCCGGCACCGATCTGTCGGAACAGCTTTCGACCGCCGGCAAGGAGGCTTCCGGCACCGGCAACATGAAGTTCATGATGAACGGCGCGATCACGATTGGCACCCTGGACGGCGCCAACATCGAGATCCGCGAGGAGGTGGGCGACGAAAACTTCTTCATGTTCGGACTGACGACCGAAGAGGTGGACCGGTTGCGCCGGGATTACAATCCGGAAGCGGTGATAGCCGGGGACAGCGATCTGCGGCGGGTGATGGACCTGCTCCGGAGCGGCCATTTCAACCTGTTCGAGGCGGGGCTGTTCGATACGGTCATTAATGCGATCTGCAGTCCCCACGATCCCTGGATGGTGGCCGCCGATTTCCGCAGCTTTGCCGATGCCCAGCAGCTCGTGGCCAACGCCTACCGCGACCGGGAGCGCTGGACCCGCATGAGCATCATGAATACCGCCCGTAGCGGCAAATTCTCCACCGACCGCACCATCCAGGAGTATAACCGGGAAATCTGGCAACTGGTTCCCCATGCCGGTTAAGGGTGCCGAGTAAAGATTTATTCCGCCTGGGAGCGATGCTGAGTATGGATGTGATCACCACCCACATAAACGCCGATTTCGACTGCCTGGGGGCCATGGCGGCCGCTGCCTGTCTCTACCCCGGTGCGCTGATCTCTTTCCCCGGCTCGCAGGAGAAAGGGGTACGTGATTTCATCGAGCGCCACCCCGACTATCTGCCGCCGCTTACCCGCGCCAGGGAAATCAACCTGGACGCGATCGGGCGGCTGATCATCGTCGATTGCCAGCACGCCTCGCGCATCGGCCGCTTTGCCGGGATTCTCGGCCGCCCCGGCCTGGAAGTCCATGTCTACGACCACCATCCGGTGACGCCCGAAAGCATACAGCCGGATGGAGGGGTGCTGTCCTGCTGCGGTTCGGCCTCGACGCTGCTGACGGCACTGCTGATGGAGCGGGATATCTCGCTGACGCCGGAAGAAGCCACGCTGATCATGCTCGGCATCCACGAGGACACCGGGCGGCTGCTGTTTGCTTCGACGACCCCGGAAGATTACCGTGCTGCGGCCTGGCTGCTGGGGCAGGGGGCTCGGCTCGGCACGGTGGCCGAGGCGCTGACGCCGGAGTTGAACAAGGCCCAGATGGGGCTTTTGCGGCAGCTGCTGACCACCCTCCGCACGACTTCGATCAACGGGATCGTGATCTCGATCGCCCATGCCTCCTGCGACCGCTATATCGGTGATATCGCCTCGCTGGTGCACCTGATGCGGGACATGGAGAACCTGGATGCACTGTTCGTTGTGGTGGCAATGGAAGAGCATGTCTATCTGGTGGCCCGCAGCCATGTGCCGGAGGTCAACGCCGGTGAGATCATGAAGCGCTTCCATGGCGGCGGACATGCCACGGCCGCTTCGGCCGCCGTGCACAACCAGTCGCTGCAGCAGGTGCTGGAGAGATTGGAGGAGTACCTGAGGGTTTCGGTCAGTTCACAGGTGCTGGCCTCGGACCTGATGTCGTCGCCGGTCAAGACCGTGCCGGACTCAATCGATATTACCGAGGCGCGCGAACTGCTGACCCGCTACAATTGCAACGCCATGCCGGTCATGTCCGGCGAGCGGATGGTTGGCATCATCTCGCGCAAGATCGTGGAAAAGGCGCTCTATCATGGCCTGGGCGCTTCGCCGGTCACCGATTTCATGCATACCGAGTATCTTCAGGCCGCTCCAGAGACCCCGCTGACGGATATCCAGGAGTACATGGTGGGGGGCAACCGCCGCTTCGTGCCGATCTTTGACGGCAAGCGGCTGGCGGGGGCGGTGACCCGCACCGATCTGTTGCGCCATATCTACGGCGGGCGGGCCGGCAAGAGTGAGTCGCTCTACGATGTTGAATCGCTGCAGGTTCCGACCCGCAGCCGTTCGGTGGTGGGTCTGCTCGGCAAGCGGTTGGGCGAAGAGCGGCGGCTGATGCTGAAAAAACTGGGCGAGACCGGCGACGAGCTGGGACTGGCGGTTTATGCGGTGGGGGGCTTCGTGCGCGACCTGCTGCTGGGGATCGATAACCTGGATATCGATGTGACCGTTGATGGAGACGGCATCTTCTTTGCTGAACGTTTTGCCGAACGCTATGGTTGCCGGGTGCGCAGCCACAGGAAATTCGGCACCGCGGTACTGGTGCTCCCGGACGGACAGAAAATCGACGTGGCCAGCACCCGGTTGGAATACTATGAGTCGCCCGGAGCGCTGCCTACCGTCGAGCGCGCCTCGCTGCGCCATGACCTTTACCGGCGAGATTTCACGATCAACACGTTGGCGCTCTGTATCAACGGCGAGCGTTTCGGACGCCTGACCGATCATTTCGGCGGGCAGCAGGACATCCAGGAACGGGTGGTCAGGGTGCTGCACAACCTCTCGTTCGTGGAAGACCCGACGCGTGTCTTTCGCGCCATCCGCTTCGAACAGCGTCTCGGCTTTCACATCGCCCCGCATACCGAAAAACTGATCCGCAGCGCGGTGCGGATGCACCTTTTGGACAAGCTGGGTGGAGAGCGCCTGTTCAGTGAGCTGGTGCAGATACTGCGTGAAAAGGAACCGACGGCTGCCATCGGGCGCATGGCGACACTGGGGCTGTTGCCGTTCATTCATCCTGCGCTCAAGTTGGCGCCGGCCACCGAACGGGTTTTGAACGAAGCCGGACAGGTGATGGCCTGGTTCCGGCTGTTGTACCTGGACGATCCCTGTGAACAGTGGCAGGTCTACTTCCTGGCGATGTTCGACGGGCTCAAGCCGGATGAATTCACGGACGCCTGCCGGCGACTGTCGGTGCCGGGGCGTTTTGCGACCCAGTTGCACAACCAGCGCTGTCTGGTGCACAAGACGCTGGATGCCATCAAGCGTCGTCTGAAGCAGCATGCAAATGTCCGTAACAGCGAGCTGTTCTCCTGGTTCAGCGTGTTTTCGCTGGAGATGCTGCTTTATTTGGCATCCAGGGCCAGCAGCGAACAGGTGCGCCGTTTTGTTTCGTTCTACCTGACGCGTTTGCGGGGTGTTGTTCCGCTGCTTGACGGCACGGCGCTGCTGGAGCTCGGGTTGCAGCCCGGTCCCGGCTTTGGACGTGTCAAGGAGCGACTGATGAGGGCCAGGCTGGATGGCGAGGTGCAAAACCGAGAGGACGAACTGGCCCTGGTGCGCAGCCTGGTTCCGTGATTCGGCCGAGCGGCTGTGTCATAAATGCAACACATTTGCATGCTGATGGGCTTCAAAAGCTGCTGCCGTTGTTGCTGACATCGGTAAGACTTTCCCCTAATATCCTGAAACAGAGCGCTTATTTGCATGATTTGACCTGAGCGGTAGGGTTTGGCCCGCTTTTTGCTTCAAATATTGCTAAATTTGGACATAACGGCTCTGTGAGGTTGATATATATGAAAAGATTCAAGTTGATGGTTGCCGTGATGGTCTGCATGTCTCTCCTGTCGGCGTCTTCGTCCGCCATTGCAGCCGACAGCACCCTGCGTGAAGTTTTTGAAGACGCCTTCTATGGCGCCGGCATCGGGGCATTGGTGGGAGGCGCCATCCTGGCCTTCACCAAGAAGCCGGCTGATCATCTGGATTATATCGGCTACGGCGCCGCCACAGGCGTGCTGGCCGGTACGGCCTATGGCCTGGCAAAGTCCGCCCGTGCTCTGGCCGAAATCGACAACGGCCGGGTCAGGATCGCCGTGCCGACCATCATCCCGAACCTGGTGGAGTCTTCCGCCGGCCGGCAGACCACGGTCATGTGGAGTGCCAGCCTGCTGCGGGGAACGTTCAACTAACCATTCCGGAACCGTAATAAAACCGTGATAAAGCCCGCTGCCGAAACGCAGCGGGCTTTTTTATTTGCCTCGCGCCGCGGAGTGCGTTTATATATTCGTGGCAAATGCCAACATCAAAACCGGAGGATACACATGTCGGAGTTTACAAACGTCACGGTTGTCAAGAAGGCCAACATCTATTTCGGCGGCAACGTCGCAAGCCATACGGTTCTGTTTGCCGATGGCAGCAAAAAAACGCTGGGGGTGATGCAGGCGGGAGAATACGAATTTTCCACCGCAGCGGCGGAGGTGATGGAAATCCTCTCCGGTGGACTGGAATGGCAGCTGAAAGGGGCCGCCGGCTGGGAAAAGATCGTTGGCGGCCAAGCGTTCAACGTGCCGGCCAATTCCGCCTTTCTGATGAAGGTGGCGACGGTTTCCGATTACTGCTGCTCATTCGTGGAATAAACTTAAATGGAAGTAAACGCATCCCCTGGGATTGTCGGCCGTTTTGCCCCGTCGCCCACCGGGCGCCTGCACACCGGTTCCCTGGTGGCGGCGGTCGGCAGCTATCTGATGGCAAAGCGGGCCGGTGGTAGCTGGCTGTTGCGTATCGACGACCTGGACGCTCCCCGCCAGGTTGCCGGCATGGCCGATGACCTGATGCGAACGCTGGAATCGTTCGGTCTGCTCTGGGATGGCGAGGTTGCCTACCAGAGCAGGAACGGGGATCACTACCGCCAGGCTTTTGAACAGCTGCTGCACAACGGACTGCTCTATCCCTGTGGCTGCTCCCGCAAAGAGATCGCGCTGGCCGCCTCGGCTCCCCATCCCGATGACGACTGCATCCCCTATCCCGGCAGCTGCCGGGAAGGGATGAAAGCCGGCGCTGTGGTCCGTTCCTGGCGTATCAGGGTGCCTGGGGCGGAGGTCTGTTTTCGCGATCTGCGCCTGGGAGAAGTCTGCCAGGATCTGGCTTCGGTGTGCGGAGATTTTGCAGTTCGCAGGGGAACCGAGGAATATCTGTATCAACTGGCGGTGGTTGTCGATGACCGGCTGGCGGGTGTGAACCAGGTAGTGCGGGGGGATGACCTGCTCTCCTCCACACCTCGGCAGGTGTACCTGCAGCGGATGTTGGGTCTGCCGCAGCCGGAATATTGCCATCTGCCGTTGGTGAGCGGACCATGCGGTTCGAAGTTGAGCAAGCGGGACAACCTGGTTTCGGAGCAATTGGGAAACCTGAAGGGGCGGGAGGGACAGCTGCTTCTGGCCGTGCTGCGCTTCCTGGGGCAGGGTCCGCCCGCTGAGCTGAGTGGAGCTGGGTGTCCGGCTATCCTCGAATGGGGGGTGGCCGATTTCGATGTTTCCCGCATACCGAAGCGGGGAGGGGAATTGCCATGGTCCTGAACGGTTTCTGCCGGTTCAGTATGCTTTCCTTGGTTCTCCGTCGATCGGCCCTGGGGGGCGCAGCATCAGCTTTCCATCACCGACCTGGTTTTGATAGGGATTGCCCGGATAGGTCGTAAAAGGCTCGGAGGCCCTGAACATGCGCAGTTCTTTGACTGAAATCAGCGGGTATGGGTAATCGACGCTCTCAAGCTTCTGAATTTTCTTGCCCTTGATCTCTCCGATGATTGTGACCAGGTTGCCCGGGTGATATATGGCCGGGTCCAGCAGCTCGCTGCTGATCGCCAAAAACCTGCCGCCGGAGGGCGATGAATCGTCGGGCACGCCGTTATTAAACAGTTCCAGCTGTGCCACTTCCAGCATTATCACGTCGCCGCTGCTTCTGATCCCGGCGATTACACCGCCTAACAGTACCTGTTTACCGGCCAAGGCTTCCGGATTCTTCCTGACATCGGAGTATGACAGTGAGCGGTCGACAGGCTTCAAACCCGCATCGCTCATGACATGGGCGCAGCCCCCCAGTAAGGCAACCATGACCAGCAACAGTGTAATTCTCATAATCCGCCCCCTCGGTCATAAACTTGAAGATTGTCGCCATAATTCATGTGCTTGCCGCATGCATCGAACAGGCCAACCGCGGCAGGTTATCGCCATGCGCCAACAGAGCTGTCTTTATGGGGGCGCCGGTTTTACGGAATCGGGACGGGATGGTTCAATTTACGCGGAAGCGCGGCCATCCCAGAAACGCTGCAGAATCCGCTCTGCATTGCGGAAATCCTCCAGGTCAATTTCCGCATCCGGGGTCCAGGGGCGGTGTTTGTAATAGAGCTTGTCATAGTACTTCTCCACCAGGCCGCGCGCCAGACCGGCTATATCCCACCGCTCCAGCATCCCTTGCAGCTCGCCGTACTGCACGCCTCCCAACCGCTTCCGAATGCGTTCCAGTGCCTCGGACATCGGCTGGCGGTATTCCGTGTGGGCATATTCCTCGGCCAGCCTGGCGACCCTGGTATCGACCGATACGTTGCACCAGATTTTGCAACTTGCGGCCATGACGTCATAGACGTTGCCCGGCAGCGTAATCCGGCCGATGCGCTGGCTTTCGCCTTCCAGTACGATCGGCTTGCCTGATGGGGCCTGGCGCAGCGCGTCCCACAGCTTGGTGTCGAAACTTTTCTGGGCCGGCTGTTCTCCGAGCCCCAGTGAACCGAAGGCGGAACCGCGGTGGTGCGCCAGTCCCTCCAGGTCGATGACGGTCCAGTTCGTGCGGTCCAGGCCGTTGATGAATGTAGTTTTGCCGCTGCCGGTCATGCCGTGGATCACGATCAGCGGCGCCGGTGGGGTGAAGTTTTCAAAATACTCTGTCACCTGGTTGCGGAAGGCCTTGTACCCTCCCCGCAGTTGCGCGACCGGATAGCCGCAGGCCTCGATCAGGATGGCCATCGAGGAACTGCGCATTCCACCTCGCCAGCAGTATACCAGGATCGGCCGGCCATCGGCATGGGCGGCCGCTTCGCTGGTCATGTCCGCAAATCTGCCGCAGGTCAGTTCCATCCCGCGGATTCGAGCCCGCTGGGAACCCTGCTGCTTGTAGATGGTGCCGATTTCGACCCGCTCCTGATTGGACAGGATCGGTACATTGTATGCGCCGGGCAGGTGATCTTCAGCAAATTCCAGTGGAGTCCGGACGTCGATTACGCAGTGGCTGTCCAGCAATGAGGGGGTGAATGCAACTTTTTCGGGCATGGTATTCTTTTCTCCGCGAAGCGCATTATAGGTGAGCCGCCCGTTTCTGGCAACAGAAACTCTTGGTGTTTACACCTTGATTATGCTTGGTTTGCATGGTATTTATACCTGTCACGGACGACGCCGCATTATGATCAGACTGCTTGCCGCAGTCATTATTAAATACCATGTCGAGGAGGGGAAAATGGAAAAGCAGAAAGTGCATTACAGTGACTTGGGGCTGTCCAACACCAGGGAGATGTTTGCCAAGGCAATGGCCGGTAAATATGCGATACCTGCCTATAACTTCAACAATCTCGAACAGCTTCAGGCGATCGTTACCGCCTGTACCGAAACCAATTCCCCTGTCATTATCCAAGTTTCCAAGGGCGCCCGCAGTTATGCCAACGAGACCATGCTGCGCTGCATGGCGATGGGAGCGGTCCAGATGGCTCGCGAGGCCGGCTCATCCATTCCGATCTGTCTGCATCTCGACCACGGCGATACGTTCGAATTGTGCAAATCCTGCATCGACAGCGGTTTTTCATCGGTGATGATCGACGGTTCCCATCTGCCCTACGAAGAAAATGTGGCGCTTGCCAAAAAAGTTGCCGAATATGCCCATCAGTTCGATGTTACCGTGGAAGCCGAACTGGGCGTTCTGGCCGGTATCGAGGATGAGGTTTCCGCCGAGCATTCCACCTACACCAAGCCGGAAGAGGTGGAGGATTTCGTCAAGAAAACCGGGGTCGATTCACTGGCGATTTCGATCGGTACCAGCCACGGAGCATACAAGTTCAAGGCCGGCCAGCCGGTGCCGCCACTCCGTTTCGACATCCTGGAAGAATGCGAGAAACGTATCCCCGGTTTCCCGATCGTGCTGCATGGCGCATCTTCGGTAGTGCAGGAATATGTGGAACTGATCAATCAGTACGGCGGCAAACTGGAAGGCGCGGTGGGAATTCCGGAAGAACAGCTGCGCAGGGCCGCCGCCAGCGCGGTTTGCAAGATCAATATCGATTCCGATGGACGGTTGGCCGTGACCGCCAAGATCCGGGAGTATTTTGCCAAGGATCCCAAGGAATTCGATCCTCGCAAGTACCTGGGTGAGGCACGCAAGGAGCTGGTCAAGCTGGTCAAACACAAGAACGAGGCGGTACTCGGTTCGGCCGGCAAGGCGTAGCAGTGATTCATATCCAGCCGTTTTCTTGATCATTCCAGGAGGTGCCGGATGAGTACCCGTAAGTTCTCCAGAGTGTTTTTCAATGTCGAGGCCACCATCAGGTCTGCCGAACGCCGCTTCCAGGGGGTTGTGGAAAACCTGAGCATGACCGGCATGTTTCTGGTCACCGGTGAACGCCTGGCTGAAGGAGAAGAGGTCGAAATCTCCATCGTTCTGACCGGCTCGCTCCCGGAGATTAAGATCAATTTCAGCGGCAAGGTAGCCCGCATAGTCGAAAACGGCATGGCTTTCGTGTTTGACAAAATTGACCTGGATTCATACATGCATCTGAAGAATATTGTTGCCTACAATATTGATGATTCCGATAAGGTCATGGAAGAGATCTGTCATTCCATTGATGAAAAACTTGCCCAGGAGAAGTAATGAAGGAGACCGGCATGAGGGGTACACGATGAAAAAAAGAGCGACACTGTTTTCTGTCGGTGGATTTCTGCTGGGCGTGAATGCTCCCCTGGGCTGGATCATGATCCGGATCATGTTTTTCTATGATCACAAACAGACTTTCTTCGGGCAGATAATTTCCGACATCGTCATGGATGGCGAACACTTTGCTCTGTATAACTACATCGGAGCAGGAACTGCGGTCGTCATGTCGGTTCTTGGTTACATGATCGGCAAAAACGGTGATGAATTGCATGAAAGGGCTGCTGAACTGGATGTGCTGCACAAAGAGGTCGCCGAACAGAAGGAAGTGTTTGAAAACCGCTACAAGGTGCTGGACAGGAACATCAAGAATTTTCACCATATCAGCAGCAAGATCCAGATGTCGCTCAATCTGGAGGAAATCCTGATTCTATGTGGCGAGGGACTGCACGAGGTGTTGGGTTATGAACGGGTCAATATCCTGATGGCCGAGGGGGGCAAGAGCCTGCGCTTTGTCACCCATATCGGCACCGATGATTTTGATGCCGCTGATGTCGTATTGCCGCTCGATCCGAGCATCGGTGTGATCTATAAATGTTTTGCCGACCGCAAGGTCTATCTGATTGATGATATGTCCAAGTATCCGGCCGAGTATCATCTGCAGCCTCCCCACAACAACCTGGCTCCGCTGCGTTCAAGGAGTTTCATCCTCTGCCCGATAATCGTAAAGGGAGAAACCATCGGAGCATTCGGCATCGACAACAAGAGCAGTCACCGGGCACTCAACGATTCCGACGTCGATACGATCATGCTTTTCGCGGATCAGGTTGCTTCGGCCATAACCCGCATCAACCTGCTGACCTCGATCGATACGCTCACATCCGAAATGGAGAGCTCATTCAGATTTCTTCTGGGCAGCCGTGATCAGTACTCCCGCAATGTGATTCATCTAAAGGAAAGTGTCGATTCAGTAGCTGATGGAACCTCGGTGATCGCCTCCGCTTCAGAAGGTGTGATGGCATCGGTGGACGAAACCAGCACCGCAGTCAACGAGATCTCGGTGGCTATCGAACAGGTTACGCGCAATCTTGACCACCTGGCTGGGATAGTTCACCAGTCGGCAGCGGCGATGGAGCAGATCAACAGTACCATCGGCAATGTGGAGCAGAATGCCGCCATCTCCCACGAAGTTTCAAACCAGGTAAAATTGCAGGCCGAAGAGAGCTGGACCGTGGTTGCCGAAACCATCAGCTCGCTTGAAGAAATCCAGCGCTCGGTCGGTGTCTCCTATGATGCCATCAAACGTCTGGCCGAGAACAGTACCCGCATTGAAAATATCGTCAGCGTCATCAACGACATCACCAAGCGCACCAACCTGCTGGCTCTGAACGCCTCGATCATCGCTGCCCAGGCGGGCGAATACGGAAAGAGCTTCGGAGTCGTGGCCGACGAGATTCGTAACCTCTCGCTCCAGACCGGTCATTCAACCGGCGAAATAACATCGATCATCGAAGAGATCATGAGCGAGTCCAAAACCGCTGCCAACAACATTACCGCGACCAAGGATCTGGTCCATCGTGGCGTTGAACTGGGACATACCACCGGTGAATCACTGAAGGCGATCTATGATCGCTCGGCCTGTTCGCTCGACATGACCCAGCAGATCAAGCAGGCTACCCAGGAGCAGGTCTCCAGCGTTCAGCTGGTCGCGCGTTCGATGGAGGATATCAGTTCGATGACTTCGCAGATCTTCATTGCGTCCACGGACCAGGCCAATGCAACCAGAAGCATCGCGCGTTCCATTGAAACCATCAAGGATATGACCCATGAAATGGTCAACTCCACCTCACGCCAGGTGGATGACGGCAAGATGATCCGCCTTACGGTCGAGTCGGTCAGCGACATGGTAACCGAGATGTTTGACAACATGGAGATGCGCAGAATACAGAGCGCTGAAGTCATCAAGGAACTTGAGTCGATGAAGAGCCTGACCTGCCAGCTTTGAAAAAATACAGGAATATCAGATTAAAGCTTAAAAATGTATGGATAAAAAAAATAGTCTCTGATAGTGTATACAAAATGCCGTGACGGCTACCCGGTTGCGGGAGTTGATCAAAAAACGGTGAATGAATTAAATTACATACCGCACGGATTCGAAGGTGAACCGGGACGGAAGGGGATAACCCATCAGGGACGCATGGCTGACATGTGCGGATCTGACCGTTCACAGCGCGCCTTTCGGCGCGTTTTTTTTTACGCATGCCGGTCCGGTGAGTGGAATAAAAGGAAGCTTAATGCGAAAAAAGATTACAATTCCGGACATACTCCAGATGAAACCGGCCGGACGCCGCATAACCGTGTTGACCTCGTACGACTTTCCCTTTACGCGTCTGATCGACGGCGGAGGTGTTGATATTATCCTGGTAGGTGACTCGGCCGGTGTCGTATTTTCCGGTCATGACACGACCCTGCCGGTCACGATGGATGAAATGCTCTATCATGTAAAAGCGGTGCGGCGGGCCGACCCAAGAGCACTGGTGGTTGCCGACATGCCCTTCATGTCCTGTCAGACCGGCATCGAGGATGCCTGCCGCAACTGCGGACGTATGATCAAGGAAGGTGGCGCCGAGGCGGTCAAAATCGAAGGGGGCAGCAACATGGCCCACATCATCCGGGCGATTTCTTCGATCGATATCCCGGTCATGGCCCATATCGGATTGACTCCGCAGTCTGTGCATCGCATGGGAGGGTACAAGGTCCAGGGGAGAAAGGAACAGGCCGAGCGGATTATGGATGATGCGCTGGCGGTGCAAAACGCGGGTGCCTTTGCCGTGGTGCTGGAGGGGATACCGGCCAAACTGGCCGCGGAGATCTCCTCCGGGCTGACCATCCCCACCATCGGCATTGGAGCCGGTCCGGCCTGCGACGGCCAGGTGCTGGTTATCCACGACATCCTGGGATTGTGTGAAAAATATTCGCCCAAGTTCGTAAAGCGTTATACCGATCTGGCGCCGCTGATTTCCGGCGCAGTCAAGCAGTATGTTGACGAAGTGCGGTCCGGTGATTTCCCGACCGAAGAACATTCATTCAGCTGAGCTGATTACAGCCATCAGGAAGAATATGCGGATAATCAGCAATATACAGCAGATGCAGGCTCTGGCAATTACTCTCAAACGGGAAGGCAAGCGTATCGCCTTTGTACCGACCATGGGCTTTCTTCATCAAGGGCACGCTTCTCTGCTGCGGGAAGGGCGGCGGCGGGGGTATGTGCTGGTGCTCTCCATCTTTGTCAATCCGATCCAGTTTGGTGTAAACGAAGATCTGGACCGCTATCCCCGTGACATGGAACGTGATTGCGGGATTGCAGCGGAGTGCGGAGTCGATGTGGTGTTTACTCCGGATGCAGCCGGCATGTATCCGCCGGGGTTTCAGACCCAAGTGACTGTAAGGGACATTTCACTGCCGCTCTGCGGCGCCAGCCGTCCAGGGCATTTCGACGGAGTTGCAACCGTTGTCACCAAACTGTTCAATATCGTCCAGCCGGATGTGGCTCTGTTCGGCCGAAAGGATTACCAGCAACTGGCGGTTATCCGCCGAATGGTTGAGGATCTGAGCATGCCGCTTGAAATTGTCGGGATGCCGATCGTGCGCGAAGCGGACGGATTGGCAATGAGTTCACGCAACGCCTACCTGACTGAGGAACAGCGTCACAGTGCACTCTGCCTGCATCGTAGTATAGTGATCGCGCGGAAAATGTTTTCCGATGGAGAGCGAAGCGCTGATGTCCTTAAAAAGGCTGTTCAGGAAGCAATCGGGCAGGAATCGTTGATTATGGTCGAGTATATCGAGTTACGCGACGGAAATTCGCTTGAGGAGCAGGAAATCGTGGATAATGCCACGCTGCTGGCGCTGGCTGTTAAAACAGGGCAGACCAGATTAATAGATAATACAGTACTTGGAGAGGAGTTGTAACATGCAAAGAATCATGCTGAAAAGTAAAATTCATCGTGCCACTGTCACCGGCGCCGACCTGCACTACGAGGGGAGCGTCACCATAGACCGCGATCTGATGGACGCGGCCGACATCGTATCCTATGAAAAAGTCGCCGTATGGAATGTCACCAACGGCAGTCGTCTGGAGACCTATGCCATCGAGGGGCAGCGCGGTTCCGGAGTTATCTGTCTTAATGGAGCCGCCGCACGCCTGGTGGCGCCCAAGGATCTGGTTATTATCGCCAGCTTCGTCAACATGGAGAACGAGGCCGCGATCAAACACGAGCCCAAGCTGGTTTTCGTCGATGAACAGAACCGCATGCTGCCGACCCGCAAGGAAGAGGCCGGACAGGCCAAGTTGAAGGTCGTGCACTAGATACAGTTTCACCCGGAAAGTATATAATCAGGCGGAAGACTGAATGTTTTCCGCCTGATTCCGTTTGGCGCCCGCATGTTTTATGTGTCTGCCGATGCTTACATTTTGCCGGTTTTCCGGTATCATTACAGTGTGACTATGATGCGGAGGGGATACATGTCCGAATATCTCATTCATGCAGCTTCCTGGCTGATAAATCCCGATGAGCCGCCGGTGGCGGGGGGAGCAATCCTGGTCCGTGATGGCCGGGTTGCAGCTGCCGGGACATTGGCTGATTTGAAACGCAAGTATTCCGAACCGGTGATCGAACACCCGGGCTGTGCCATCCTGCCCGGATTTATCAACGCCCATACCCATCTTGAACTGACCCATTTCCCCTCCTGGCGGATGCGGACCAATATCGACTACAATCCGCGCCGCTTTACGGACTGGATCATTCAGCTGATCAAGATTGCCCGCGGCCTGACTCCCGATGATTATCCCCCCTCCCTGCGGGAGGGGATACGGATGTGCCTTGAATCCGGCACCACGGCGGTAGGCGAGATCGTCACCAACCCGGCTCTGGCCGGGATATACGGAGATTCCCGATTGACCGGGCGGCTATATTTCGAAGTGCTGGGACAGGAACAGGGACGATTCAACGACAAGCTGTCCGGCGCGTTGGCCGCTGCCGCGTCGGCGGCCGACGGCTCAATGGCGGCCGGCCTATCGCCTCATTCACCCTATACGATCGGTGAGGAACATCTGTCAACGATCAGTATAGCGGCCCTGGCGCAAGGTTTGCCGCTGACAATCCATCTCTCCGAGTCCGCAGCCGAGACCGATTTCATCTTCGATTCCAGCGGTCCCCTGGCCCGGGACTTCTACCCCTTTGTCGGCTGGGAACGCTACCTGACTCATCCGCTTCACTGCACTTCGACGGAACTGCTCGACCGCCATGGCTTGCTGACGCCGGATACACTGGCGGTGCACTGCGTCCACGTCAATCTTGCCGATGCCCGCATATTGAAGGAGCGCGGGGTCAGTATCGCACTCTGCCCGCGCAGCAATGACAAACTGGACGTTGGGCGCGCACCGGTCGCGCTGTTCAGGAAGCTCGGCATACCACTCTCTCTTGGCACCGATTCGCTGGCCAGCAACGACTCCCTTTCCCTGTGGGACGAGATGCGCTATGCGTTGGAGACTTTCCCAGGTGAGCTTTCGGAGCGGGATGTGCTGCGTATGGTCACCAGTGGCGCCGCGTCTGCGCTGAAAATTTCCGACAGCCACGGCTCTCTACATGCCGGCATGCGGGCTGATTTCCAGGTGGTGGAAATTTCTGATATTGGCGAAAAAGATTTGCTGGAGCGAATTGTTCGAGACGGGGGCGTCCGTGACGTCTATGCCGGCGGGGTGCATTTTATTGGATGAATGTGGTAGAAAAAGATATGTTGAAGAGGCCCCGCGGGATCAAGTTCCCACAGGGCCTTTTTATTTGGGTCTGGAAGCTTTCAGGCGTTTTTCCTCCAGCAGCATGTCTATCGCCAGCAGAAAAACCCCCACACAGATCAGCGAGTCGGCCACGTTGAAGGCCGGCCAGTGGTGCCGGTACCAATGCGCGTCCAGAAAGTCGATTACCTCGCCCAGCCGTATCCGGTCAATCAGGTTGCCTACAGCGCCGGAAAAGATCATAGCCAGCGATATCTGGCCCAGGCGCTGATCGTCGCGCAGTTTGTGGAAGGCAATCAGTATCACCAGCGCGGCGATTATGGAAACCGTGATGAAGAACGGCAACCGCCAGGATGCATTGGAAAGGAAGCTGAAAGCGGCGCCTTTGTTGCGGACATAGGTGATATGGAAAAAATTTTCGACGATCGCAATCGAATCGAACAGCTGCATGCTGCGGTCGATGTAGACCTTGGTGATCTGGTCGATAATGATTCCAATCGTGGAAATGGCGGCAAACAGCGTGTAGCGATTATTCATGGCTGGTTTCCGTGCAGTCTCGGGACGCTGTCGTCGTTGGCGTCTTCGGGTGGAATAATGGTGACCTGGTTGCGGCCGTTGTTCTTGGACGCATACAGGCCGCGGTCCGCCAGATCGACCAGGCTTTCCCAGCAGTCATAGCCGTTCTCTTCAACCTGGCAGGCTACGCCGCAACTCATGGTCAGAAATCCGAACGGACTTTTCTCGTGGGGTATGTTCAGTCCGGCAAAGCTGGCCAGGATACGGTCCGCCAGAATCAATGCCCCGTACAGTGACGTCTCGGGCATCAGCAGCAGAATTTCCTCGCCGCCATAGCGATAGAGCCGGTCACACTTGCGGATGCTTGACAACAGATGCCCGGAGACGGTCCTGAGGGCGTTGTCGCCGGCCTTGTGGCCGTAAGAATCGTTGAAAAGCTTGAAAAAATCGATGTCGAACAGCGCTACCGAATATGAGCGATTATAGCGCATTGCCTGTGAATGGGTATGTTCCAAATCGACTTCCATCGCGCGCCGATTGCCGAGAGCGGTCAGTGAGTCCAGCATCGATAGCGACTTGAGCTGTTCATTGGCCTTTTGCAGCTCCTGGGTCCTCTCAATCACGGAATGCTCGATGATTTCGCGTTGTTTTTCAAAAATCTGAAAGTGGACCTTGGCCAGATCGGATTGGGTCACGAGTCCAAGCAGTTGTCCGGTCTCATTTACTACCGGAAGGTGGCGGATCTTCTGGGCCGTGGAAATTACCAACGCCTCGAACAGGTTGGTTTCCTCGGTAATGGTAGCCACCGGCACCGACATCACATCCTCCACCCTGACCGGGCATTGCGGTTTGTTGGTCATGTACTGCGCCATCAGTCGCACGATGTCGCGTTCGGTGATGATTCCGATCGGCCGCTGGTTATCCACTACTATGATGCAGGAATAACGGTGATCAATCATCTGCTGAATCACATCCATCAGGATCGCATCCGGTGAAGTGTTGATCACGCTGGGTGTCATCATGTCTTTTGCCAGTATTTCCACGTTCATATCCGCTCCGTTCAGGTTTCTATGCGACTGCGGCAGTACACTTGGGACAGATGGCGGGGTGTGTCGCATCGGTTCCAAGTTCTTCGCTGTAATACCAGCAGCGCTCGCATTTGTCTCCCGGCGCGGCGCTTACCTGAATCTTGAGTCCTTCGATGTTTTCCGAAGACCAGCAGTCGCCGGTCAGTTCGTCAGCCAGTACAACCTTGGATACGATGAAAATGCTGGAGAGCTCGTTTTCGTATTCACGCAGAAATTCGAAAAGCTCGGGCTGGGCCGAGATGTAGACCGCGGCGTCCAGTGAATGCCCGATGGTCTTGGAAACCCGGGCCAGTTCCAGCGCCTTGGAAACGTCCGAGCGCACCTTGATGATCCGTTCCCAGCGGGAGACCAGCTGGTCGTCTTTCCATTCAGGATTGAGCGCGGGAAATTCCGCCAGGTGGACACTCTCCTCGCGGCTGCCCGGCATGTATTGCCAGACCTCATCCGAGGTAAAGGAAAGCACCGGCGCCATGATGCGCACCAGTGTGTCGAGGATGTTGTACATCACGGTCTGTGCGCTCAGCCGCTGCAGTGAATCGGCCTTGCTGGTGTACATGCGGTCCTTGAGGATATCCAGGTAGAAGGCGCTCATCTCGACCGTGCAGAAGGCATTGACGTCCTGGTAAATGACGTGGAACTCCAGTTCCTGATAGGCGGTCATTACCCGCTCCTTGAGCAGTTCCAGCTGGTGCAGCGCCCAACGGTCGATTTCCGGCATGTCCGCAAATGCAACGGTCTGGGTCTCCGGGGTAAAATCAGAGATATTGCCGAGGATGTAGCGGCAGGTGTTGCGGATGCGTCGGTAGGCTTCCGCCACGCGGGTCAGGATCTCCTGGGAGATGCGGGTGTCGTCGCGATAGTCCATGGCGGCCACCCACAGTCGCAGGATATCGGCGCCGAATTTCTTGATCACGTCCTCTGGTGCGACGACATTTCCAACCGACTTGCTCATCTTGCGCCCCTGGCCGTCCAGCACGAAGCCGTGGGTCAGGACGCTCTTGTAAGGGGCCGTGCCGCGCGTGCCGACGCTCTCCAAAAGCGATGAATGGAACCAGCCGCGGTGCTGGTCGCTCCCTTCAAGGTACAGGTCCGCCGGGGATTGCAGCCCGGGATTCGGCTCAAGCACTGCTGCGTGGGAAACGCCCGAATCAAACCAGACATCAAGGATGTCGTTCTCCTTCTCAAAGGTCGAAGCGCCGCATTTTGGACAGACTGCGCCTTCGGGCAGCAGCTTTTCAGCGCTCCAGTCGAACCAGACGTCCGAACTCTCCTTTTTAAAGATCTGCGCCACATGATCCATTATGTTTCCGTCGGCGATATATTCGCCGCAGGTGGTGCAGGAGAAGGCGGTGATCGGCACACCCCAGGAGCGCTGGCGCGAGACACACCAGTCGGGGCGGTTTTCAATCATGCCGTAGATGCGCTCACGTCCCCATTTCGGAATCCACTGCACCTGGTCGATGGCTTCCAGCGCCTTTGCGCGCAGGTCATTGGCCTTCATGCTGATGAACCACTGCTCGGTGGCGCGGAAGATGATCGGTTTCTTGCAGCGCCAGCAGTGCGGATAGGAGTGGCTGATCTTGGATGTCTGCAGCAGCGCTCCCACTTCGGTCAGCTTGTCGATCACGCTCTGGTTGGCGGCAAATACCTGCTGACCTGCGAAAAACTCGACCGTGGAGAGGTACTTGCCGTGGTTATCGACCGGATTGTAAATCTCCAATCCCTCCTTCAGGGCCAGTTCGTAGTCTTCCTGGCCATGCCCGGGAGCGGTGTGAACGCATCCGGTGCCGGCTTCCAGCGTGACGTGCTCGCCCAGCAGCACGATCGAATCACGATCATAAAAAGGGTGTTTGCAGCGTTTGCGCTCCAGCAGTCCGGCCTGGAAGGTGGCGATGACTTGGCCGCTGAGTCCGGTGGTTGCCAGGAAAGAATCCTTGAGCCCTTCGGCCACGATCAGAACACCCTTTTCGGTTTCCAGCGCCACATAGTCGAACTCCGGGTGCATGGCCACCGCCAGGTTGGCAGGGATCGTCCAGGGGGTCGTGGTCCAGATCACCACATAGGCCTGCTTACCGGCCAGGGCCGGGATAGCGGCCGAAACATCATCCTGCAGCGCGAAACGGACGAAGATCGACGGCGAGGTGTGGTCGGCATATTCCACCTCGGCTTCGGCCAGCGCGGTTACGCAGGAGGAACACCAGTGCACCGGCTTGCGGCCGCGATACAGTCCGCCATTATGGGCAAAGCGGGCAAGTTCGGCAGCGGTCAACCCCTCGTACTCATAGTTCATGGTCAGGTAGGGGTTCTCCCAATCGCCGAGGATACCGAGCCGTTTAAACTCTTCGCGCTGGATGTCAACAAATTTGGCCGCGTACGAACGGCATTCCCGGCGCATCTCCAATTTGCTGATCTGGTGTTTTTTAGAACCCAGGTTTTTCTCGACTTGCAGTTCGATCGGCAGGCCGTGGCAGTCCCAGCCCGGCACATAAGGGGCATGGAACCCTTCCATGCGCTTGACCTTGAGTACGATGTCCTTGAGGGTCTTGTTCAGGGCGTGGCCGATGTGTATGTGACCGTTGGCGTAGGGGGGGCCGTCATGCAGGATGTAGCTCGGCTTGTTTGGGGCTGCTTGTTCCAGCTTGGCGTAGAGCCCGGTCTGTTCCCATTTTGCAAGCATTTCCGGCTCGCGTTGATTCAGGTTGGCTTTCATCGGAAAATCTGTCTGTGGTAGGTTGAGTGTGTCTTTATACTCCATGGGATGCTGCCTCCGCTCATAATTCATAAAACTGTCATAAACTACAGATATCAACCCTGAATGTCAAGGAATCGGGGCCGGTCATGCTCGCCCCCGGCGCCATTATATTTGAGATTGTCAAACTGTTAATCTGTGATAACTTTATAGTCAATCAGCTGCCGATAACAGGGGAGTTTCATGTTGGCCTCGACTGAACCGATATACTTGAGTGAGCTGAATGGGGCTCACGGCAAAAGAATCAGAAACTATGTCTGGGTTCTGGCGGTAGGCTGGACGCTGGTGATAGCCAGCTCATTCTGGTGGTCGTATTGTCAGCACGACCACGAAATCGTCGAATTCGGTCGTGCCGAGGCCAGGGCGGCGATCGAAAGGGACATCATGTATCGCCGCTGGGCGTCCTTGCAGAGCGGCCTGTATGTTGAAATCTCCGAGAAACACCCCCCCAACCCAGGTCTATCCCATGTTCCGGGTCGGGATATCACTACCACGACCGGTCGCAAGCTGACCATGCTGAACCCGGCTTATATGACCCGCCAGGTCTACGAAATGGCACGTGAGAGCAAGTTTGTCGGACGCGGTCACCTGACCAGTCTGAAGCCGATTCGGCCGGAAAACGGCCCGGATCCCTGGGAACGCGAGAGCCTGCTTACTCTCGAAAAGGGCGCCAAAGAGGTCAGCGAGATCCAGGAGTCGGGTGGAGGACGCTTCATGCGTCTGATGCGTCCGCTTGTCACAGACGAGTCCTGCCTCAAGTGTCACGCATATTATGGATACAAAATCGGCGAGATACGTGGCGGGCTTAGTATTTCGATTCCGCTGGCCGGCCTGGAAGCCGCGGCGCACCGCGGGCTTCAGGGCAGCGCCGCCGGTCATGGGCTGATGTTGCTGCTGGGGTTGGGCGTCATCGGTCTGGGGGCGGACCAGCTTTCCCGCAGCGCCCGTGCCCAGAAACGGATTGAGAATGAGCTGCACCTGTCGAACCAACAGCTGGAACAGGAAATAGCCGAGCGGCAGGTGGCGCAGGAGGCGCAGCAGGAAAGCGAAGCCCGCCTGCGTATTGTGGCCGATTTTGCCTCTGACTGGGAATATTGGCGCTTACCCGACGGTTCCTTCGAGTATGTTTCTCCTTCCGCCGCCGAGTTTACCGGCTATGAAGCTGAAGAATTCATCAATGACCGGGAATTGTTATATCGCGTCATCCATCCCGACGATCGGGAAAATTTCAGGCATCACACCCATCAGGTCGATGAAAAAGGCCGGATACTGCCGATCGAGATCAGAATTGTGAAAAAGAATGGTAAGGTCAGTTGGGTCGGACACACCTGCCGGCAGGTACATACCCGGGATGGACGCTCTTGGGGGTGGCGGGCCAGTAACCAGGATATCACCGATCGTAAACAGATTGAGTTTGAGCTGTTCGAACAGACCGAACAGCTTAAGGAGGAAGTGACTGAGCGCGAGGCGTCACAGGATGAGCTGGAACGACTGAATCATTCTCTGGAGGAGCGCGTAAGCACGACGGTAAACGAACTGCGCCGCAAGGACCAGATGCTGATTCAGCAGAGCCGTCTGGCCGCGATGGGGGAAATGATCAATAATATTGCTCATCAGTGGCGGCAGCCGCTCAACAATATCGGTCTGATCATCCAGAATCTTCAGCTTTCATACGATTCCGGAACTATCAGCGGTGAAGAGATGGAGACTGAAACCCGCAAGGCGATGGCGGTTATCATGCACATGTCCCGCACCATTGACGACTTCCGCAACTTCTTCCGAGAGGATAAGGAGAGACAGGGCTTTCACATCAACAGTGCCGTCAAGCGCGCCTTGGAGTTCGTTTCGGCTTCCATGGAGAGCCGCGGCATACGTGTCACGATCGAAACCGAGCAGGACGTCGCCGTAACCGGTTATCCCAGCGAGTATTCTCAAGTGCTGCTGAATGTGATTGCCAATGCATGCGAGGCCTGCTCCGAGCGCTGCGTGACCGATCCGCGCATTGACATCATCATAACCAGTGAAAACAGCCGTTCGGTGGTCTATGTCCGCGACAACTGCGGCGGCATTCCGGATGAAATCATGCCGAAAATATTCGATCCGTACTTTACTACCCGAGAGCCGGACAAGGGGTCCGGCATCGGCCTTTATATGTCCAAGGTGATTATCGAGCTGAACATGGGGGGAAGTCTGACTGCCCGCAATCTGGATGGCGGGGCGGAGTTCAGGATAGAGGTCTGACGGGTGGATCAATTGAATGTCATTCATATCGTCATGCTCTTTTCGATCGTGTTCCAGTTTGCCGCGGCGATTCTGGCATTGCGCCTGATACGCCTCAGCGGCGTGGTGGCGGCCTGGAGCCTGGTTGCCGGCGGACTGCTGATAATGGGAGTTCGCCGTGCCGTTGCATTTCTGCACATAATCAGTGGTTCCAGCCAGGGCGACATGACGGTCGAATTGCTTGGCCTGTTGATCTCATTGTTAATGCTTGTCGGCATATATCGCATCAAACCGCTTTTTGTTCAGTTGATTCAGTCGCGGGAAAATCTGCTTGCCAACCAGCTCCAGTTGCAGGAAATCAATCAGACACTTGCCGGCCGTGTCGAATGTGAAGTCAAGGCCAACCTCGAAAAGGATCGCATGATGATGCTGCAGGCCCGTGAGGCGGTCATGGGCGAGATGATCGGTAATGTTGCCCATCAGTGGAAGCAACCGCTCAACAATCTTGCCCTCAATATCCAAGAGATGCAGTACTCCCACAGAATCCAGGCCTTGACTGATGAGGAGATGGAGCGCGGGACGGCCCGTTCCATGGAGCTGATCGGTTTCATGTCCCATACGATCGACGATTTCAGGAATTTCTTTTCACCCCGCAAGCCGATCCGTATCTTTTCATTGGCGGACGAAGTGGAACGGGCACTCTCCTTTGTGGCGCATTCCTATCTCCACCGTGGGATAACTGTCACAAGTCATGTCGAGGAAAACTCACGGCTGACCGGACCGCCGAATGAACTTACCCAGGTATTGATGAATATCCTTCAGAATGCGAGTGACGCTTTCCAGGGGAAAAATATCGAAAAACCGAAGGTTGAAGTGTTAGTCACCCGTGAACAGGAAAGGGCCGTGGTCAGAATCCGTGATAATGCCGGCGGAATCGCTCCTGACATGCTTGAGCGGATTTTCGACGCATATGTGTCCTCGAAGCCGAATGGCTCCGGCATCGGATTACATATGTCGCGCGGTATCATCGAACGGTCTTTCAGAGGAGTGATCAGCGCGATGAATGTTGAAGGAGGTGCCGAGTTCAAGATAACCATATGACGGCGGCGCAGGCCCCGGCATATTCCAGCTTGCATTAACCCTCCCGACTCTGCTATCCTTTTGCGCCATTTTACCCACCTGACATGATCATCGAAAGGATCAGATTATAATGCTGAAAATGTTTGATTACCTGTTTGGAATGTTTTCCAATGACCTCGCCATCGACCTGGGGACCGCCAATACCCTGGTTTATCTGAAGGGCAAAGGAATCGTAGTGCGCGAACCATCCGTGGTCGCGGTCCAGAAAATGCCCGGCGGCCAACAGAAGGTGCTGAAGGTCGGTATGGAGGCCAAGCAGATGCTGGGACGCACACCTGGCTCAATTACCGCGATCCGTCCGATGAAGGATGGTGTTATCGCCGATTTTGACATCACCGAGGAGATGCTGCGCTATTTCATTCATAAAGTGCACAATCGCAAGACACTGGTGCGTCCCCGGATTGTCATCTGCGTCCCTTCCGGTATCACCCAGGTGGAAAAACGCGCCGTCAAGGAATCGGCTGAATCGGCCGGCGCCCGTGAGGTCTACCTGATCGAGGAGCCCATGGCGGCCGCCATCGGTGCCGGTCTGCCGATTACAGAGGCTTCCGGTAACATGATTGTCGATATCGGTGGCGGTACCACCGAGGTGGCGGTAATCTCGCTGGCCGGTGTCGTTTATGCCCAGTCCACCCGCATGGGGGGCGACAAGATGGATGAGGCGATAGTCCAGTATATCCGCAAAAAGTACAACCTGCAGATCGGCGAACGTTGGGCGGAAAAGATCAAGATCGAAATCGGAGAGGCCTACCCGGGTCCCGAGACACTGGAAATGGAAGTCAAGGGGCGCGATCTGGTTTCAGGCATTCCCAAAACCATCAAGGTCAACTCGGACGAAATCCGCGATGCGCTCAAGGAGGCGGTAAACTCGATTGTGGACACGGTTCGCATCTGTCTGGAGAAGACCCCGCCGGAACTGGCGGCCGATATTGTCGATCAGGGCATATTCCTGGCTGGCGGCGGCGCACTGCTGAGAAACCTTGATCTGCTGCTGCGCGAGGTGACCAAGGTTCCGGTGCTGATCGCCGAAAATCCGCTGGATTGCGTCTGTCTCGGCTCCGGCAAGGTGTTGGACGAGCTGGACTTGTTGCGGCGCGTTTCGATCTCTTCCTGATTTTGCGATAAAACACGGGGGACGGTAAACGGCATGATCGGTTTCCGTCCCCCGGTATTATTCTTCTCCCCTGGTTTCTTATGACATCTCCCTCCGTTGACATAATCGTTCCGGTCTGGAATAACCCTTTTGAGACCCGTGCCTGCCTGGCGGCCATACTTGAGCATTCAGCGGATGCGCGGCTGATTATTGTCGATAACGGCAGCAGCCGCGAGACCGAGCTGATGCTGGAGGAATTCTCCGAGCCGCTCGGAGAGGCCGGCCTGTTTATCAAGTCCGAACGCAATATTGGACTGGTGCCGGCCATCAACATGGGACTGGCCCGTTCCGACAGCGATTTCGCCGTCATCGTGCGCCCGCATGTGACGGTTGGCAGGGGCTGGCTCACCGTGCTGCTTGACGATGCCGAAAAAGTCAACGCAGGAATACTGTCGCCGATGTTTACCGGCAAGAACGCTCCCGCAATTCCAGCGCTGGTTCCGGGCTGCTCGTTGATGGAAAGCTGCACGGTCTCGTTTTCGGTCCTGCTGCTGCGCGGCGAGATGCGGATCCTGACCGGCTGTTTTGATGAACAGCTGGATGGAGGAGAGTGGTGTCTCAGGGAATATGTGCGGCGAACTGCCGACAAGGGCTACCGGACCTTTATCACCAGCCGGTCGGTTGTGGCCTGCGGCGAAGCAGCTTCGTTCGGCTCAACCGTTCGCCGTACTGAAATGCTGAACAGCAGCCGCATCACGTATCTCTCCAGCTGGGGGCCTGCCCGCAATTATGTAGTATATTTCGGGAAGGAAGCTGAAGCCGGATCATTGAACGACACCGTGGAAGCGATTCTGGACGGCGCCCGCCAGGGACATCATTTCACCCTGATGCTGCACAGCCGCCAGTACTCGGATTTCCGGCGTATGGGGTGGAACGGACTGCATACCGGCATCGAACTTTGCTGCTTGTCGATGCTCTTTCCGCAAAGGGATTTGCTGAAGAGGCTGGCAGCGCTTTGCAAGGATCTGCCCGGCATGGTGGAGGTGCGCGGCTGTGAGCGAGTGACCTTCCCCGGAGCAAATAACGCGATTTCGATCGGAACGCTTTTGGGATCAATCTCGGAGCGAACTACAAACAAACAAATCCAACTCAAGGAGGCGCCGGAATGATACCGGAAATCAGTGCTCAATTGCAGGACCATCACAACATGGTTGAACGCATCGAGCGTGAAATGACTCCGGCGATTGCCGAGCTTGCCATTTTGCTGGTCGATACCTTCAGGCGCGGCGGAAAGTTGCTGGTGATGGGGAATGGAGGCTCGGCGGCTGATTCGCAACACTTTGTCGCTGAAATCGTCGGCCGCTTCAAGATGGAACGTTGCGGCCTGCCGGCCATCGCATTGTCCACGGATACTTCGATCCTGACCGCCATCGGCAACGACTACGGTTTCGATCTGGTGTTCCGGCGCCAGGTCGAGGCTCTGGCTGCGTCAGGTGACATGGTGATCGGCATATCGACCAGCGGCAATTCTGCCAACGTCAGGAACGCACTGGAACTGGCCCGTGAAAAGGGGTGCCGCACGGCCGGGCTGCTGGGAAAAGATGGCGGCGGCATCCGGGGGCTTTGCGACCTGTCACTGGTCGTGCCCAGCGATGATACTCCCCGCATTCAGGAAGGACATGGAATCATCATCCATATCGTCTGCGACCTGGTCGAAAAAGCGATGTTCGCTTAACGGGCAGAATTCGTGTGATCGGAGGAATAATGGATCGCAAAACGGTCGAATCGCTTTTTTCACATGCTGCGGAAATCCGCTGCCTGGTGGTTGGTGACCTGATGCTGGATGAATACCTGTGGGGCAAGGCCGAGCGCATATCTCCGGAGGCCCCGGTGCAGGTGGTCGATGTGCTGCGCGAGGAGCTGCGTCTGGGTGGAGCCGGCAACGTGGTGAACAACCTGGTGGCGCTGGGGGCGCAGGTGGCGGTTTGTTCGGTTATCGGCGATGATCAGAACGGCTGGTCGCTGCTGAAGGAGTTCGGCAGGCGGGATGTGGCCAGCGATGCCATCTTCCTCGACCCCGGCCGCCGTACCAGCCGCAAAACACGCGTGGTGGCGGCCAATCAGCAGATAGTGCGCATAGACCGCGAATCACGCGAGGCGTTACCGGCTGCTTTTGAAAAACAGATCTGTGATTGGGTCGCCGCACATATCAGGGAATTTCAGGTGATTGTGCTGTCGGATTATAGCAAGGGGGTGCTGACGCCGGCTGTGATCGCCGCGATCGTATCATTGGCAGCGGAAACCGGAATACCGGTGCTGGTGGATCCCAAGGGAAACGACTATATCCGTTACTGCGGTGCGACCCTGCTGACCCCCAATCGCAAGGAGGCCGAGGCGGCATCCGGCATAGCGATCCGGGATGCCGACTCGCTGACACGTGCAGCAAACGCGATCATGGATACAGCCGGACTCAGGCACCTTCTGATAACTCGTAGCGAAGAGGGGATGTCGCTCTTTTCGAAGGGGGAGGATGCGGTACATATTCCGACCGTTGCCCGTGAAGTGTTCGATGTCTCCGGCGCCGGGGACACTGTGCTGGCGGCGCTGGCGGTAGGCATCGCATCCGGTTGCGGGATGGTGGAGGCTGCGCGGCTTGCCAACGTTGCCGCCGGCATCGCCGTCGGCAAGCTTGGCACTTCGATCGTTACTCCACAGGAAATCATTGAAGTGGTGGCATTGAGCCACCATGACAGTGACTCAAAAATAAAGAGCCGGGACGTTCTGGCCCTGCTGATTGCCGCGGAGCAGGCCAAGGGGAAGCAGGTTGTCTTCACCAACGGCTGTTTTGACCTCTTGCATGCCGGTCATGTGAAGTACCTGCAAAAAGCCCGTGGCCTGGGTGACCTGCTGGTGCTGGGGCTCAACAGCGATGCTTCGGTACGACGTCTTAAAGGGGCGAAGCGTCCCCTGATCAACGAGGACGAACGTGCCCACATTCTGGCCGCGCTGTATTGCATCGATTATGTCACGATCTTTGACGAGGATACCCCGCTTGAGCTGATCAAGGCCCTGAAGCCGCTGATACTGGTCAAGGGAGGCGATTATTCGCTTGATGGCGTGGTGGGCAGGGATATTGTGGAGCAATACGGCGGCCGGGTGGAGCTGGTTTCGTTTGTTGACGGGAAATCCACCTCCAACATTATCGACAAGGTGCTGGAACGTTATTCGATGGAATAATCTCATCTGATTAATCTGGTTTTAGGGATTGTTTTCTGATATGAGAAGGCATTCCATGATTATTTGATATGCAACGGGAGCGGCCATGGCACAGAAAAGCGAACCACGCAGGGAACTCTGGATACTTGGTGTACGGCCCGGTGACGGGCGTGAAGCGATTCTTACGTCATACCTGGAAGCGGGCGGCTACAGTTGCCGGCTGGAGCAGTATGACAATATTGAACAGGGGCGCCCGTTGGGAATAGTGCTGGACATATCACCGTTCTCCGACGATGGCTGGGGTTTGCTGCTGAAGATAAAAGGCTCTCCGGCAACCCGTAACATCCCGGTGCTGCCGGTGTTTCTGAGCGAAATGGGCAAGGTCGGAGGAGTCTTTCCGGTGGCCGGTTTTTTCATGCTTCCGGTGGATGAACAGTACCTGCTGGAACGATTGGCGGTATATGGTTTGACCGAGGAGGCTGAAACCTGGGATCTGCAGGCGCTGGTGGTGTCCCGTGCCGGTGAGGAAAAGTTGTCCAAGGCGATTGAATCAATAGGATTCGAAGTCGTTAAGGGCTATACCGGCAAGGAAGCGTTGGCGCTAACCTCGATCCATCCCAAGTACATGGCCTTTTGCACCCATATGCTGCCGGATATGTCCGCTTTTGAACTGCTGGAAAAGTTCAGGCTATATCCCTACAGCAGCAACACGCCGATCTTCGTGTTGTTGAAAGATGAGATGAAGGAGGGTGAAAAACTCGCCATGAGTCGCGAGGTCGCTCACCTGGTAAGCAAGAAACAGCTTACCTGCGATGAGTTCCTGGCCCACCTGCGGCGGCGGGACTAAGCCGGATATTGCAATGACTGTTATAAAAACAGCCGCTGTCCCGATCGGGACAGCGGCTGTTTCAGTTCGTATTTCGCAGACCCGTTACAGCAAACCGTTCAGATCTTTTAGCTCCACGCTCGCTTTGGCACGCAGGTCCTTGGCCCATTGGCTGTAGCGTTCCTCGGATTTCTTGCGGTAGATCGCTTCCTCGATCTCGTTTTTGAGCCCCTCGAACGGTTTCAGTTTACCGCTGATACGCTCTTCAAGCTTGATGATGTGGAATCCGGCCGGGGTATATACCAGCTCGCTGACATCACCCGGCTTCATGGTCAAAATCGCATTGCCCAGTTCCGTCTGCATGTCGGCTTTCTTGAATGTTCCCAGGTCCCCGCCATCCTTGCGTGCGGCCGGATCCTCGGAATAACTTTTGGCCAGTTCGGCAAAATCCTTGCCGCTCTTGGCCTCGGCCAGCACCATCAGCGCGGTGGTCATGGTGCGCTTGATCTCGTCCGCCGGAGCTTTTTCGCTGGTCTTGAAGAAGATATGCCTTGCCCGGAAGGTCTCGTCCTCGGTGTATTTCGCGCTGTTGGCGTTATAGTATTCATGCATTTCGGTGTCACTGACATGAATCTTGGCACGGACCTCCATGCTGATCAGTTTCAGCTTTTCAATCTGTTCCTGCAGTTGGTTGCGATACTGGTCAAAGGATAGGCCCTGGTTGGCAAGAGCGGAAACCAGCGCTTCCTGGTTGGGCATGTTGTTCTGCTTCTTGACGTCTTCGATGGCCTGCCGGACCTCTTCCTCGGATACCTTTATGTTCAGCTCGCGGACCTTCTGCTCGACCAGCTTTTTTTCCACAAGCCGGTCGAGAACTGTACGTCTGATCTGGCTGCGTGCGGCACTGTCAATGGCCGACCGTTTTTCAGCCTCGTTGATTACCGGCTGGGCTTCGCGATTGATTTCGTACAGCGTGACGACTTCATCGTTTACTATTGCCGCTATTGCGTTAATCACGGCGGCCTTGGCATGACCGGTTGACAGAAGCAGCATTGTTACCAACATCAGGGGCAGGGCAAGATTCTTCATAGTATCATCCGTTCCATTTAAAAAACATGAGGGTGGGCTGGTGCCCACCCTCGCGGTTATGCTGCCTGTTCGACAACGAGATTACTTCTTTTCCGGCGCTGCGGCCGGCTTGGCTGCGTCTGCAGGTTTGTTTTCTTCCGGTTTGCCGCCCATCTCGTTCAAAACATCTTCCTTGACAGTGACCTTGGCGGTCTTCTTCAGCTCTTCCTTGATCTTCTGGAACACTTCCTGCTGCCTGGACGGCATGATTGCTCCCTTGATCTGCTCTTTCACCTCTTCGAGCGGACGGATGCCGGCGGGGCGTTTACCGGTCAGCTTGATGATGTGGAATCCGAAATCAGACTTGACCACATCCGATACCTGGCCTTCCTTGAGAGCCAAAGCTGCCTTTTCGAAGGCCGGCACCATGCTGCCCTTGCCGAACCACCCCAGATCGCCACCCTTGGCTGAAGAGGAATCAACCGAGCTCTTCTTGGCCAGTTCCTCGAAATTGCCGCCGGATTTTATCTGTGCCAGGATGTCCTTGGCTTCCTTCTCGGTCTTTACCAGGATATGGCTGGCCTTGATCTGCTCGCCGGTCTTGAACTTGTCCTTGTTCTGCTCGTAGAATTTTTTGAGGTCCTCGTCCGATACATTGGATTCGGTTTCGACCTTTTTCTTGAGGAACGCCTCGACGATCAGTCGTTTCTTGAGATCCTGGAGTTTTTCCTCGATTTCCGGCCCCTTGTCGATGCCATCTTTGGAAGCCTGCTGCAGGATCAGCTCGCGGATTACCATCGTGTCCAGCATCTCCTTGCGCCCCTGTGGGGTGTCGGCCATTGCCTTCAGGTATTCCGGCAGATTCTTGAGTTCACGCTCAAAGTCGCCGGTAGTGATGGTGCCGCCATTGACTTCGGCCATGACCTTGCCTGTTTTTTTGCCGGCCGAACCGGTTTCACCGGTAGGTGAGCCGCCTTTGCAGCCAAATAGTGCAACCGCGCAGAGGGCGGTGGTCAGCAGTTTCACGGTGGTAATCGTTTTCACGTAACGCTCCTTTTTTATTGCGATTAAGTATGATCAAAAACTTTAAAAAACTAGCATATAAAGGGTGGCTGATGCAAGATTATTCCGTCTTGTTGCTAAGCCGGGACCCCCGTCTGATGCTGCCGTCAGGCAGGGGGTTGCGGTGATTTTTCCGGCATCAGCCGTTTCAACACTTTTCCGGCGGTTTCTATGATCTCCTCGAAGGAAGTTCCCTTCAGCGCACAGACCAGTTTGTAGTCGGGAGTGAACTGGTAGTTCTTCGGCTCACTGCGCATCATGCCGATGATAGTGTCGGGAGAGGCCGGTGTGCGGGGGTGGAAGGAGATCACCACGGTTTTGCCGCTGTGGTCTATCTGGCGCACCAGCAGCTTCTTCAGCATCACTCGCAGCTTCATGATTTCGAACAGGTACGCGGTTGCCAGCGGATATTTGCCGAAGCGGTCGCTGACTTCGTTCTGCACATCCAGCACATCATCCTCGCATTCGGCCTGGGTCAGTTTTTTGTAGATCACCAGGCGCTGTCCGGCGTCCTTGACGTAAGCCTCGGGGATGAAGGCCGGCACCTTCAGGTTGATCTCCGGTTCGACATGCTCGATCATCTCCTCGCCACGCATGCGGCAGATGGTCTCTTCCAGCATCTGGTTGTAGAGTTCGAAGCCGATCTCGGTGACGGTGCCTGACTGGCGGTCGCCGAGCATGTCGCCGGCGCCGCGGATCTCCATGTCGTGGGTGGCGATGCGGAAGCCGGCGCCCAGTTCGGAGATGTCCTGCAGGATGCGCAGCCGTTCGCGGGCATCCGCGGATATGGCGCTTTCACCCGGAATCAGCAGATAGGTGTAGCCGCGCTGACTGGAACGCCCGACCCGGCCCCGCAGCTGGTAGAGCTGCGAAAGCCCGAACTTGTCGGCATGATCCACGATCAGCGTATTGGCGTTGGGGATGTCCAGGCCGGATTCGATGATCGTGGTGCAGAGCAGCAGGTTGGTGTCGCCATGCATGAAACCGAGCATGACTTTCTCCAGTTCGTGCTCCCCCATCTGGCCGTGGCCGACGGCGATCCTGGCTTCCGGCACCAGCTGGGCCAGCAGTTCGGCCCGCTTGGCAATGGTCTGGACCCGGTTGTGGACGAAGAAAATCTGACCTCCGCGTCGCAGTTCGCGCATGACCGCTTCGCGGATCAGCTCCTCGGAAAAACGGGATACAAAGGTCTTGACCGCCAGGCGGTCCACCGGCGGGGTGTCGATGATCGACAGGTCGCGAATGCCCATCATCGACATGTAAAGCGTGCGCGGGATCGGGGTGGCGGTCAGAGTCATGATGTCCACCACGGCCCGGAAAGCCTTGAGCCGCTCCTTGTCCTTGACCCCGAAGCGCTGCTCCTCGTCGATGATCAGCAGCCCCAGGTCCTTGAAGAGCACATCCTTCTGTAACAGCCGGTGGGTGCCGATGATGATGTCGATGTTGCCTTTCTTGAGTCGTTCCAGAATATCCTTCTGCTCCTTGGCGGTGCGAAAACGGGAGATGACCTCGACCGTGACCGGGTACTCCTTGAGACGTTCATGGAAGGTTTCGTAGTGCTGCTGGGCCAGGATCGTGGTCGGAACCAGGATACCGACCTGTTTGCCGTCCAGAGCGGCCTTGAAGGCTCCCCTCAAGGCGACCTCGGTCTTGCCGTAGCCGACATCGCCGCACACCAGCCTGTCCATCGGTTTTGAATTCTGCATGTCGGCCAGCACATCCTGGATTGCCGATAGCTGATCCGGCGTTTCCTCCCAGGCGAAGGAAGCCTCGAATTCCCGGTACATCTCATCCGGCGGTGAAAAGGCGAAGCCTTCGCAGATCTGGCGCTTGGCGTAGATTTCCAGCAGCTCGCCTGCCAACTCCTCGATGTTCTTGCGGGCCTTGCCCTTGGATTTTTCCCAGCTGACTCCACCCAGTTTGTCCAGCGAAGGCTGCGAGCCTTCCGGACCAATATAACGCTGCACCAGTCCCAGACGGTCAACCGGCAGGTAGAGCTTGTCGGAACCGGCGTATTCCAGCAACAGGAAGTCGCCGCCGACACCGCCGGCGCTGATGTGCTGCAAGCCGCGGTACAGGCCGATGCCGTGGTCGATATGCACCATGTGGTCGCCCGGCTTGAGCTCGGCCAGAGAAGACAGGATCTGCTTCTTGCGAACCTCGGATACGCCGCGTCGCCTGACACGCTTGCCGAAAAGTTCTTCTTCTGCGATCAGAACCAGTTGTGAGGACGGGAGCCTGAACCCGCGCGAAATTTCGCCCAGCAATAGTGCGACGGAGTTGTGGCGGGTTGTAGCCAGCTCTTCGTCAAAACCGGATTCGCTGATGCCGCAGTTTATCCCATAGGGTATCAGCAGCTGTTTCAGGCGGTCCGCCTGGGGCAGCTGGTGACAGGCCACCAGCACGCGCCAGCCCCGGTCGAGCCATTCGCGCAACATGCCGGCCAGTGGTGCCAGGGCATGGCTGCTCTCCTTGGATACGTTTACCCGCAGATCGCTGTTGTCCTGGCAGGGGATGCTGACCGTGGCCGCTACGGAATTTGTTTCGAGATGCAGTCCGGAAAGTTCGATGCGGCTGCGTCCGTTGATCTGGGAATCGAGCTCGGTTTCGGAGAGATACAGCTGTTCGGCCGGGGAATGGGCAAAGCCGGCGGCCTGCGCCTTGGACGCACCGGAGGAGACCTCTTCGCTGAAACTCAGGCAAGCGGAGCGAATCGACTCCGGGTCCAGCAGGATCAGCGGAATTCCGGGCGCATGGTCAAAGATCGTTTCCAGACCGGGATGCAGCAATGGCTGCAGAAAATCGACACCCTGGAAGTAGACCGCGTTCTGCAGGTCCTCGAGTATCAGCCGGCGTCGATTGGCCGGTATGTCCAGGCTGTCGCAGAGCTGTTTCAGGCGCGGTGCGATGTTCTCCAGTACCGGGTCCGTCAGCAGCAGTTCCCTTGATGGGAGCAGGACCAGCTCTTCCACCGCTTGCAGGGAGCGTTGCGTCAGCGGGTCGAAGGCGCGGATGGTTTCGGCGGTGTCTCCGAAGAACTCGATTCTGACCGGGGTCGGCATGTTGGGTGGAAAAATATCCAGAATGCCGCCCCGCACAGCAAAGGTACCGCGATCCTCGACCAGCGGCACATTGGCGTAACCCATCCTGACAAGTTTTGCCAGCAGCTCGTCCCGTTCGAATTCTTCTCCGGCCACCAGATAGCAGGACGAACCGTTCAGGGCCGCAACGGGCAGAACCCGCTGCAGAGCTGCCGCCACCGGGACTACCGTTACCCTTGCAAGACCGTTCTGCAACCGGAACAGCGTGTCCAGTCTGGCGCCGGAAATGTCGGGGTGTGGCGATGATGCCGAGAAAGGGGCCGCGTCCCAGGCCGGAAAAAGAAGCGGCTGTGCCTCCCCTCCCGAAAAAAACGCCAGCTCGCGGCAGAATTCTTCCGCTGTCTCCTGGCCGGCCGTTATCACCAGCACCCGGTCGAGGCCGTTACGCAACAATTCCGCCACTGTCAGAGCCGGTGACGAACCTTTCAGGCCTGGCAGGGCGATGCGTTGTTCTCCGCGCCTGATCGCGGCGACAATGTCGATTATTTGTGGAATTAGGGGCGTCATGGTGGTCTTTGTCAGCATCAATTACGCAGGTCGGTTGCAGTGTTGTTAATGGGGAAACTCGTGAGTAGGGGCATTTGCATCAATGTTTCCGCAGGCCGGCCTTGAGCTTGGGTTTGCCGTCTTCGATGACGACCCTGAACGTGAAATTTTCAGTGCCCAGTTTGGCCGCCAGGACCGGCCTCTGTTTTTCAATGGTTGCGGCAACCAGGTCGCGGGTTATTTTATCGACCGACAGGTTGCAAGCCTTTCTGGCTTCACGAAACTCATGGACGATGCGGTCCAGATCATTTGCTGTGTTGGCGGCGCCGGTTTCCTGAGGATTTTTTCCCGGCTTGCTCCGCTGGCGCAAATGGAGGTCGCTGATGAAACGGTCACGGGAATATCGCCCCTCTTCCATTAACTTGAGGATTCTGTTCCAATGTTCGCGATAGGTGTTGAGGCGGGCCACCAGCATGTTGAAGCGATGTTTATGCATGGTATTATTGATTGGCACCCCGGTATAGCGGCGAACCATCTTTTCGACTTCGGAAAGCAGCGGCAGCGGTTCACGTTTTTCAAGGCCGATGAAGTACTGTTCGTACTTTAAAATCAGTTCGCCCAGCTGCTGGTCAAGTTTTGCAATGTCATCGGCTATTGCCATGTGGAAACCTTTTCAGGTGGTGCGTCAAAAACGGCATTCTACTATATCGGAACGGCCGGATAAGTAAAGATTAAAGATGGCATTTGTGTCTGTCCATATTTGGCGCTAATAACTTGACGCTAAAAGCTTTATCAAATAATATGCGACACTTGCAAATGCAGCCAGCTCCGGTAGTGTGATGGCGCTGGATCTGTTAATATTCTTTTAATATGGAGCTGCAATTTATGAAACCATGTGCCGCCGTTGTACTTGCCGCCGGGAAGGGCACCCGCATGAAGTCAGGTGTTATCAAGGTGCTGCATCAGGTTGTGGGCTTGCCGATGCTTTCCTGGCCGGTTTCGGCTGCCCGCGAAGCCGGGGCTACGCCGATTGTGCTGGTGATCGGCCATCAGGCCAATGCGGTACAGGGATTGTTTCGCGGGGATGGCGGTGTCCTCTGCGCCATGCAGGAACAACAGCTCGGCACCGGTCACGCGGTGGCCTGCGCCCTGGATGCACTGTCGGGTTTCAGAGGGACTGTGCTGATCCTGTGCGGAGACACCCCGCTGCTGTGTCCGGAGACTTTGAGTGAGCTGCTTGAGTTCCATGCTGACCATGCGGCCGTTGTGACGGTGTTGACGGCGGTGATGGACGACCCCCACGGTTATGGCCGGGTGGTTCGTGACGAAGACGGCAGGGTGATGCGCATCGTTGAACAGAAGGACGCCGACCCGGAAGAACAGGATATTCGTGAGATCAACAGTGGCATCTACTGCATGGAGTCGGATTTCCTGTTTGAGAATATCCGCTCAATAGGCAACAATAATGCACAACAGGAATACTATCTGACCGATCTGGTGGCGATTGCCGTCCGCAAGGGGTTGACATGCCTGGCGATGCCGGCCGCTGACGCCGCCGAAATCATGGGTATCAACGACCGCGTCCAGCTGGCCGAGGCGGCTCGCATACTGCGGCGGCGAATAAATCGTGAACTGATGCTCTCCGGAGTGACGCTGGTTGATCCCGAGCAGACCTATATCGACCAGGGAGTCAGTATCGGCGCTGATACGGTTATTCATCCGAACTGCCATATCGGCGGTGGGACCGTGATCGGCCGCGGCTGCGAAATCGAACCGGGGGTCAGCATCTCCGGTTGTAGTATCGGTGACGGTTGCCATATCAAGGCCGGTTCCGTGCTGGAAGGGTCGGAGTTGCGTGAAGATGTCGCAGTCGGCCCGATGGCGCATCTGCGTCCGGGTACGGTGCTGCACAACCACGTCAAGATCGGAAATTTCGTCGAAACCAAAAAAGCGGTGATGGGTGAGGGATCCAAGGCTTCACACCTGACCTATCTGGGAGATGCCGAGATCGGTCGTGATGTCAATATCGGCTGTGGAACAATCACCTGTAACTATGACGGTGTCAATAAGCACCGCACGGTTATCGGGGACGGAGTTTTCATCGGCAGCGATGTGCAGCTGGTGGCGCCGGTCACGGTTGGGCGAAATTCACTGGTGGCGGCCGGCACAACAGTAACAATCGACGTGGAGCCGGATTCACTGGCGATTGCCCGCGTCCCTCAGGTCAACAAGGTCGGCTGGCGCTTGAAGAAGAAATAGCCGTCAAATGAACGCAGTCGGGAAGATTACCATGCCAGACATGCCCCGGGATACAAGCACAACTGAAAGCATCCTGCTTATCGAAGATGACGCCGGCTTTGCCGAGCTGATGTCCGCAACCCTGGCGGAAGCGGGGCATACCTGCCACTGTTTTGCCCGTGGCGACACGGCTTTTGACTGGCTGGCGTCAAATTCGGTCTCGTTGATCATCCTTGATTACTCGCTTCCGGATATGACCGGGGCCGCATTTGTGGACAGGATGCGGGAAATCGGACTGTCGATCCCATTTGTGATGGTCACCGGACGTGATGATGCCCTGCTGGCGGTCGAGATGATGAAAACCGGCGCCTGTGATTTCATGATCAAGGACACCACCTTTCTGGACAGGTTGCCGGCGGTGATTGCGCGTGCCCTGCACGAGGTGGGAACCAGGCGGAAGCTGGAAAAAGCCGAGATGTGCCTGCGGCTCAGCGAGGCGCGGCTGGCCCGGGCCCAGAAAATCGCGCGCATGGGCAGTTGGGAGTGGAATATTGTCAGCGGCGAGATTTACTGGTCGGACGAGCTGTACAATATCTTCGGACTGAAGCCCGGAGAGCCGCGTGAAATCAGTATGGAGTGGATTTACTCCGTCGTCAGCCCGTTGGACCTGCCGGCATTCAAAAAGGCGATGCTCAATTCGGTTAAAACCTGCCAGTCCCTCAACATCAACTACCGCATTATCAGCAAGGACTACGGCGAGATTGTAGTCAGCAGCCAGGGAGAAGTGGAGTGCGATGAGTCCGGCCGCGCCTGCCTGCTGTCCGGAACCACGCTTGATATAACCGCCCGCATCCGCGCCGAGAGTGAAATCCAGCAGCTGATCAATTACGACACCCTGACCGGGCTTCCCAACCGCAGCCTGTTGCATGATCGTCTTCATCTGGCAATCGCCCAGGCAGCCCGTGAAAAAAACCTTTTGGGGGTGCTGATACTGGACCTGGACCGTTTCAAGGGGATCAATGACGCCCTGGGACACCGTGCCGGCGACAAGCTGCTCAAGTTGGTTGCCAACCGTCTTGGAGCTTGTGTCCGCGAGACCGATACCCTGGCGCGGCTTGGAGGGGATGAGTTCGTCGCCATTTTGGTGGGAGTCTCACATGCGGAGGGGATTACCAAGGTCGCTAAAAAGATTCTGACGATCGTTTCTGAACCGGTCTATATCGAGGGGCACGAGATCTACTCCACCTGCAGCATCGGCATCGCGGTCTATCCCATGGATGGTGAGGACAGCCATACCCTGTTGAAACATGCCGACCTGGCCATGTACCAGGCCAAGGAGCAGGACCGTAACAACTTCCAGTTTTTTTCGCGCGACATGAATATCAAGGTGCTGGAGCGGATGATGCTGGAAAACTCGATGCGCAAGGCCCTGGAGCGTGAAGAGTTCTTTCTGGTCTACCAGCCGCAGGTGGACAGCCGCAGCGGGAGGATTACCGGTATGGAGGCGCTGCTGCGCTGGCAGCATCCTGACCTGGGCCTGCTGTCGCCGGACAAGTTCATCTATCTGGCGGAGGAGAACAATTTTATCATTCCGCTGGGAGAGTGGGTGCTTCGCACCGCTTGCCGCCAGAACAAGGCCTGGCAGAACCAGGGGCTGCCGTCCGTTCGGGTCGCGGTGAATCTCTCCGCAAAACAGTTCGGCCAGTACCATCTTGACCAAGTCATTGCCTCAACGCTGATGGAAACTGGTCTGGAGCCGGAATACCTGGAGCTGGAGATCACTGAAAGCACGATCATGAAGGATGCGGAACAAAATACGGTGATCCTGCAAAAACTCAAGGACATGGGTGTCTCCCTGGCTATTGACGACTTTGGGACCGGCTATTCGTCGCTCTCCTACCTCAAGCATTTTCCGATCAGCCGCTTGAAGATCGACCGTTCTTTTGTCAGGGACATCACCACCAACACCGATGACGCCGCCATTGCCGAGATCATCATCGACATCGCCCGCTCGCTCAAGCTGAATGTAATTGCCGAAGGGGTCGAGACCCGCGCCCAGATGCAGTTTCTCTCGTTCAACAACTGCGTCGAGATGCAGGGATACCTCTTCAGCCGTCCGGTCCGCGCCGATGAATTTGCCAAGCAGCTTAAAAACGGTCTGAAATACTGACGGCGAATGCTGATACCCTTCCTGTTTGCATCTGTTTTGGCGCATAAAAACATGATCACTCCCAAAATCTGAAACAACCCCATGCCCCCTTTTCTCCTGATAAACCCGCTCTCCGGCTCCTATTCAGAGGCGCTGCGCAACAAACTTTTGATACAGCTGGAATCCGTCGGCATCACTCCTGAGGTGATGACCGTTACCGGCCCGGAAGACGCCCGGCAGGTTTGCGCGCTGATCGAGGACTCCGTTGAAAATCCGCTGGTGCTGGTTGCCGGGGGGGACGGAACCATAAATGCCGTTATCAATGCGCTTGCGCCGGGGCGCAGCACTCTCGGGATACTTCCGGTGGGAACGGCAAACGTGCTGGCCCACGAACTGGGAATTGGCAGCGTGGAGGCTGCCATTGAGTGCATTGCCGCCGGCAAGAGCCGGCCGCTGGCGGTCGGTCTGCTGGAAAATGACGCCGGGCTCAGCCGGCGCTTTGTGTTGATGGCCGGTATCGGGCTGGACGGCGGCATCGTCCATGGAGTGCGTCCCCTGGAAAAGCGTTTCCTGAAGAAAGGGGCCTATCTGCTCTCGGCGTTGCGCATCCTGCTGAAATGGCCGCGTGGCAGGTTTTTAGTTGTCGCGGATGGGTGCCGGCTTGAGTGCCACTCGGTGATAATTTGCAATGGCGCCCGCTACGGCGGTAATCTGGAGCTGGTTCCCGAAGCCGATATTTCCGAGCCTTTGCTGGATCTTTTCTGCATTACCTCCGAAAGCCGCCGTTCCTATCTTGGAATTATCGCCTCGGTATTATCGGGACGCTCCGGTGAAAGAAATGATGTGAAGCGGTTGCGTGCCTCGCGGATAACTGTCGGTAGTGACAGGCCGATTCAGCTGGACGGTGACGGCTGCGGCCTAGCGCCGGTAAAAATCGGAGTGCTGGCAAATTTCGCCGGAATTCTTACCCCCTGAAGCCCCCCTCCCGGAACCCTGTTCAAGCCCTTTCCGCCTTTTCAACACAATTTGCTCCGAAACTGCACCGGGTGAATCCGAATCTGTATTGTTGACATTATTTTGAACTAATGTTATGAACGTTTTATTGAGATAGTCCAATTATATTTCGGTGTAACTAAATTGCGTCCCGTGTGACTGTCCTTGCCGCTGCCAGCGGGTAAGACGTCTGATCAGAATTAACCGCCGTTGTCCACCTGGCGGTCCTGCCGGGTTTTTCAAGAAAAGAAGCCCCAGTATCCATTCCTCCGATTGTTTTGGAATCTTTTCGGGTTTCTGCGTCATCACATCGCTTCCATATTCGCCTTGCAGCGCGTTAAGAAAATAGCCTGCATTTCGAGTGGACATAACATGGCAAATTTAACAGGAGGTTGAACATATGAAACTTCAAGGCAGATGTTTGGTAATACTGCGGGTGTTGTGTATGTCGGTAATAATCGCGCTGGTTGGCGCCGGTTGCCTGTTCGCGATGGAAAAAGGAGCTGGAAAATCCACCGCGAAACCTGATCCGCAATCTGCGGATCTTTATTCCTCCGAACCGGCGCAACTGACCCCGGTGCAGTGCGGCCAGTGCCACAGCTCGCTTTATGCAGATATCAAGGCCGCCGGAGGGCGTCATAAGTTTGAGTGTCAAAAATGCCACAAGAGTTTTCATGCCTATAGCCCGGTGAAAAACAACTGGCCGGAACTGATGCCCAAATGCCGGGATTGCCATCTCTTGCCGCACGGTGAAAAGATTACCGATTGTTCCTCCTGCCACAATAATCCCCATGCCGCGACCAGAATCCCGATGTCAACCACCCTGGTAAAATCATGCGCGGCCTGCCACGGCGGTCCTTTTGATCAGCTGCAGAAATTCCCCAGCAAGCATACCAAGTTGACATGCGACAATTGCCACACCTCGCATGCCTATGTTCCGGCATGTAGCGCCTGCCACAAAGCGCATTTTGTAGGGCAGGAGTTCAAAACCTGCAACAGCGAATGCCATCCCGTGCACCAACCGCGCAATATCAGCTATAAAAAAGATGCGGATGCACGCACCTGCGGCGCTTGTCACGGAAAAGTGTTTGCAACATGGAGCAAATCACCGAGCAAGCATTCCAAGGTCAATTGTGCCAGCTGCCACAGCAAACATGGTTATAGTCCGGAATGCAGTGTCTGCCATGTGGGGCCGCACAGCAAGCAGCTGCATGAAAGATTCCCGAAATGTCTGACTTGTCACCAGAATCCGCACGATCTGCCGATCAAGCAGCACAGCAAGTAATGTTAAGCGGAGAAGTATCCACTTAAAAGGAGAAACCCTGTTCGTGCCTGGTTGCCGTCGTTATTTAATGATATTTATCTTCGGATTGCTGCTTCTTCCGCCGATGACGAGTCGGGCCGCTGATCTTCTGGTAACTTCTGAGACGATCTTGCGCGGCTTTGACCGTCAGGTGGAGAATGGCAAAAAACTCAGCGCCGTACCGGCGTATGAGTATCTGCAGATTGATTATCGCAATATCGGCGTTTCCGGCCTGTCCCTGCACGCCAACGGTTGGGGCAGGGGCAACCTGGGCGATAAATTCAACAGTGACGACACTGCCGGCCAGCTCCTGCATGCATATCTTCAATATATTCCAGCAAGCCGCGACTACCTCTTGCGTGCCGGGCGGCAGTACATTTTCGAAGGGGTGGCGCGCGACAGCCTGGACGGAATTTACGGCAAGGCATACCTGACTCCGGCCGTATCGCTGTCAATGTTCGCTGGTTCGCCGGTTGCCCTTGATACATCAAATGGTCGCCAGGGTGACTTAATGTTCGGAGGTAAACTCACCTACTCCAAGCCCGGACGTTATGATGCGGGCATTTCGCACAAATACATATCCGACAATGGTTCCCGTCATGAAGAGAGCCTCGGAACCGATGTCATGCTGCAGCTGCCGGGAAATGTATCCCTGCTGGGGCATTCCGCATTAAATCTGATGACAAGCGACTGGCGGGAACATTCCTACGAGCTGCGATTGCCTTTGAAACAATTCGAATTCCGGCCCTTTTTGCAGTATTACCGTTACGAGGATTATTTCAGCAAACGCAGCAACAGCGCCACCCCATTTCGTTTCCTGCAGGGAACCGATAATGTTTTGACTGTGGCTGGCACAGAGGCGTTCTGGTATCCCTCCGAGCATGCGGAGTGTGTGTTGAAATTTAAAAACTACGAATATGATCAGCGCTTCGGCGGTTCCCAGTTGTACACGCTCCTGGCTATCTGGAAGTGGAAGATACTCTCGGAGGTCGGAGCGGAGTTTGGCCGCATGCAGGGGAGCGATTCCGAAAACAGGTATTACCAGGGGCGGGGATATTTTTATTGGAATATTTCACCCGGTTTTGTAACCGGTGACGTAATGTATGTAAACTATGATGAAGCGATCTACACCAAAAACAGTTCCCTGTTTACTTCTGTAGGTGGTGGAGTCAAGTTTTTAAAGGATACGCTCAGTGTCAAGCTGTCGTTCGACTACAGCAACGATCCCTATTTCGACCGGGATTACCGTTGGATGCTGAAGCTGAACTATCTGCTGGATAAAACATTTTTCGGCGCTGTCCGGAAAAATTGAAAATTATCTGCTAGAGATACAGATGGAGAACCTGCTTGAAATTCATTAGGCATACAGTCTTATTAGCGGCGGTATTATTGCCGGTGCTGCTGGTCTCATGCGCGGTGCAACGCGGATACCGGTTGCCTGAAACTCATCCAGTTATTCATGAACTGGGGGAGAGAAGGGAGTTCTGCACCAAATGCCATGGGTTCAATAAGGA
>MGZK01000016.1:0-965 GCA_001802125.1 Geobacteraceae bacterium GWC2_55_20
GGATTGAGGGGTGGGTGCAGCTGCCGGCAGTATCAAATATGGCAAATTCCCCCACCGGATTGAGGGGTGGGTGCAGCTGCCGGCAGTATCAAATATGGCAAATTCCCCCACCCCCTAACCCCCTCCCGCAGGGGGAGGGGGGACTTTTAAGACAACTGCATTAACCAAACCGGACACTGCTGGGGTTAAACCAGATTTAAACCGGTATTTTGTTCAAGCCTTTGATTTCTCGCTTAGAAGCGCCTACTTCTGGCGGCATGTATCGGCGTTCATCGGCGGTTAACTGCCGTGAATGTTCCGGAATAAAAATCATCCCCTCTCCATCGGCGGGAGAGGGGAGTTTAGCGCTTCTTTCTGACTGGCCACTTACGTTATTTGTCGCGGCCCCGGCCCCGGTCGTCATCCCGGTTCTGTCCCTGGCCGCCACCCTGTGGTTCGTTTGGTCTCTGTCCCTGTCCTTTGGCCCGTGGATCCTGCTGCTGATGCTGTGCAGGCGCCGGCTGCGGTTTTTGCTGGTGTGCCGCAGGGGCTGGTTGCTGCCTTTGATCGCGCACTGCCGGACCCTGGTGCTGCGGAGCCGGATGAACCTGTGCCGGCTTGACCGGAGCTGGTTTTATACCATGCTGCGGCGGTTGCGGGTGCTGAACCTGCGGTCTTGCCTGCGGTTGCGGATGTTGAGCCTGCGGTTTTGCTTGTGGCTGCGGGTGCTGAACCTGCGGCCTTACCTGCTGGCGTGGCGCAGGGCGGGGCTGATCCTGATGATTCGGAGCTCTCACCGCCGGTGCTGGCTGCCTTCTCTGCTGAACAGGGGCCGGGGCCTTTTGTCCCGTCTGCTGCTTGAAGTGTTGGCGAACTATCTTGTCTTTCGGTTGGTAACGGTAACTCCGGGTGCGCAGTTTGTGTTGCTGCTCCACCTGGTGGGGATACCTTTCACCGGAATATTTTCGCTGATAGACCGGCAGCGG
>MGZK01000016.1:995-28077 GCA_001802125.1 Geobacteraceae bacterium GWC2_55_20
CCGGTCCCAGCCGCTGTGACGTTGTTCCCATTCATGGCCCCAGTGTTGACCCCAGCGCGGCGGCGCATTCGACTGCCAACCCTGGAAGTACACGGGAGGCTGCCGGTAATAACTTACAGGTATGCGCAGGATGAACAACGGCACATAGGCCGGCTCAACCGGCCACCAGGGGCCGTTGTACCAGGAGCTGGAATACCAGCCGTCACCCTGATAAATCCAGTACATGCCATCGTAAAAGAAGTAGTTGGCTTCCACGCTTGGAGCGTAGTAGACCGGATAGCCGGGCACCGGGATGAGATGCGGGAAAAGCGGCAGATTGATCCCGATGCTCACATTAGGCAGGCCGATGCCGACGCTGATGTCGGCTTTGGCATAAGTTACCGGACCCAGAAGTATCAACAGTCCAATCAGTCCGCGGAGTATTCTTTGCATTTTTTCCTCCCTGTTCTTTTAGTCTGGCCGACAGAATCCTAATGTCCGCGCCTGTCACGCTTGTAATGGCCGTTTCCGCGACCATTGTCATGGCGATGTTTCTTATACTTTTTATAGTGTTTATAGTGCCTGACCGGTCTTTCCTCCTGGATGTAGACCCGGCGTTCATGTTCCACATAGTAGGGGCGTCCCGCGTCGATACGGACATTCACACCCGGTGGCGCCGGCAGATAGCCGTTGATGCGGACATTCAAACCCGGGGGGGCGGGAAAGCCCGGTGGCACGGGAAAACCGGCCTCGGCTTGATTTACTCCAAAAGTGATGACGACTGCAGTCATGGCAAGCATTGAAAGAATGGACTTTGTTCGCATTACGGCTCCTTTTTCAAATGGTAGGTGATTTATGTCAGGAAAGGGTTCTTTCCGCTCTGGCTGTGTTCGTTAACGTCAGCCCTGGTGCAGCCGGCCATTGCCACGTATATCAGCATGGCAGGCTTGGATGGTTGCTGTGGAAAAAAGGCCCGGGCGGCGAACCGCCCGGAATTGCATGAAGGTGGCACTTCTTGTAAGTGCTGAGTTAGTAATTACAACTACCATGCCATGTAACTACCGGGGATGGTGTGCAGGTAAGCTGCTTGTATTCTTGAATAAAGCGCAAGCTAAACTGTTGTTGGAAAAATATGCCGTCAACGCCGGCCGTCGTATATAACAAAGCCATCAAATATGACGGTCTGTTGTTTCGCCGAAACCCGAAAACCACGACGCCCTTCAGGAATGTTCTTGAAGGGCGTCGTGGATCATGCCGGTCGTTTATGCTCTACTCGCAGGTAAAGTTTGCCTCGATGCGACGGTTCTTGGCCCTGCCGGTCTCGGTCTTGTTACTGGCCACCGGTTTTGAGAAGCCATAACCCTTGGTGCCGATGCGATCGGACTCTGTGCCGAATGTCTCCACGATGTACTTTCTGACGCTGTCTGCGCGGGCCTGGGAAAGTTTCACGTTGTATTCCCTGGTGCCGACGGTGTCGGCGTGGCCAGCAATTTCACCTTTGGCGTTGGGGAAATAGGTCAGGAAGTCGCCCACGGTCTTCAGCTCGTCGTAATAATGGTGCTTGATGTCAGTCATGTTGGTGTCGAAATTGATCCCCAGCACGGCCGGTTTGCTGCAATATCTCTTGGCGGCCGCTGCCTTGTTCGCGGAGGACATTATGACTTCGGGACAACCGTTGGCGGCAACTTTTTTGCCGGCGGGTGTGGCCGGGCATTTATCGAGATAATCGGCTACGCCGTCCTTGTCCGAGTCGAGCGGGCATCCATCTTTGTCAACGGATACACCGACAGGTGTGCCGGGACATTTATCCAGGTCATCGGTTACGCCATCCTTGTCGGAATCGAGCGGACAGCCGTTCGCGTCAACCTTTACGCCGGCGGGTGTGGCCGGGCATTTGTCGAGATAATCGGCTACGCCGTCCTTGTCGTCATCAAGCGGGCAGCCATTTTTGTCAACGGATATGCCGACAGGTGTGCCGGGGCATTTGTCCAGGTCATCGGTTACGCCATCCTTGTCGGAATCGAGCGGACAGCCGTCCATGCCGACGGATACGCCGGCGGGAGTGCCGGGGCATTTATCCAGATAATCGGCCACGCCGTCCTTGTCGCTATCAATCGGACAGCCATCCCTGCCGACGGATACGCCTGCCGGTGTGCCGGGACATTTGTCCAGTGTGTCGTACACGCCGTCGCCATCACTGTCCACGGGCGCGGTTGGCGCTGCTTCCACTGTCTTTTCCACCGGAGCGGAGTCGGTCTTTGACTTTCCGCCGAACGCAAACACAACCCCCAGCGTGGTTCCGATATTGTGGATCTGGTCGTCGTAGATCATATTGTCCCTGACATCGAGTCTGAGGGCGATATTTTCCGTCATCCAGTATTTTGCGCCCACACCGAAATCAATCACCGACATGTTCTTGCTGTTGATCTTCGGGCTGTAGTTGACAGCTCCGTAACCGGCGACGATGAAGGGATTAAATTCGCTCTCCGGTAAAAAGTGATAGACCAGATCGAGGTGATACAAGTTGATATCTACGTCATTAATCGGACTGGTGAACTGGCCTTCCTCGCTGAAGGTTTTGTTCTTGTCGTCAACCCGGCTTCTGATGTATTCCCAGCTGCCTTCAATGCCGAAAGTATTGGTAAAGTTGTAGCCAAGTCGCCCGCCGAATATGGGCCGGTTTTCAAGATTCTGCACTTTTTCGAAGAAGTTGTAACCCACGAACGGACTCACTTCGACGCTGCCGGCCTTTATTTCTGCGCGTGCGGTCAGTGGCAGGAGCAGAACAGAGGCAAACAGCACCGGCGCCATCTTTTTCATTACGGGGACCATGGAAAATATTTTTTTCATCTAAAACCTCCTTGTATCGGCTGAATATCTGGTAATCGCTTAATTAATCGCATATTTGCTTTTCATTTCCGCAGGGTGAAACCAGGAGACAGACTCAAATGCCTGCCTCCCTTTTCCTGTCGGTTATTTACATCTGATTTCCGCTAGCCTTATGGAGCCGGCACGTTAATGACCGTATCCACCAGCGTAACCGCGGCGCCCAGGGACAAGGCCCTGCCGTTCAGCGTCACTATCTGGACATTGCCGGCGGTGGAGAATGCGGCTCCCGACTGTGAAATGATGGTTCCTTCCATGGTTCCGCCTCCGGCGGCGTTGATCGTCGCGAAACTGCCGACCTGCCAGAAGATGTTTTTGGACTGGGCGCCGCCGGCCAGGATGATGTTCTGGGGAAACGCGGCGCCAGGGCCGCCCACTGTCAGCGTAGTCGCCATCTGGAATACCCATACGGCATTGGGGTCGCCCTGTGCGTCGAGGGTCAGATCCGAGCCCTGGATCATGAACGATCCGGAGGGGGCGGTATAAACGCCGGGAACCAGGGTCTTACCGGCCAGGTTTCCGCCCGGATCAGCGCCGGCCGGCATTGCCACCAGGGCCAGATAGGCGGTTTGCGCGGCCAGGCGGGCATTACTTGCAACCAGGCATGCAGCCGCGTTCGGGCCGGTAGAAGTCGGGCCGACGGTGGAGTTGGTGCAGGTGTAGATTTTTCCGGTCACTGCTCCGATATTGGCCGGTGTCTCGGTATAGATATCACCTGAAGTATCGTGGAATCCGGTTATCGAGGCGGTGCTGGTCGCAATGGTGCCGATATCCCCTTTGATGATGGTCAAGGTTCCGGTATTGGTCATGCCGGCTGTGCCGCCAAAGCTGCCGAAAGGGGCGACCGCGGCCAGGTTTACCACGCCGGTAACCGGCAATGGCGCCGGGATGACGGTCAAGGATGCGGTCCCGAATTTTTTCGAGACAGGGTCGGTGGCGGTGATTGTGAGCGGGCCGCCTGCAGCTAATGCTGTTGCCAGTCCATCGAAACCTGTCAGGTTGCTGATGGATGCAACCGGTGACACCAGCGGAGTGGTGCTCCAGGTCATGGCTGAGGTCAGGATCCTGGTAGTGTTGTCCGAGTAAGTCCCGGTGGCGACAAACTGCTGGGTGCCGCCGATGGTGATGCTGGCCGTGCCCGGTGTGACCGTGATCAGCGTCAATGTGGCCGCGGTTACGTTCAGTGTTGCGGTCCCGGTTTTTTTCGAGACAGGATCGGTGGCGGTGATCGTGATCGGGCCGCCTGCGGCCAGCGCTGTTGCCAGTCCATCGAAACCAGCCAGGTTGCTGATTGTCGCAACCGGCGACACCAGCGGCGTGGTGGTCCAGGTCATGGCTGAGGTTATATCCCGTTTGGTGTTGTCAGAGTATGTCCCGGTGGCGATAAACTGCTGGGTATCGCCAATTGTAATGTTGGCAATGCCCGGTGTGACCGTGATCAGGCTGAGGGTTGCCGAAGTTACCTTCAGTGTGGTGCTTCCTGTTTTGCCGGTGGCCGGATCAGTGGCGGTGATCGTGATCGGGCCGCCCACGGCCAGCGCGGTGGCCAGTCCGTCGGAACCGGCAGCATTGCTGATGATCGCAACCGGCGAAACCAGCGGTGTGGTCGTCCAGGTTACCGAAGCCGTCAGATCCCGTTTGGTGAAGTCGGAGTATGTGCCGGTGGCTACAAACTGCTGGGTGCTCCCAAGGGTAATGGAGGGATTGGCCGGAGTTATCGCGATGGAGGAGAGTACAGCCGTGGTTACCGTCAGTGCCGCGGTTCCTGTTTTTCCGGAGACCGGATCAGTGGCGGTGATCGTAATCAGGGCGCTGGTGGCCTTCGATGTAGCCACGCCGTTGGTGCCTGCCGCATTGCTGATGGTTGCGACAGCCACGTTGGAGGAACTCCAGGTTACCGCTGATGTCAGATCGCGCTTGGTGAAATCCGAGTAGGTCCCGGTGGCGATGAACTGCTGGGTTGCGCCGACGGCAATACTCTGTTTGACCGGGGTGACCCCGATTGAAGTCAGGGTTGCGGTAGTAACTGTCAGTGCAGATGTTCCGGTCTTACCGGTGGCCGTGTCGGTGGCGGTGATTGTGGTCAGGCCGGCTGCTACCGAAGAGGCCGATCCTTTGACCGCCGGGTTGCTGATAGTGGCAACGGCCGTGTTGGATGACGACCAGGTTACAAATGCTGTCAGATCCTGTTTTGTCAGGTCCGAATAGATCCCGGTGGCTTTAAACTGCTGGGTGGTACCAAGGGCGATAGTCGGATTGATCGGGGTTATGCCGATCGATGACAGTATTGCCGCAGTTACTCTCAGTGTTGTGGCTCCTGCCATTCCGGTGGCCGGATTGGTGGCGGTGATCGTGATCGGCCCGCCAACAGACAGGGCCGATGCCAGCCCGTTGGAACCTGCCGTATTGCTGATGCTCGCGATAGCCGTGTTCGAGGAACTCCAGGTCACGGATGAAGTCAGATCCTGTTTGGTCAGGTCCGTGTATATGCCGGTGGCTTTAAACTGCAGCTTGGATCCCAGGGCAATGCTTTGATTGACCTGGGTGACTCCGATGGAAGTCAGCGTTGCCGCGGTCACGGTCAGTGAGGCGCTGCCGGCCCTTCCGCTGGCGGGATCGGTGGCGGTGATAGTGATCGGTCCGCCCACGGTTCTGGATGCGGCCAGCCCGTTGGAGCCGGCTGTGTTGCTGATGGTGGCAACCGCCGTATTCGACGAACTCCAGGTCACCAAAGACGTCAGATCCCGTTTTTCATTGTTGGAATAGATGCCGGTGGCCATGAACTGTTGTGTAGTCCCATTTGCCATGCTCCGGCTTGCAGGCGTCACCTCGATGGACACCAGCGGCTTAGTCCAGGTGCCGCCGCCGAATATACCGTCGTCTCCGCTGCATCCCGGCAGTACAACAAAAATGCTCAGAATTAACATGGATACCAGATAAGCTTTTACTGCCTTGAATCTCTTCATAAAACCTCCTTTTTGAAACTCATTTAAAACATGATTGTTAGTTGCCGATCCCCTGTTACGCATCCAGCTCTCCTTTGGTTGTCCGATTGATAAACATTAAAACTTATTGTTCAGTTGAATCCCTCTTCCCAAAAACGGAGATAACTCTGTCTTTGGATGAGATGACCAGGATCAGCTTGACAGGAGCAACTAGTCTGCCAATAACCTTTTAAAAATCAGAATGTTGGATTGCTTCATTAATAACAGGGGATTAGGTTGGCTGAAGAGATATGCGGTTGTGCGGAAATTGACAGGATAGGCCTCAGCATCTGGCGGAACCTCAATATACTGCGGGATGGTTTGTGGGGAAGGGGACGGTAAAAGCTGGAAGGGTGTAACGATTTAATCAACTCATGGAAACAGTCCCCTCTCCCTGAGGGAGCATAAGCGCTAACTTTGGCCTCTTAGTTCCTTCCCCTTCAAGTGGAAGGTTAGGATGGGGATGGGTTGGATTTAGTAACCCGCTGAAATTTCGACAATCTACCCCATCCCCACCCCGGCCCTCCCCTTGAAGGTGAGGGAGAAAAACAGGGCATTTCAGCTTATGTTAGCGCTCATGCCCTCAGGGAGAAGGGCTAGCTGCGGATCAGAATTACTCAGGAATAAATAATTATCCATTTAACTATCGAACCGGTATCGGCTGATCCATGCCCAACGGTGTCGGCGTCGGCTGCTTACCCAGCGGCGCAGCTGTCGGCTGCTTCATACCCGCTGCAGCCGGTTTGGGCTGTTTACCCGGCGCTACCGGTATGGGCTGTTTCATGCCCGGTTCCGTCGCTTCAGGTTGGTCTCCCAGCGGCGCCGGCACCGGCTGCTTCATGCTTGGCGGCGCCGGATTTACCTGGTCGCCACTCAGATGTCCTTTGAGCGGTTGCTCCGTTGCCGGAGGCGCGGGTGTTGATCGCACGGATTCGACGGTCGTGACGGTCATCGGCTCGGTGAGAGCGTCCTGCAAGTTTTTTTCTTCCCGGGCACGGTTCTTCTTGCGATTCTTGAGGTCGCGGGTGGTGATGTCATCCGTGCTTACAGCTTTACCGCGATATCTGGAGGGGATCAGGGACGGATTGTCGGTAAAGCTGACCACTCCTTTGGCATCGGTCCATCTGTAGGTCTCGGCATTGACCGCGGCCGCGCCGCACAGGATCAGCAACGGGAATATCATGGCTCGTTTCATGGATTACCTCCGTAATTGTTCACTGGCGCTGTTCCCCGATATATGCGGCCATGCTGCGCACCGACACAAAGACCTTGCTGCCGGTGGCAGCGTCCGGCACAACCACGCCGAATTCCTTTTCCATCGATACCACCAGCTGCAGCGCATCGATCGAGTCCAGTCCCAGCCCCTCGCCGAACAGCGGAGCATCGCTGTCGATCTCGGCCGGCGACATGTCCTCGATACGCAGGCTGTCAATGATCATCTGTTTTACCTTTTCAATCAGTTCTTCGTTCATTGACGATTCCTTTTATGTCCATCTTGGTATTTATTTTAGAAAAAGCAGTTAACCGCCGATGAACGCCGATACACGCCGAGAAATCAAAAGCTTGAACAAAATACTGATTTAACCAATAAGGTGATCAACTTTTTTGATTTAAGTCCTGGTTTTATCGGCGTGCATCCGTTTTTATCGGCGGTTAACAGCCGTTTATGTCTATTTGAATTTTTCACGCGCTTTTCCTGGTCTTCAACGGATGGTCGCGAAACTGTTCCTCCCAGACCGGATCGGCGATCTCGGCATAGGAACTGGAATAGTCATCCATACTGTCCGCCAGAGCGGTGAAAATCTCGTCCGCACCCTCATGGGTCGCATAGGCGCCCTCCGAGGCAAACAGCTCACGTCCGGCGGCAGGTTGATCGATCAGCATGCAGGGGCGCAGCAGATTGTCATGTCCACCCTGGGTCGCGCGGATTTTAGTGAAAAATGGTGATGCCAGCGCCTGGTGGATGGTCGAACGGCGGATATTGTCAACGGCAAAATGGCAGAAGACACACGGCTCGATGTCGCCGTTGGCGTTGATATGGAAATACTTGCGGCCGCCGGCCAGGCAGCCGGAGATCATCGGTCCGTCATTCCAGAAATCGATGAACAGCATCGGCTTGGTGGCGCGAAACTCGGCCACGGTCCGACGCAGTCCGTCGCGTTGTTCCGGGGTCGGCATCAGTTCCGGATTGGGCTTGCGTCCCACCGGAACATAGGAAAAGAGCCACATGGCAAAGACACCCTTCTTCAGCAGCATGTCGATGTAAGCGCCATCGGTGATGATGTCGGAATTCTTGCGGGAATGGGTGAACGACCCGCAGAAGGAGAGCCCCCCCTCCTTGAGCAGGTCCATCGCGTGCATCACCTTTTTGAAATGCCCGGAGCCGCGCCGTTCGTCGGTTTCCTGCTCGTATCCTTCAAGCGAAAAAGCGGGCATCACGTTGCCTACCTCGGTCAGTTTCGCCACCATCTCCTGATCGATCAACCCGCCATGGGTAAAGACCAGGAAAGCCATGTCGCTGTGCTTTTTGAAAATCTCGAAAATGCCTTCCATGTAAAACGGCTCGCCGCCGGAGATGACCGCGAAATAGACCCCCATCTCCTTCATCTGCAGCAGCACCGAATCAACCTCGTCCAGCGAAAGCTCCAGCGACTTGTCATAATCGCCGGCATAACAGCCGTAACAGTTCAGGTCGCAGCGCATGGTGGGACTGATTACCACGGTTGAAGGTGGGTAGTAGCCGTGCCGGTCGCTCCACTCCTTACGTTTGTCGGTGCCGCTCAGCAGGTGATTGATCAGCAGGTTGCTGATCCATTTGTCGCGCTGATTGGGGTGCAGGTCGCGCAGAATCCGGCGGGGAAACTCGATGCCGGGGTGTTTGTCCCGCACCAGGCCGCGAATCCAGCGGATGCGTTCCTTGTAGTAATCCTTTTTGGGAATCAACTCCATCAGGTGGGTCATGCGGATAAGTGTCTCATCCGACGAATTTGTCGCCATTGCCAGCAGGTAGGAAAGCAGCTTTTCCTTGGTATAGTTTTTCAGGGTATTGATCATATGATTTCTTTATAATCAGGAGCTGAAAGGGGCGGATTCAGTGCTCTCCGGCCCAACCAGTCTCAGGTTATTAACCTTCCTGGGAGCAAAATGGGCTCCAACCGCTCTCTTCTCGACTCCATTGTAGAAGCTTTGTCGCTTTTCCGTCCGCAGGTGATCCGAGCCGAGCGAAACCCAACCGGAGGAACGACGGAATTTGACGATATTTCCGGTTTTAATCAGGTCGTCGAGTATGAATTCTTTGACGTAATCGTAATTGTTGCCGGGATACATGACATGTATAAGCATACTATTTCTCCCTTTTATGAGTTATGCGCGGAAATCATCCGCACGTGGAAAACGACTTCTCGAAAGCTAGTGTCTTGTAACATCAAAATCTAACCCCCCTCAGTCCCCCCTTACCTAAGGGGGGAAGCCTTAAAGTCTCCCCTTAGGTAAGGGGAGATTTAGAGGGGTTAGCTGTAGCTGCGAAAAAATATGAGTTACAACGTACTAGTTGTTCTCTACTGCGGTAACGCACAGGGCATGCCAAGAAATCAATATATATCAAAAGCTTGAATCATACTTTGATAACAGGGCATTAGGCCGGCCGGAACGGGCATCCGGCAAGTATTTATAATCCACATGGCCACCGTATATGGTGGAACCTCAGCATGTTGAGGGTGCTTTGAACTGAATTGGATAGCCACTGTGCAATTCAAGAGATTGATAGATTTTTTTGTCAGGATGCCGTGCAACGCTGATCAGGAGTGGGAAAATCCTGCAAAAATATATTCTGTTTAAGATTTTTTCTGAAAAGCTGGTATAAAGTTGTTTGTAAAAAAACTAACAATATCGCTGGTGTTGCGTTAGGGGATTCCAATGGTTTCAGGTAAAGACACAAAACTCGAGGAAAACACCGAGCTGCGCCGCCTTGCGGAAGAACAGCTGAAAGCCAAATCGCCGGAAACGGACTTTCACCGGAAGTACAACGAGACGCAGCGGCTATTTCACGAATTGCAGGTTCACCAGATAGAACTGGAGATGCAGAACGCGGAGCTTCACCAGGCCCGATGCGAGATTGAAAGCGCTTTGGAAAGCTATGCCGATATCTACGATTTTACTCCGGTCGGCTACCTGACCCTTGACCGCGATGGAACCATACTTGCCGCCAATCTCACCGCCGCCGGCCTGCTCGGCATTGCGCGCAGCCGGCTGCTCGGCCGGCGCTTCGGGCTGTTCGTAGCCGATGACATCCGCCAGTTCTTCTCCGAATTTTTAGGAAAGGTCTTTGCGAACCGTGACAAGGAAACCTGCGAAGTGACGCTTGCCACGGAGTCAGCATCCACGGTCTTTGTTCATATCGAGGCGTTGGCCTTCTCGTCCGGTACGGAGTGCCGGGTTGCTGTCACCGATATTAGCGAACGCAAGCGGGCTGAGGACGAATTGCTTAGAGCCCACAATGAACTGGAACTGCGGGTAACTGAGCGAACCCAGGAGCTGAACAGGATCAACGAACAACTGATACTGGAAATAGAAGAACACAAGCGCTCCGTAGAGCAACTCCTGATAGCCTGTCAAGAGATAAGTCGCTTGAAAGAGCTGTTCCACGCCGAGAATGTCTATCTGCAGCAGGATCTTGCTCGGAAATATAACTTCGGCGAGATTACCGGTCAGAGCGAGTCCATGTCATTCGTGTTTGCCCAGATTGATCAGGTGGCGCCGATGAATGCGACAGTTCTTCTTTTGGGCGAGACCGGTTCGGGCAAGGGCGTGGTGGCGCGCGCCATCCACAGGAGAAGTTCCCGCAAGGAACGGCCATTGATAACGGTCAACTGTACGGCACTGCCGGCGAACCTGTTTGAAAGCGAGCTCTTCGGGCGCGAAAAGGGCGCTTTCACAGGAGCTGATGCCCGGCAGATCGGACGCTTCGAGCTGGCCAACGGCGGCACCATTTTTCTGGACGAAATCGGCGAGATGCCGATGGAGCTGCAATGCAAGCTGCTGCGGGTCATTCAGGACGGCGAATTCGAGCGATTGGGCAGCCCGCACACCATTAAAACCGATGTAAGGATCATCGCTGCCAGCAACCGCAACCTTGAGGAAGAGATCAAGAACGGCAAGTTCCGGGAAGACCTGTTCTACCGGCTGAATGTTTTCCCGATCAAGATCCCGCCACTCAGGCAACGAAAAGAAGACATTCCGTTGCTGGTCAATCATTTTGTCGCAAAGTTCAACAAGAAAATGGGCAATCAGATCGAGATCGTGCCAAAAGACACCCTGACCGAACTTCAGGGATACCGCTGGCCCGGCAACGTGCGGGAGCTGGAAAGCGTTATCGAGCGGGCGGTGATCATCAGCCAGGGAAAAATGCTGCAGGTGCTGGACAGCTTTGAAACGTACCAGAAGGCAGAAGAACCGTCAGTTTTTGAGATCAAATCCCTGGAGGAATTGGAGCAGGATCACATTCTTCGGGTACTCCAGAAAACCGGCTGGCGCATCGAGGGCGAAAAAGGGGCCGCGGTACTGCTTGGACTCAACCCCAGCACACTTCGGGCCCGGATGCGTAAATTCGGAATTGCCAGGCAATAAAAAGCCCTGTCGGAATCAGGATGTAATTCAGCATTGTCCGGTTTTAGCCTCCCCTCCCTTGCCTAGAGGCACCTACTTTTGGAGACGGGAGGGGATTGAGGGGTGGGTGAAGCTGCAATGGAATATCTTCGTGGCAAATTCCCCCACCCCCTAGCCCCCTCCCGCAAGGGGAGGGGGGACTAAACCAAACTCCCCCTTTTGGAAACATTTGAAAATTGTAGGGGCAAACCTTGTGTTTGCCCTGCAGTTGGGCGATTACAAGAATCGCCCATACACCACCCCCCACATGCCTTAACCTGTCCCGTCATATATGACAGTTATGTCATGCGTGACGGATTAAACTGACGGCCCGCCTTTCATTTCGTGCGTACAGCCTCATTTTTCCAAGCACAATCAGGCTCTTACACCAAGCCCTCTGCGGAACTCTTCTGGCATGATAGTTGATATGTATATGAATGCCTTCTTTTGCCGGGGGTGTTTCTCCTCCCATAAGCCCCCGGCTTTTTTGGGCACATATCTGTTCAAAGGACCACGCCATGGGAACGTGGCTTTGGAATTAATTGATAAGGAGAAACCATACAATGGCCAAAATGAAAGAGCATCCCCGTTACAACATCATCTCGCTCAGAATCAACGAAGAGGAGCGCAGACATCTGGAAAACCTGATGAAGAAGACCCACAAGAGCGTTTCCAATCTGATGCGCGAGGCGATCGAGTATTTTTCCGCTAACCACAAACCGGCGAAATCGAACCGCAAGGCTGCCTAGCCAATGTCCGTAAAATCATTGAAATCGCCCCGGTTGCTGCTGATTTACCCGGCGACGCACAAGCTCGGCTGGGTCAAGTATTTCCAGTTGCCATCCCTGTCTCTGCAGCAGGTTGCCGCATTGACTCCGCCCGAATGGGAGGTGACCCTGGTCGATGAGAGCCAGGATCCGATTCCGTCTGGCAGTCAATATGACCTGGTTGGCATCACCGCCATGACCCACCAGGCGACGCGGGCCTATGAGCTTGCCGATAAATTCAGAAGGGAAGGGATCAAGGTCATCATGGGGGGGATGCATCCGACCGTGATGCCCGAAGAGGCGCTTGCCCATGCGGATGCGGTGGTGATCGGCGAGGCTGAAACCGTCATGGCCACCCTCCTGGACGATTTTCTCGGCGGCCGGCTGGAAAAGATCTACCGCGCTCCGATAGCACAGGACGACAGGCTTGATATCCCCTGGTCGCGCCGCGAGATCCTGGCCGGAAAACGCTACATCACGACCCAGACCGTCCAGGCCAGCCGTGGCTGTCCCTACGATTGCGCATTCTGCACCGTTACCCAGTATTTCGGAAATCGCTTCCGCTACCGCGAAGCCGCCGACATCCTGGCCGAGATCCGTTCCTTCCCGAAAAAATTCGTGATTTTCCTGGATGACAATTTTCTGGGAGACCCGGCCAAGGCCAGGCCGATCCTGGAGGGAATGACCGAAATGGGGATACGCTGGGGTTCGCAAACCAGCCTGCGCTTTGCCGAAGACCCGGCTCTGCTCAAACTGGTCGCCAAATCCGGCTGTATCGGCCTTTTTGTCGGGATCGAATCGGTGGAGGGATCGTTTTCCCGTCTGGCTAAAACCGCCGGAGAGACGCCACAGATCGAACTGATCAAGCGGGTGAGGGATGCGGGCATCATCCTTGAGACTTCGCTGATCTTCGGCTTCGACGATCACGACCCGGGCATCTTCGACAAGACCCTCCGCTTCGTAGAGGAATGCTCGCCGAGCGTCCCCACCTTCAACCTGCTGACCCCTTATCCGGGAACAAAGCTGTTTCAGCAGTACCAGCAGGAGGGGCGGCTGTTGCACCGGGACTGGAGCCGTTACAACCACTCGGAGGTGGTCTTCCGGCCGAAGCTGATGACGCCCGAACAGCTCTACCGGGGCTGGATGGAGGCGCGCAAGGAGGCTTACACCTGGCCTGCGATCCTTTCCAGGGTCTGGAAAAATCCGGGCCGCCGCTTGACAAACCTGGCTTACAACTTCATGCGTAAGGGGCCCAACGATTCTCTCCAGGTTTCTGATGCGGATCAGCTCTCCATTTACCGGCCATTGCCCGCTACCGAACATCTGCGGGGGCCTGAACATGCGGGATAGCATCGCCGTCAACCGGGATTTCTACGATCTGCTCTGGTCCGGGTCCGATCTTGAACGCCCCGATCGTTTCAATACCTGGCCGTTGATTTCGGGACTGCTGCCGCTTGCCGCGTCGCGCCTGGAAATCGGACCGGGCCTGCGTCCGCGCCTGCCGATTCCAGGCACCTGCTTCGTGGACATCAGTCCTCCGGTGATTGAACGGTTGACGGAGCGCGGCGGCATTGCAGTGCCGGGTGAAATCGACGCCCTTCCGTTTTGCGACAATAAATTCGGACTGGTCTGCGCTTTCGATGTGATCGAGCATAGCGAGGATGACCGGCGGGTTTTCAGAGAGGTTAGCCGTGTGCTCAGGGAAGGGGGGTTGTTCGTCTTTTCCGTCCCGATGTACGCCGCGCTCTGGACAAAATTCGACGAGTTGGTGGGGCATGTGCGCAGGTATGACCCCGCCGACCTTTTGGCGCTTCTTGCGGACCATGGCCTGGTGCTGGAGAGCAGCGCGGCATTCGGCATGCAGCCTTCCAGCACGCGCTTGCTGGATTTTGGCCTGTGGTGGCTCAAGAATCGCCGAAGCGAGGCGATGTGGTGGTATAACAGGGTGCTGATGCCGTTGGGGATGTTTTTTCAGAAACGTCTGAAATTCGTGGACGGGATGGTCGAAGCGCCCGGTGTCGATGAGATTGTGCTGGTCTGCCGCAAGGTGGCGACTTCTTTGCCGGTTTGACACCGCAAATAATACCCTTAGTACTTTTGGAGGGAATGCTGATATATCTAACGGATTAGTGCCAATCTTCCGCTGACTTAGTTCCTCCCCTTTCAAGGGGGAGGTCAGGAGGGGGATGGGGACGTTTTGACACCTGACTACCCCATCCCCACCCCGACCCTCCCCTTGAAGGGGAGGGAGAATTTTATTAGCGGAATATCAACGTTACTCAGGTATATCTATGACCATGAAAAAGCAAACTAAACCGGTAAATAAAGACAACAGACAGGTTCCGTCCTCCCCGGCGGAAGCTTCATCGCGGCAAAAGAACCTGCTGTTCCCGATTGTCGGCATCGGCGCCTCGGCCGGAGGGCTTGAGGCTCTGGAGCAGTTCCTTGGTCATGTGCCCGAACAGTGCGGCATGGCCTTTGTCATCGTCCAGCATCTGGACCCGACCCACAAGGGGATCATGCCGGAACTGCTGCAGCGCGCCACCGGGATGGAGGTCTTCCAGGCCCTGGACCGGATGGAGGTCAAGCCGGACTGCGTTTACGTGATCCCGCCCAACAAGGACATGTCCATTCTGCACGGGCTGCTGTACCTGTTCGAGCCTGCGGCGCGCCGTGGCCTGCGGCTGCCGATTGATTCCTTTCTCAGCTCCCTGGCCGATGACCGTCAGGAGCGCAGCATCGGCGTGATCCTCTCCGGCATGGGTTCGGACGGCACGATGGGTCTGCGGGCCATCAAGGAAAAGGGGGGACTGGCGCTGGCGCAGGAACCGGCTTCGGCCAAGTTCGACAGCATGCCCAGAAGCGCCATCGAGACCGGCCTGGTCGATCTGGTGGCCCCGGTCGAGGAATTACCCGCAAAACTGATCGACTTTCTTCTTCATACGCCGGTCAGCACCAGGATCAAACCGCCACGGGAGGACAAGGATCAGAGTTCCCTGGAAAAAGTGCTGATTCTCCTGCGGGCCAAGACCGGCCAGGATTTCTCGCTTTACAAGAAAAATACCATCTACCGCCGCATCGAGCGGCGCATGGTCGTTCACCAGATCAACCGGATCGCATCCTATGTGCGCTATCTGCAGGAAAACCCCCAGGAGGTGGAACTGCTCTTCAGGGAACTGCTGATCGGAGTGACCAGCTTCTTTCGTGATCCTGAGGCCTGGGATCAGTTGCAGCAAGAGTCCATCCCATTGCTTCTGGCGGGCCGCCCGGCCGGCGGGGTGTTACGGGCCTGGTCGGCCGGTTGCTCGACCGGCGAGGAGGCCTATTCACTCGCCATCGCCTTCAAGGAGGTGCTGGAACAACTCAAGCCCGCCGAAAATATTTCCTTGCAGATCTTTGCCACCGACCTGGACCGGGACGCGATCGACAAGGCCCGCCAGGGGTTCTATCCGGCCGGCATTGCCGCAAACGTGACGCCCGAACGGCTGCAACGCTACTTCATCAAGGAGGAGAACGGTTACCGGGTCGGCAAGGAAATCCGCGAGATGGTTACCTTTGCCACGCAGAACCTGATCATGGATCCCCCCTTTACCAAGCTGGATATCCTGCTCTGCCGCAACCTGCTGATCTATCTGACGCCGGAACTTCAGAAAAAACTGCTGCCGCTGTTTCATTACAGCCTGAACCAGGACGGAGTACTGTTTTTGGGGAGCGCCGAATCCATCAGCACCTTTACCGATCTCTTTGCGCCGTTGAACATAAAGTCGAGACTCTTCAGGCGGCGCGAATCGCTTCTGCCGGCCGAACCGCTGGCGTTTCCGGCTTCGTTTATTCACACTTTGCCGGGATTATCCAAGGAGCCGCCTATGTTGAAGCCCGCAGCCAATCTCCAGTCTCTTGCCGACCAACTGCTCCTGCAACGTTTTTCACCGCCGGCCGTGCTGACCAACGACAAAGGCGATATCCTCTATATCAGCGGGCGAACCGGCAAATACCTGGAACCCGCGGCCGGCAAGGCCAACTGGAATATCTTCGCCATGGCCCGCGAAGGGCTGCGCTTCGAGCTGGGCAGCGCCTTCCAGAAGGCGGTCAGGCAAAAAGGGACGACCAGCGTCAAAGCCCTCAAGGTCGGTACCAACGGCGGTTCGCAGTTCGTAGACATCACTGTTCAGTCCGTCGAAGAGCCGGAAGCGCTGCAGGGAATGGTGATGGTCGTATTCAACGACGTGGAGACGCCTCTGCAAAAGAATGTCTCGGGACGCTCCAAACCCGTTCAATCCGGCAATGCCAGGGTTGTTGAGCTGGAGCAGGAACTCCGCCAGTTCCGTGAAGTGCTCCAGAGTACCCGCGAGGAGATGCAATCCTCGCAGGAGGAACTCAAATCCACCAACGAGGAGCTGCAGTCCACCAACGAAGAGCTGCAGTCCACCAACGAGGAGCTGACAACCTCAAGGGAAGAAATGCAATCCCTGAATGAGGAACTACAGACCGTGAACGCCGAGCAACAGTCCAAAATGGACGAGCTTTCGCGGGTGAACAACGACATGCGCAACCTGCTCAACAGCACCGAAATAGTCACCGTATTCCTGGACAACCAGCTTCATATCCGGCGTTTCACCACCGGGGCGGACAAGCTCTTCAAGCTGATCCCCGGCGATGTGGGGCGTCCGCTTTCCGACATTGTCAGCGATCTCATCTATCCAGATATGGCCGAAGAAGCGCTGGAAGTTTTGCGGACGCTGGTTTTTTCGGAAAAGCAGATCACCACCGCCGATGGGCGCTGGTTTTCGGTGCGCATCATGCCTTACCGCACCATGGAGGACGTCATTGCCGGGGTGGTGATCACCTTTGCCAACATCACCGCCGCCAAGGCGCTGGAGGCGGAACTGCGCGGGGAAATTGAGAGGCTTAAGGAACTGCTTGAGGCTAAACAGACCCTTTAACCTGCAAACGGCATTTAACCGCCGAGAAAAACGGATACACAACAGCAGTGTCCGGTTTGGTTAATGCAGTTGTCTTAAAAGTCCCCCCTCCCCCTGCGGGAGGGGGTTAGGGGGTGGGGGAATTTGCCATATTTGATACTTGCGGCAGCTTCACCCACCCCTCAATCCCCTCCCGTCACCAAAAGTAGGTGCCTCTAGGCAAGGGAGGGGAGGCTAAAAGCAAAGACCAAACTGGACACGCTGAGTATTATTACAAAATCCGGTACAACAAAAGGGTCCACAATGGGAATCGAAAATGACGGGAGCATTCCGGCAAAGCCTGTGAAACTGCATCCGCCCCGGACCGAGAAAGAGCAACGAAAACTGAGCCATGAACTTGAGGCATACCAGATTGAACTGGAGGTGCAGAATACGGAGCTGCGCCGTGTCCAGGAAGAGCTTGAGATTCAGCAGATAGAGCTGGAACTGCAAAACGATGAACTGCGGCAAGCACAGGAGGCGCTTGAGCTGTCGCGGAACAAGTACGCCGAGCTGTATGATTTTGCACCGGTCGGCTATTTCACCTTTGATGCTTCGGGAGTGATCAAGGATGTAAATCTTACCGGCGCGCAACTGCTGGGAATTGAGCGGAGTCTGCTGACCGGCAAGTCCTTTTCCGGCCATATTGCCGATGCTGACGGGAGGGAGCTTTTCTCCGGGCATCTCGAAGCTGTTTTGCATGGGCAGGGCATGCAAAAATGTGAAATCAGGCTGACCGGAAAAGACGGCGCCGTGATCCATGGCCTGCTTCAGAGCGTGATGATTGACACTCTTGAAAGCAAAGCCGGACACATCCTCTGCTCAATCGTTGACGGTACGGTTGCCAAGCGTTTGGAAACGGAAATCCGTGATGCCCGGGAATATGCCGAGAACATCGTGGAAACCGTGCACAAGCCGCTGGTGGTGCTGGATTCCGAGCTGAAGATACTTTCCGTCAACCACAGCTTCTACGAGACCTTCATGGTGACGCCCGAGGAAACCATCGGTAAATTCATCTATGACCTGGGTAACCGGCAATGGGATATTCCCAAGTTGCGGGTGCTGTTTGAAGAGATCCTGCCCCATGATTCAGTATTCAACGGTTATGAAGTGGAGCATGTTTTTCCCGGTGTCGGCCGCAGGTTTATTCTGCTTAATGCCCGCCAGATCTTCAGGAAAAATATCGGCTCACACATTATCCTGGTGGCCATGGAAGATATCACCGAGCGCAAGAATGCGGAAGAGGCGCTGCTGAAGGCGGGGGCGCTGCAGAACGCGATTTTCAACAGCGCCAACTTTTCCAGTATCGCCACCGACGCAAAGGGTGTCATCCAGATCTTCAACGTCGGCGCAGAGCGCATGCTGGGCTACACAGCCGCCGAAGTGATGAACAAGATCACGCCGGCCGATATTTCCGATCCGCGGGAAGTCATCGCTCGCTCTGAAAAATTGAGCATCGAGCTTGGCACCCCCATCGCTCCCGGATTCGAGACCCTGGTTTTCAAGGCTTCCCGCGGCATTGAGGATATCTATGAGCTGACCTATATCCGCAAGGACGGCAGCCGTTTCCCGGCGGTAGTATCGGTCACGGCGCTGCGGGATGCCCAAACCGCGATCATCGGCTATCTGCTGATCGGCACCGACAACACGGCACGCAAGCGGATCGAAGCCGAACGGGCAGCGCTTGACCAGGCTCTGCTGGATAAGAACCTGGAGCTGGAGCGGGCCACACGCGTGGCGGAAAATGCCAACCGTGCCAAATCGGATTTTCTTTCCAGCATGAGCCATGAGCTGCGTACGCCGCTGGGCGCGATCCTCGGTTTTGCGCAACTGCTGGAATCGGGCAAGCCGGAGCCGTCACCGTCCCAGATGAGAGGCATTGACCAGATTCTCAAGGCCGGGTGGTACCTGCTGGAACTGATCAACGGCATCCTGGACCTCGCGCTGATCGAGTCCGGCAAACTGTCGCTGTCGCTGGAGCCGGTGCTTCTGTCCGAGGTAATGCTGGAATGCGAAGTGATGGTTGAACCGCAGGCCCAGGAGCGCGGTATCAGCGTGGACTTTATCCACTTCAGAACTCCCTATTCCGTCTTTGCCGACCGTACACGGATAAAGCAGGTTCTGATCAATCTTCTTTCCAATGCGATCAAATACAATAAGGCCAACGGAACAGTTACCGTCAAATGTACGATGTGTGGACCGGATTCGGTTCGCATCAGCGTCCGGGACACCGGTGAAGGCCTGACTCCGGAACAGTTGGCGCAGCTTTTCCAGCCGTTCAATCGTCTCGGTCAAAATGCCGGGCCTGAACAGGGCACCGGCATCGGACTGGTGGTGTGCAAACGGCTGGTTGAATTGATGGGGGGCGTGATCGGCGTGGAAAGCACAGTCGGGGAAGGAAGTCTGTTCTGGTTCGAAATCAACCGGACTACCGAACTGCAAAGTTCCGTTAGCGAAGCCGAATTCACCGGGGAAGAGCGCCCGCAGGCCCTGGGCGGCGAACTGGCGCATAGCCTGCTCTACATCGAGGACAATCCGGCAAATCTGATGCTGGTGGAAGATCTGATTGCGCGCCGGTCCGATATCCGTTTTCTGAGCGCCAGGAACGCCACCATCGGCATAGAGATTGCGCTTGCATCCCTGCCGGATGTGATACTGATGGACATCAATCTGCCGGGAATCAGCGGACTGGATGCGCTGAAAATACTATCCGAAGACCCGGCAACGGCGCACATTCCTGTGATTGCGCTCAGCGCCAACGCCGTTCCCGGCGATATTGCCAAAGGGCTGGAGGCGGGCTTCTTCCGTTATCTCACCAAGCCGATCAAAGTCAACGAGTTCATGGATACGCTGGACATGACACTGGAACATGCAAAAGCGGAAACAACTAAAAGGGAAAAATATGCTGATTAGTGAGTCAGAAATTCTTAACGCCAGCATCCTGATCGTTGACGATCAGTTGACCAATGTCGCCCTGCTTGAGCAGTTGCTGCTTGATGGCGGCTACACCAGCGTTTCCTCCACGTTGAATCCGGTGGAGGTTTGCGCGCTGCATAAGAAAAACAACTATGACCTGATCCTGCTGGACCTGCAGATGCCGGTCATGGACGGATTTCAGGTGATGGGAGGCCTCAAGGCCGACGATTCCGACGACTATCTTCCGGTCCTGGTGATTACCGCCCAGCCGGGCCATAAGCTGCGTGCCCTGCGGGCCGGCGTAAGAGATTTCATCAGCAAGCCGTTCGATCTGGCCGAAGTCAGGCTGCGTATCCACAACATGCTGGAAATGCGGTTACTGTACAAGAAACTAGATAATTACAACAAGGAGCTGGAACAAACCGTACAGGAACGGACCGGGGCTCTTGTCAAGGCGAATGCACAGCTTACACGGGAAATAGATGGACACTTGAAGACGGAAGGTTCGCTTCAGGATGCGCTTACCGAAATAAAACAGCTTCAGAACCGGCTGGAGGCCGAGAACATGTACCTGCAGCATGAGGTCGCCCGGGAGTACAACTTCGGCGAGGTCATCGGCCAAAGCAATGCTCTCTCGCAGGTATTCCTGCGGGTCGAGCAGGTGGCCCCGATGAACGCAACCGTTCTTCTGCTGGGTGAAACCGGCACCGGCAAGGGCGTTGTGGCGCGCGCCATCCACAGCAGCAGCGCCCGTAAAAGCCGGCCATTGATTACGGTCAACTGCACGGCGCTGCCGGCCAACCTGATTGAGAGCGAACTGTTCGGGCGGGAAAGGGGGGCGTTCACCGGATCCGATGCCCGGCAGCTGGGGCGTTTCGAGCTGGCCGACGGCGGCACGATCTTTCTCGACGAAATCGGCGAGTTGCCGATGGCGCTGCAATCCAAGCTGCTGCGCGTCATCCAGGACGGCGAGTTTGAACGGCTCGGAAATCCCCGCACCATCAAGGTCGATGTACGGATCATCGCGGCCACCAACCGCAATCTGGAGGAAGAGATTCGCGACGGCAAGTTCCGGGAAGACCTGTTCTACCGGCTCAATGTTTTCCCGATCACAATGCCGCCGCTCAGGCAGCGCATCGAAGACATCCCGGTCCTCGTCAATCATTTCGTTGACAAATTCAATAAAAAAATCGGCAAGAAGATCGAGTCGGTCTCGAAAAACACCATGAGCGTTTTTCAGGATTACCACTGGCCCGGCAACGTGCGGGAATTGGAAAGCGTCATCGAACGGGCGGTTATCATCAGCCAGGGGAACGCATTGCAGGTGCTGGACCGCTTCGATACGCTCCGCAAGCCGGAACAATCGGGCAATGGCGAGGTCAAGCCGCTCGTGGATCTGGAACACGACCACATCCTTCAGGTGCTCCAGAAAACAGGCTGGCGCATCGAGGGAGAAAAAGGGGCCGCAGTGCTCCTGGGACTGAACCCCAGCACACTTCGCGCCCGGATGCGGAAATACGGCATCGTCCGTCAGTAAACGATAGAACCTGCAAGCCTTTCAACCCGGAAAAAGCTGTTAACCGCCGATAAACGCCGCCAAAAGTAGGCGCTCCAAAGCGATACACGCCTCCAGAAGTAGGCGCTTCTAAGCGAGAAATCAAAAACGTGAACAAAATACTGATTTAACCCATAAGGTAATCAACTATTTTGATGTAAGACCTGGTTTTCTCGGCGTGAATCCGTTTTTATCGGCGGTTAACTGCCGTTTATAGACAGGTTCAAGAGTTTGTCTCTGCATTATTTTTCAAGCATGGCCCGTGCTTGCCTTCCCGAATTATCCTGTATCAAATTCGACCCTCAATCCCAACGATCTTCAGCAGATCTCAGGCCCGTGATCTGTATTACATGACCTTAACGTATACCGGCAAATATTGCAGATATGTTGTATGCGACGGAATACTTATGCGGATTTAATTTAATAATCTGAACCTTCTTTCCACAGCCCCAATATTATCAGATGCTTGTACTGACTTTCACGGTAAGTTTTGTCCGGCATGTTAGTTGCGGACAACCTTCTATGAATAGTGTTGATTCCATCTGTTCGAAAAACAGTCGCAGCTGCGAATGCGCGGAACAACACAAACAGGATTTTGTAATGATCTCTATCGACATTTAAAAGGAGGTGAAAACCTTAAAGTGGGATGTCCGGGTGTCGGGTTGTATTGTTTTCAATAGCTGTAGAACTAGAAAAAGGAGAGATCAGATGAAAAAAAGCATAATGAATAAACTCCTGGCAGTAAGCCTGATGTCGATTCTGGCCCCGTGCGCCGCGTTTGCCACGATGTATATCGATCATTTTGACGATCCGGTGGGCGGACAATCACTTACGCAGACTACCGCAGGTACTTCAGCTACATTTGTCAGCGGACTGGGGGCTTCCGCAATGGGCGGTTCGCGCTATGTTGAGGTCACCAAGACCGGTGAATTTGGCGGTTCGCATTCCGTCAATATCAATAACAGCGCCTATCCGAGCGTCATGGCTGACAGCATGCAGGCCGGCACTTCCGGCTTCTCACGCTTGATCTGGGACGGCAACAGCAACAACACTATAGATTACACGATGCCATTAATCGATTTTACCCAGGGCGGCATAAACAGCGCCATCGCTATCCGTATTCTGTTCAATGATATGCCGGGGAAGATCACCTTGAACTTTGGCGACGGCACGGTAAACAACAATTACACGCTGACAGCTCCTGATTATTCCAATCCGTTTCCGATTGACATCATCATTCCGTTCTCCGCCTGGACGGGTGTGGACTTCACACAGATCCGCGGCGGTGGGATGTTGGTCGATCTGTTACAAAGCGAAGACCTTCTGATTGACTTTGTTGCCGCCGTGAACCCGGTTCCGGAACCGGGCACCCTGGCTCTGCTCGGCGTCGGTATGCTCTGTCTGGCCGTCTATGGCAAGCGTCGAATAAACAACGCGGAAAACCAGGGCATGTGTACATGATCTGAGTATCGAATAGCAGATCTGTCAAGCTGTTGATCAGTGCGTCGGTTATGGGGCACCAGTAAATAAAGGGACCGGCTTCATTGCTTGTCCCTTTATTTTGAACAGCTATGGAGTAAAAAAGCATTTGCCACAGAGGACACAGCCGAAAGTAGGCGCTTCTAAGCGAGTTCACAGAGAAAACTCAACCTATTACAGCATTAGGGCCATTCACCCAAAAAGAGATTCAAGAAAATAGATTTATTGATGTCAGTACTCTGTGTTCTCTGTGGCTAACTGCCGTTTAAGGTTTAATTCAACGTTTGCCGCAAAAAGATCCTGCAGTATTTGGCGGTAATGTTAAACCTGACGGCCATATTTAAATGCTTTCCACAATCCCGTGCGACGTCCGATTATATTCATACGCAAAATCAGTATGTTGAGCGGGTGGTGGCGACGAATCATCTCTGGCACGTTCGTCGCATTATTTCTTCATGGCTGATCATAAACTCGATCAGATGTTATTTCGATTTTGAGCAAATATTGAAAATTGCAATATTCAACTTGCGGAGAATACCATGCATTTACCTGACACCATTTTGGAAATCAAAACTTTGGGTAGCTTCATTCTCTCGGTTAATGAAAAACCTGTTGAAACAGACTGGCCGAGCGAAGCGATAAAAGTTCTTTTTTGCTCTTTGCTGTCGCCACTGGATCTATACTTTAGCTGGGATCGTGTCTGTCGTTCCATGCTGGGCGTGCCGGCGACTAAAAACAGCAGAGTGAAACTGGATCAGGGTTTTCTCCAGCCACTCGAAAGATTTATGACCAGGACATTCGGTTTCAATCCTGTCATCAAAGGACCTGAGGGTATCAGGATCGACCATCAGCGTATCCATGTGGACGCCCAGACGTTTCAAAACACTATCGTGGAAGGGCTCAGACTGATGTCCGTCGGAGATCGTGAAGCGGCGCGCGAGAAATTCAGCGCCGCCGATTCAATCTATGCAGGCATCTATCTGCCGGAGATTCAGGGAAAAATAGTTGCCAACACTCGCAATGAGCTTGAGTCACTTTACCAAACCGTGATCGTCGAAGCCGGCCGGTCACACGGAAAAGGGCATTCGTCATGAGCAGGATGGTTATCCCGGCACTGCGGATGCGTTTCATATTATCGTCGTGATTATCAATTAAGCCGAATCTGCGGCTGATTTCCATCTCCGGATCAAAGCGCCCCTGGCGTTGGCTCGTCATCGTTCCATCAAGTCATTCCCTCCCAACAGCCGGGCGAGGACCTTCATCGTCTCAATCCTAGCCACCTTGAGTGCATCCCTGATCCGGAATCGGAACTACAAGGAACGATCTACATGAAAATTGACCAGAATATTCACAATATGGCGGTGCTGATTGAATTTTTGGCCGGTGCCGGCCTCGCCATCTTTTTCCATTTTGTGCTGCACTCACCCGAGGTTGCCTACAGTATCTTCGGTATCGGCATCCTGCTTTCCCTGGCCACTTATCTGATTCGCGAGGATCTGGAAAAAACCCGTAACGAGTTGATCGGCCAGTATCACCAGGCCCACGAAGTTACTTTCGCCATAGCCCGGATCAGTGATGCGGAATGTCATACCAAGGCGGAGGCTATGCTGTCCGGAATAAAAAAAACCATCGTGCAGTTGCAGCAGGGATTCATCCCGCTTGACGAAACGGAATTTTATCTGGAAGGCGCCAAATGCTCTGACCTGGCTGTTCGCCGGATGAAGAGCGTTGATCCCATAAGCAATGGTTGGCACACTCGCGGGGCGCTGGTCAACTACTACCAGTCAAATCTGCGGGCGCTTGAACGCGGGGTGGCCATTACCCGCATCTTTGTCATGAACCATGAAGAATTCGCTGATTCGGATGCGCAGAAGGTTCTGCTGACACAATTACATGACGGTATTGAAGTCCGTATTATCTTTCGCGATGAACTTCCCGCCATCAGCAACATGAGTGGTCGCGATATCAACAGTTCCTTTGATTTTGCCATCTACGACGATCAGGTGGTTACCGAGGTCTTTCAGCAGAGCGGCACCTATTTCGGCAGGAAGACCTGCCATGCTGTTAATGTTGAAAAATTTATAAAGTTTTACGAGCTGATCGAGCATAGCTCAAATGTTCTGGCCGTTGATGACGACCGGATCATTCTCGCCTCAACCTCGCCCGTCAAATAAGACAGTTATGCCAAACATGACGGATACCCCTGAGGGTATTCTGTTCATCCCGCACGTTGATATGGGATATGCCACGTAAAATCAGGCTCTTATACATAGGTGTCCGCCGGATGTTTCCGGCATGCTAGTTGCGGATAGATAAGATTATCAGAATCAGCGGGGTGGTACGGAACATCCGCACCGGTCGCTCGCACTGACGGTTTGCAGCTCAATCGACAAGGAGGAATATGTATGAAGAGAAACATGGTTTCACGATATGTGGCAACAGGTCTGGTTGTAATGGGCTTAGGCATGGCAGCCGGTTGTGCCACAACGGATACGGTCAGCTCACGTTTCCCCGCGCTGGAAGAGAATATCAACTCGGCCAAGGCGGTTGAGGCCCAGGTCTATGCCCCGACCCCGCTCAAGTCGGCCGAGGCCAAGCTGGAGGGCGCCAAATCGGCCGTGGCGGCCAAGGATATGGTCACCGCCAGCAAACTTGTGGATGAAGCCATGGTTGACGCCGATTATGCACGGGCCATGGCCCCGACGGAAAAGGCCAAGCTGGAGGCTGTCAAGCTGCGCGAGGCGATACTGGCCTTGCGCGAGGAAATCAAGAAGATGCCGGCTGTGAAATAACCACAAATACCATTAAGGATAAGGAGTTGATATGAATTTCAGTCGTATTTCAAGTCAGTTGAAAGCCGCGGGCCTTACGATCTCCTTCGGAGCCGTTCTGGCCGGGTGCGGAACGGTTGACCCCAGCGAACAGATCGCCCGGGACCGCCTGGAACAGGCGCGCAGCGCCTATGCCCAGGCAAAAGGGAACCCGATTGTGGAGTCGTACTCGTTGAAAACACTTCTCGATGCGGAAAAAACGTTGAAGGATGCGGAACAGGTCAGTAAGAAGGCCTATTCGCCCAATCCGCAAGAGCCGTCCAGGGCGTATGATTCCACTGAGAAAAAACTCTTTTACGATGATATTTCCCGTCTGGCCTACATGTCGGAGCGTAAATCCCAGACCTCGGTAGCGCTGGCGGAAGGTGTGGTCACGGGCAACGAGATCGTCCGGCTGGGCAAGGAAAAGGCCGAGTTACAGCTGCTGAAAAGCCAGATGGAGAAACAGCTGCTCCAGCAGGACCTGGATCAAAAAGCCGCGGCGCTGGAGAATGCTAGGCAGCAACTGGCTTCCGCGACCAACGAGGCCGACCGGGCCAGGATTCTGGCCGATATCCGGGCCAAGGAGGCTGCGTTGGCAAATGCGCAGGCTGAGGCAAGAGCCAGAGAGGCCGAAAGTGCCAGGCTTCAGGCCGAGGCCCAGGCCAGAGATGCCGAAATGGCAAAAGCTGAACTGGTGTTGCTGATGGTGGAGTTGACGGATCTGCAGGGTCAATTGACCGACCGGGGAATCGTGCTGACTATCGGTGATGTACTGTTTGCCACCGGCAAGTCCGATCTGAATGTCAGCGCCCAGCGCAGCATGGGCAAACTGGCCGAGTTCCTCCAGAAAAAGCAGAACCGGAATCTGCTGGTGGAAGGGCACACCGACAGTGTCGGCGGCGATGATTACAACCAGGGACTTTCCGAACAGCGCGCCGCATCGGTTAAAAACGCCCTTGAAAAACTGGGCGTTGCCGGTGATCGGGTCGTCACCATAGGTTATGGCAAGAAGTACCCGCTGGCCAGCAATGATACCGCTGACGGCAAACAGCAGAACAGAAGAGTTGAGGCGATCATACTTAACGAAGGCGTCAAGCCG
>MGZK01000017.1 GCA_001802125.1 Geobacteraceae bacterium GWC2_55_20
TGCTTTCATGACATCCTCCTGTCAGTTATATGTTTGATAGCCGTTTGAAATATGGCTGGTTGTTATTGCTTGATTATTTGCCGGTCGATGCCTGACGTGCATCGGTGCTTCCCAGTGACAGAATCCCTTTCAGGATACCGGCCATCATCAGGATGCCGGGGATGAACTGGAAAAGTACGATCATGGCGCCGAATCCGATGAAGCAGGCTGCCAGGATACCAATGCCTTCGCTTTCGACTGCTCCGCCGGCCGCCAATGCCTGGCTGGCGGTGATCATTGCTGTTGCAAATGTTGCTGCTGATATGGTTCTCATGACTATCTCCCTTCCTGCTTCAATTGTTTCTACTGTTTCCGTCTTCTGATTATTACTAAAGCATCGAGCGTGCCATGATGCCGCAATATTTTTAAAATAACGTAACATGTTGATTTAACCGAATATATGTTTGGAGGGTTGCTGGGTGATTATTGGGTTCTTATAAAACATATTGAATTAATGTATTCAAAAAATATACGCCTTGCAATCTGCCTGGAGATGCTAAAATGGCGTATTATGCTGATATATAAGGAGATGTGTTGATGTGGGTGTGTAGAGGTGGTGTACATTAATTTTATACATGTATTACGCAGGAAAGTGACAGTGGCGTTCAGATGGGAGCATGCTTGATGAAGTGGTCTGTGCGGATTCAGTGAGGACCAGAAAAGGAAGAGTTCCGGACAGCCATGAAGCCCGCTATGGCGGGCAGTTGGCGCAAACCGACTTGAAAAGGTTGGTGCTGAGATAACGATCGCCCCGGTCAGGAATAATGACCACGATGCATCCTGACTCAAGTTCGGCGGCAAGTTTCATCGCCCCGGCCACCGCGGCGCCACCGGACATGCCACAGAAGATGCCTTCGCATACGGCAAGTTGCCGGGATGTCTCGAATGCCAGATCATCCTCAACCACGATCTTGCGTGTCAGAGCCGTTTCATCGTAGATGGGGGGGACAATCGCTTCGCGCATGTTCTTCAGCCCCTGGATCTTGTGACCGAGAACCGGCTCCACGCCAATGATCTGCACATCCGGCCTTGTCTCAGCGAAGTATTGTGCTGTTCCCATCAGGGTTCCGCTGGTTCCCATGCCGGCCACAAAATGTGTGATGCGTCCCTTGGTCTGACTCATGGCCTCCGGGCCGGTGGTTTCGTAGTGAGCCCTGGCATTATTGGGGTTGGCGTACTGGTTGGGCATGTAGTACACCTCCGGCGACTCATTGTTGATCTTGTGCGCCAGTCGTATGGCGCCATCGGTTGCTTCACAACCCGGTGAAAGCTCTATTTCGGCTCCGTATGCCTCCAGCACACTGCGACGCTCTATACTCACGCAGGCGGGCATGACCAACTTGATGCGATAGCCTCTGGCGGCAGCGATCATTGCCAGCGCAATGCCGGTATTTCCGGAGGTCGGTTCCAGGATGATCTTGTCCCGTGTTAATTCACCGCTGGCTTCCGCGGCCAGGATCATCTGTCTGGCCGGGCGATCCTTGACCGAGCCGCCAGGGTTGTTGCCCTCCAGTTTGGCATAGATCGATACATGCGGATAGGGATTGATGGTTGACAGCTGGACGAGTGGGGTATTGCCTATGGATTCAAGCAGGTTTTGGCCGCGCATGGTGTGCCTTTCACAACACTTTGATGACAGGGCTTTATAGCGTTACGGCGCTTTCATGGTCAAGAAAAATAACACGTCTGCTGATGGCATGGCGTGCGGTGTGACATCCGACGGCGAGGCTTTTTTATTGTCAGCATCTGATCGTTCTGCTAACGTTCCGGCTTGTTTCAGATCCCTTGAAAGGTTGTCACATGAATGATTCCTGGCTTGAAATAGCCTGCGATGTACCGGCTGAAGTCGCTGATGTAGTAGCTGAATATCTGACCGTTCTTTCCGGAAACGGGGTCTGTATGGAGAATCTCTCCGTTGATGCCTTTTCCGCCAGTGAAATCCCGGACTCCCAGCGGATGACCGTCAAGGCCTATCTGCCTGCGGATCTGGACCCGACTCCCCAAATGGCCGAACTGGAGGCGTACCTGCTGGAGTTGGCCGGGCGGAAAGCGGGTCTTGTGCTGTCAGCCCCGACGATCACCGCAGTTCGCTCCGAGGACTGGAGCACCAGCTGGAAGGTTCATTTCAAACCGCTGCGGGTCGGCGCCCGCCTGTTGATCGTGCCGACCTGGGAAGACGCCGCTGCTTTGCCGGGAGACCTGGTGTTGCGGATCGATCCGGGAATGGCCTTTGGCACCGGAGGACACGAAACCACACGGCTCTGTCTGGAGCTGCTGGAAAAAATTATGGATGCAGGCAATCAGTCCGCAGCGCCTTCCCTGCTCGACCTGGGTACCGGTTCCGGTATTCTGGCAATGGCCGCCAGCCGTCTGGGCGCGGGCCGGATCCTGGCGCTCGACATCGATCCGGAAGCGGTTGAGGTCGCCCGTGAGAACCTGGACTTGAATGATCTGGCCGAAAAGGTGGAGTGTGGAACGACTCCGCTCGAGTCACTGGAAGAAGGGCTTGATATCATACTGGCCAATATTCTGGCGGAAGAGCTGGTCCGCCTGGCGCCCGGTCTGGCTGCCCGACTTAATCCCGGTGGAGCATTGATCCTTTCCGGAATCCTGGCCGAAAAGGAGGATCTTGTACGCAGAGGGTTTGCTGATCAGCCGCTGGAGTATCAAGAGACCAACAGGGCTGGTGAATGGGTTGCCATGCTTTACCGGAGAGTGCCGTCAAAATGAGCATACGCCGTTTCATTATAAATTCCGGCAGCGTCAGTGACGGGCATGCCGTCGTGGACGGAGAGGTGTATAAGCATATTGCCCGAGTGCTGAGGATGGTCGCCGGGGACCCTGTGCTGCTGGTGGATGAAAATGGCGTCACCTATTGTGGCACTATAGAGCTGGTTACGAAAAAGAGTGTGGAAATTGCAATCTCTTCGATGCAGGCGGCAGCCGGAGGCGATGGCACGTCACCACGGATTACGATCTGTCAGGCTCTGCCAAAAGGAGACCGGATTGATCTGATCCTGCAGAAATGTACCGAGCTGGGCGCCCACGATTTCCAGCTGTTCGGAGGCTGCCGGTCGATTGCCAAGGTCCGCCAGGACCAGCTGCCAGGCAAGCTCGAACGTTGGAACCGCATCACCGCTGAAGCGGCCAGGCAGTCTGGCCGGAATGACGTTCCCTTGGTGACCTGGTGCCACACCGCTCTGGACGCCGCCGCTAATGCCGATCATCAACTGCGTCTCACGCTTTGGGAAGATGAACGGGAGCAATCCCTCAAACAGGTATTGTCGGCACAGGAAAGGCCAGCTTCGGTGATAGTTGCAATCGGTCCCGAGGGGGGCTTCGACCCGTTGGAAGTAAGGCACTTCTCACAGCATGGTTTTCAGCCGGTTTCTCTGGGTTCCAGGATACTGCGTACCGAGACGGCAAGTATTGCTATTCTGGCCATTATGCAGTATATGTGGGAAGCGACATGACCAGATCACAATCAAGGAGCCGCCCATGAAGTGCCCCAAGTGCGGATACAACAGTTTTGAGTTCCATGACAGCTGTACCAAATGCTCCAGTGACCTGAGCGCATACAAGCAGACCTATGGCATCACTCCGATTGTGCTTCCACTTGAGGTTCGGGAGAAAATGGCCGAGGAGTTTCGAGCTTCCTCCGCCGAAAACGAGCCGCTCTCGGAAAATATTGAAACTCATGAGGACATGTTCGCGTTTGACCTGCCGGAAGAAACCGCGGCTGCTTCATCCGCTTCACCTTTCAACGACGACCCCTTCAACTTTGATGATGAGCCTGCTGCCGGTGGAACCCAACCGGCCAAACAGGAGGAAGACCCGTTTGCCGACCTGCTTGAAACTACACCGCAGGTGAAAAGTGCTTCCGTCGCGACGCCGGCCACGGCAAATGCTGCGGCGCCGGCATCCAGCCCCGGAGAGTTCGATCTGGAAAACTTTTCATGGGATGATACACCGGAGACTACCACTGCCACCGGTGAAAAGGCTGAACCGGATGACTTCGACAGCCTCTTCGGCGATACGGGCGAGAGTAACAAAAAGCCCTGACGCTGCGATCAGCGCCAGCTTGCGGCTAAAGTATCCAGTAAGGCAGCACTACCAGAAAGAGCGGGGTTTCCCGCTCTTTTTTTAATAATTGTACGGAGCAGCCATGTCCCAGCGTATCGCGATACTGCCGGAGAACCTTACCAACAAGATAGCCGCCGGTGAAGTTGTCGAACGTCCCTCCTCGGTTATTAAGGAATTGATTGAAAACTCGCTGGATGCTGGGGCCACAGATATTTCAGTCGAGATCACCGCCGGCGGCCGGCGCCTGATCCGCGTCACCGACAACGGCCACGGAATGTCGCGCGAAGATGCGCTGCTCTCGCTGGAGCGGCACGCCACCAGCAAGATCAGGAATGACAGTGACCTGGAAAGTATCCTTACCCTCGGTTTCAGGGGGGAAGCGCTTCCCTCGATTGCATCGGTGTCGCGTTTCTGCCTGTCCACCCGCGAGGCGAGAAGCCTGGAAGGAACCGAGATCGTTGTGGAAGGCGGGCGAGTGCGCGATGTCAAGTCCTGCGGCATGGCCCAGGGTACGGTGATTGCCGTCGAACAGATATTTTTCAACACTCCGGCCCGCCTCAAATTCATGAAGAGTTCGGAGACCGAGGCCGGTCATGTTGGCGATGTGATGGCCCGGCTGGCGGTTTCCCGTCCGGATGCGTCCTTCAGCTGTATCAGCGATGGACGTGAAATCCTGCGGGTGCAGCGCAGCGACCTGCAACGGCGACTATCACAAGTTGTCGGCAAGGATACAACCTCGAATCTGCACCGGGTTGACAGCGGAGGGGGATACGTCTCCGTCAGTGGCTTTGTTTCCGGCCCGTCACTGGTCCGTTCCGGCCCGCAGGCAATGTTCACCTATGTCAACGGACGCTTCGTCCGCGATAAAGTCGTGCAGCACGCCATAATGCAAGCCTACCGTGGCGTGATCGATCGTGGCCGCTATCCGGTGGTGGCCCTGTTCATACAGCTTCCGGCGGGAGAGGTGGATGTCAATGTCCACCCCACCAAGCATGAAGTGCGATTCCGGCATCAATCAACCGTGCATGACGGGATACAGGCAGCCGTGGAAGGTGTGCTGCGGTTTTCGCCATGGCTGTCCGGCAAACCCGTGGCGACAACATCGCTGCCCGTTCCGCCGCCTGCCCAGGCCTATCGCGAAAGGATCGCGGCCGCTGCGCAGGCTTCGCTGGCGCTTCCCCGTCGTGAACAGCATTATCCCCAGCCACCGGTTCAGGCCAGGGCGGAGGATAAGGGGACAATCCCGGTTTCCGAAGCTCTCCTGCCTGCCGCTGCCGTCGCTGAACCGCAAGTTCCCTTTCAGGCGGAGCAGCGCGCTCCGGCTGCCGGCTACTTCTCCTCACTGATGGTGATCGGACAGTTTCACGGTGAGTACATCCTCTGCCAGTCTGGTCCGGATCTGGTGATCATCGATCAGCATGCCGCCAGTGAGCGCGTGGCCTTTCAGCGTTTGAAACAGCAATGCCGGGAAGGAAGCGTCGAGTCACAGCGCTTGCTTTTCCCGGAGACGGTCGAGTTGTCCTTCAGCGAGGTGGCCGTTGCCGGGCGCTTCCGGGACAATCTGGCCGGCATCGGTTTCGAACTGGAGCACTTCGGCGGAAATACGCTGATGATCGCCGCCGTGCCGCGTATATCCTCCGAAAAGGACGCTATCGGCCTGGTGCGGGAGATCCTGGCCGATCTTGCCGGTCTCGGAACCAGCGCTGCATTTCAGGAAACGCTGGATGAACTGCTCTCACGGATCGCCTGCCATTCGGTAGTGAGGGGCGTGCACGCGCTTGAAAACCTGCAGATCAGGGAACTTTTGCGCAGCATGGACGAGACTGAATTTGCCGCCAGCTGCCCTCACGGACGACCGGTCTCCCATGTTGTGCGCCTGGATGAACTGGAGAAAATCTTCAAGCGGACGTGATTAGCGGCGCGGAGTATCGAAAAATGGATAAAAAAATACAATCAGTAAGACTTACGGAAATATTTCTGACCTTTGCCAAGATCGGCCTGACCGGTTTCGGGGGCGGCATGGCGATCGTGGCGCTGGTGGAGCGGATCTGCGTAAAAGAAAAACGCTGGATCACCTCTGAGGAGTTCCTGCACGGTCTGGCCTTCGGCCAGATTCTGGGCCCTTTTTCCCTTAATGTCTGCACCTTCACCGGCCATCACCTGCGGGGAATTCGCGGCGGCATCACCGCTGCGGTCGGTTTTATCCTGCCATCGTTTCTGCTGGTTTCACTCTTGTCCTGGATATATTTCACCTACAACGAACTGCCCCAGTTGCAGGCTGCGTTGAAAGGTACCAATCCGGTCATCATCGGCCTGATCCTGGTTGTGGCCATGGATATGGGACGCAAGCAGATCAAGGGCGCCGGCAGCGTCCTGATGGCGCTGGCGGCCTTTGCCGCCACGGTCTTTCTGCAGTTGAACGCGGCCTGGGTGCTGCTGGCAGCGGCGCTATGGTCGCTGTGCGAAAGCATCTTTCGCCGGAGGTTGAGCTGATGACTTCTCTCCTGACCCTGGCCTGGATTTATTTCCGGATCGGTCTGATCTTCGTCGGCGGCGGCTATGTGTTGATCCCTCTGCTGAATCATATCATGGTCGATCAGTATCACTGGCTGACCTTGCGGGAGTTCCTGGACGGATTGGCGCTATCCCAGTTGACTCCCGGTCCGCTGGCGATGCTGGCAACTTTTACCGGATTTAGGGCCGGAGGCTTTCCGGGCGCCCTGATCGCCACTGTTTTCATCTTCCTCCCCTGTGTAACCCTGATGCTGGTAGTCGGCCGAAATTACGACCGCCTGAAAAACATTGACATCATCAGCTCCACCCTGGACGGACTGCTGCCGGCGGTAGTCGGACTGGTGGCCGCCGCGGCCTGGAATCTGGGCGCATCCTCACTGTCCGGCACTAAGGAATTCATCGTGCTGCTGATCGGCTTTGCAATTTTCAAATGGACAAGTGTCAGTCCGATGGTGGTCATCATCGGAGCTGGATTGGTGGGGTTGTTGATCAACTGAACTGTTCGGGTTTGAAGCGGACAAATTAATGGATTCAGGTGCCGGGATTCGACGGTGCCTTTTTTCATGCGCTGTGCTATTGTATCCAATCCCATGCAAACTCACTTTACCCAGGACTGCCGCGCCTTGATGCGCCACGAAATTGCCGCTGCCGGCGGCAACGAGGTCTTTTTCATCGGCCGCACCAACGTTGAAGGTGTTGTCTGCGAGGTGGAAACTATCGCCCGTGGCAGCAAACAGGCCGTTCCAGCGATCATGGTGCGCGCGTCGAATGGCGATGTTGTCATTCATAACCACCCCACCGGCGACCTGACTCCATCGTCGGCCGACATGGAGATCGCCTCGGTGGCCGGCAACCAGGGCATCGGTTTCTCGATCGTCGACAACGACTGCCTGCGCTGCTACATGGTGGTGACCCCCCATACCGATAAGAAGGGCGAGCTGCTTTCACTGGAGGAAATCGGCCGCGTATTTGCCCCTGATGGAATGATGGCCCACCTGAAAGGGTACGAACAGCGCGATGAACAGGTGCGGATGTCCCTTGCCGTGGCCGAGGCCTTCAACCGTGACGGCGTGGCGCTGGTGGAGGCCGGCACCGGCACCGGCAAATCGCTGGCCTACCTGGTGCCGTCGATCCTCTGGGCGGTGCGCAACAACGAGCGGGTCGTGATCTCCACCAACACGATCAACCTGCAGGAACAGTTGATCCGCAAGGATCTGCCGTTCCTGGCGCGTAATTCAAAGATCGAATTCAAGACCGCGTTGGTCAAGGGGCGCGGCAACTACGCCTGTCTGCGCAAGCTGGAGCATGCCGAAGCCGAACCGTCCCTGTTTCCCGACGAATCCTCGGCCGAGCTTACCAGCATCATCGAATGGAGTCACGCCAGCCAGGACGGCTGTCGCAGCGACCTGGCCTTCACTCCCCGCCATAGCACCTGGGAGGAGGTCTGCTGCGAGGCCGATCAATGCAGCCGATCGCGCTGCAAGCACTTCAACCGCTGCTTCTTCTACCGGGCCAGGCGTGAATCGTCGGCCGCCAGGGTGCTGGTGGTAAACCACGCGCTGCTTCTGTCCGACATCGTGCTGCGGAAAGAGACCGGGTACGATGCCACCGCGATCCTGCCCCCATTTACCCGGCTGATCTTTGACGAAGGGCACCATCTGGAGGATGTGGCCACCAGCCATCTCTCTCTGATGATCGCCCGTAGCGGCATCCTCAAGCAGTTGCAACGTCTTGTCCCGCAAAAGGCCAACCGGGCCGGGCTGCTGACGATCATCTCGTCGCGCATCGCCCGCGATCTGCCGGAATCACAGGAGGGGCTGTACTCTGAACTGTCAGGTCTGCTGGAGAGCCATCTGCTGCCCAAGGCCCACGACTTGGCCGGCCTGACCGAACAGACCATGGATTGGCTGGCGATCTCCGTGGAACATGATTCCGGAGGATTGGCCGGACGGGAGCAGAAGCTGCGCATAACGCCCGAGGTGGAGCGCAAGGTCTTTTGGAACGAGTGCCGCCAGCGGCTGCACGGGCTGGCCGATGCGGTCAACGACTACACCTCGGCCATGCGCACGCTGCTGCGCCGCTGCGGCGATCTGCCGGAAAAACTGCGTGAAAAGCTGGCCGACCAGCTGCTGGATACCGGCGGTATCGAAGGCCGTCTGCAGGCCATGGCCGACGGGTTGCTGTTCTTTACGACCGATGCTGAAGGCTACTGCCGCTGGATCGAGACCAGGAATGGCAGCCGCGGAGTGCAGGCCCGTATCTGTGCCGCGCCGCTGGATATTTCCGGGCAATTGAAGGAAACCGTGCTGGACCGGCTTAAAACGATCATCGTCACCTCGGCCACTCTGACCGTGGGGGGGCAGTTCGGCTATCTGAAAAAACGTACCGGTTTCGGCCTGTTGCCCAAGGAACGCCTGTCGGAACTGCAGCTGGCGTCACCCTTCGATTATGCCAGCCAGGTCTTCGTGGCGATACCGGAGAATATGCCGGAGCCTACCGAGCCCGGCTATCGTGAAGCGCTGGAAAGCCATATTCTGCAGGCGGTGACTCTGGCACGCGGCGGCGCCTTCGTGCTGTTCACCTCCTATGACCTGCTAAATCGTGTTCATGCCGCTTTGGCGCCGCAGCTGGCCCGGTTGGGGCTGACAACGCTCAAACAGGGCGAAACCGGTCGCCACGCTCTCCTGGCGCAGTTCCGCAAGGAAGGCAATGCAGTGCTGTTCGGCACCGATTCGTTTTGGGAAGGGGTCGATGTAAAGGGTGAGGCCCTGCGGCTGGTGATCATCACCAGGCTGCCGTTTCAGGTGCCGACCGAGCCGGTCCAACAGGCACGGGCCGAAAAGATCAAGTCCGATGGCGGCGATCCGTTCCGTGACTTTTCGCTGCCGCAGGCGGTGATAAAGTTCCGCCAGGGCTTCGGTCGCCTGATCCGCAGCCGTGACGACCATGGGGCGGTGCTGATCCTGGACCGGCGCGTGATCAACAAGAGCTATGGCAGGACCTTTCTGAGGTCGTTGCCGGAGACGGAGATAGTCAAGGGGAATTCGGGGGAGATGTTCGGGAAGATGGAGGCGTTTTTCAATTCCGAAAAAAGGTAGGGGCGCCCCGTTGGGTCGCCCGCTTTTGAATTTGATGTATGCCTTGGCAGGGCGAGGGTAAGCCAGTCACTCGCCCTTAAGTGATTGCCTTGATCTGCTTTTTGGCGCTGAAGTTGAAACACTGGAAATACAGCAGGCAAGTCAGCAGGAATGAAAAGATGGTTATGGCATACACAGGTATAGTTCCCACTGACTTCTTGGCGTCCGGCACGAGCGTTACAAAAACAACATAGAAAGCTACACCACAGAATTTCCACATATCTCCGATCAGACGCTTTTTGCGCAGAGCGCCCTGCTGTTCAGGCGTCAGGTCCGGATGATTACCTTCTATTTCTACACCAGCATCGCGCCAGGCAAGTTTGTAGACTGGCCAGATCAGAAGCAGTTGTATGATCATTGAGAAAATAATGCTACGCATGAAAAGCTCCGGTTTGTTAAGTGCAACGAACCTGCTTTGAAAAAAAATAGCCATTACAATCAGCAGACCGGTTAATATGGTCTGTACTATTCGATATAGCATCATTTGTCGTTTAAGTTTCTTGAATTCCACAACAGCCATTGACATACTCTCCAGTATATATTTATAACTCTGTTTCAGAGATGAATGCTTATAGCAGAATGCGGCCGGATTCACAAGCACGCAAAACGGACTCCATGCCAAAAACTCTTTCCCGGCCTTCTGGGCAACGATAAATCAACAGATTGGATTGAAGCTAGTGAAGCACTTTTTACGACGCATTTTTACTCCGGTCATGACCATGATCGCGATTCAGCTGGTCTGGATCACGCTGGTGATATTCTGGATATACTGGTTCATCGGCAAGCACAGGGAGTTCAAGGCTTTAGCCGAGAAATACCGCCCGGAGCTGCTTGGGGATGGACTTAACTGGCCGGTCATGGTTGAAGGGCTCGGCATGCTGCTGTTGATCCTGATCGGCGCCTATGTAATTTTCGTCTTCTGGAACCGGCAGTCAAATCTGTATTCGCAGCAACGCAATGTCATTTCCCAGGTCACCCATGAACTTAAGTCCCCCCTGGCTTCGATTCAGTTGCACCTGGAAACGATCCGACTGCGACGACCCAACGAGGAAAAACTGGATTCTTTTGTCGGAACGATGCTGGCCGACACGGAACGTCTGCATTACCTGATCAACAACCTGTTGATGGCGGCACGACTTGAGCAGCGTCGCAAGCAGACCGAGCGCCGACTGACCGACCTGACGGCTCTGGTCGGGGAACATGTGGAGCGCGAGCGGGGCACCATGCCGCATGGCGGAAGCATTACCTTTGAAGCTCCGCCGGCGCTGAAAGCCATGGTCGATCCGGAAGAGATGGGCATGGTGATCCGCAACCTGTTTGAAAACGCGCGGCTCTATTCATCCCAGAGCCCGGAGATTACCGTCCGGCTGATCAAAATTGGTAACATGCTGCAGCTATCGGTGCGGGACCAGGGACGCGGCCTGGAGGTAAAGGAGCAAAAAAAAATCTTCGATCGTTTCTACCGGGTCCAGCCTCCCGGAGAAAACGTGCGCGGCACCGGGCTGGGACTTTACATTGTCGAATCGGTCGTCAGGGGCTATGGCGGCACGGTGGGAGTGACAAGTCCGGGTTTGGGCAAGGGCAGTACCTTTACGATTAAAATTCCGGTGGGATAGGGCTCTGGATATGATGAACGACAAACCGCAGATCATGCTGGTGGAGGACGAAATCCATCTGGCACGGGGTATCTGCTACAATCTGGAAGAAGAGGGGTTGCGGATCAGCCATTTCGAAACCGGAGAGAGCGCTCTCAAGTCGCTGGAAGTCGAGCGTTTTGACCTGATCATCCTGGATGTGATGTTACCGGGCATGGACGGCTTTGAAGCCTGCCGCCTGATAAGAAAGCTCGATCCACGCGTGCCGATTCTGATGTTGACCGCACGTTCCGAGGATGCCGACCGGGTTGAAGGCCTGGAGAACGGGGCCGATGATTACCTGACCAAGCCTTTCAACCTGGCGGAGTTTCTGCTGCGGGTCAAGGGTATGTTGAGACGTTCGTCATGGTATCGTCCGGAACCGGTTGAAGAGGGGTATCGTTTTGGGGATAATGAGGCCTTCTTGTTGTCATACCGAGCCAAAACCGCCCAGGGTGAGATCGACATGACCGAAATGGAGGTGCGTGTACTGTCGCTTTTCTTCCGCAAGGAAGGACAGGCGATCCCGCGCAGCGAACTGTTGCAGACCGTATGGGGCTATACCAGCGATACGGAAACTAGGACGCTGGATAATTTTATCGTCCGTCTGCGCAAATACTTCGAACCGGACCCGGCGCACCCAAAGCATTTTCAGACGGTACGGGGGGTCGGATACCGTTTCAGCCGCAGTGGCAGCGGCGTTTAAGCGAGATTGGCTCGGGCGGGATCGAAGGGAAGATCCCGGAATGGCCGCAGATAAATTTGTCAAGGAGTAGCGGCATGATAAATCCGTGCGCGGAATTTAACCGGAGCCAGATTTTCAAAAAGCTGAGACATGGTGTCGGCAAGGCCATTGCCGACTTTGGGCTGATCGAACAGGGCGACCGCATCGCTGTAGCCGTGTCGGGGGGCAAGGATTCATACTCACTGCTGCTGTTGCTGGAGGATTTGCGCCGGCGGGCGCCGGTCACTTTCGAACTGGTGGCGATCAATATCGATTCCGGATATCCGGGTTACCGGATCGGGGTGATTGAAACTTTCCTGCGTGACAACCATTTTACATATCGCATGGTGCCGACGGAGCATTATTCCATCATCCAGGAAAAACGTCGTCCGGGGTCATCGTACTGTTCTATCTGCGCTCGACTGAAACGGGGCGCGCTTTATGAAGTCGCCCAGGACATGGGGTGCAACAAGCTGGCGTTGGGGCACCATCAGGATGATTTCATCGAGACCCTGCTATTGAACCAGTTCTTTGTCGGCTCTCTCAAATCTATGGCTGCCTCGATGCTGGCCGACAACGGTGTCATCACCGTAATCCGGCCGCTGGTATACGTTGCCGAAGATGACATCATCAGCTTTTCCAACCAGGTGTCCCTGCCGGTGGTCTGCTGCAGTTGTCCGGCCTGCGGTACCGCCGATCTACAGCGTAAGCGGATGAAACAGCTTCTCAAACAGCTGCAGCTGGAAATACCCAATGTTAAGAGCAGCCTGCTCAACGCGCTTTCAAATGTTCACCCCCGCCACCTTCTTGACCCGTCTTTGCGACGCGTGGAGACAGCTGCCGAAGACCGGTGAGCTCTTACCGGATGTCTTTGAAGTGCTGACCTGAATACCCAGGTCGGCCAGCAGATCCAGAAACGAGTAGATCCCTCCGGCAATAACTACGGCGGCCCCTGCGATCGTTACAGCTTCCATGACATTTCCTCCCGATTGTTTAGATGGGAAGAAGATAGCACATGGTAGTGACAGAATAAGTCGCATTGCCTGCAGTGTATGTGTCTATACCATGTTTTCAGCCGGATACAATAGAGGGTGAGGCGCCGGGACGGGTGTTTGGAGAAAAATCAGGGTTCTCCGCGTTCACCGTCTCCGGAAAGCATGACGATGTCTACGCGGCGGTTCTTGGCGCGCCCTTCAGGCGTTGAGTTGTCGGCTACAGGCCGGAATTCGGCATAGCCGGTTGCGGATATCTTGTCCGGATCAACATCGAAATTCTTGATCAGGTATTTGAGGCCATTGGTTGCGCGTGCGGTGGAAAGTTCCCAGTTGGAGGGGAACTGTGCCGTGCTGATCGGAACATTATCGGTGTGGCCTTCCAGCCGTAGCGGGTTGTTGTACTGGGTCATGACTTCGGAAATGGTATTTATCAATTCATATGCGTCCGGCCTGATAACGGCCTGTCCCGAGTCAAAAAAACCGGCTTCTTTAAGGCTGACAATCAGGCCGCGGCGGGTGATTTCCAGGGTTACCTTGTTCTGTGCGCCACGCTTGACCAGATAGGCTTCCACCGAGGCCTTGATCTGGCGGAAGTCTTTTTCTTCGGCCCGGGATTTAGCTGTGCCGCTACGCTGGCGGCCGGTTGGGGAAATGGACAACTCTGGTTTTAGAGCGGGGATGACTGTAATTGCCTTGGAGGGGATTACATTTACCTTGGGAGCGGGAGCGCCGGCGTTGACCATGCCGAACGATTCCTTGAGCGACTGCATGACCTCCTCGACCTTTTTCTTGTCACTCTGCCCCATGGCATACAGAACAACAAACACGGCAAACAATAGGGTGATGAAGTCGGCATAGGATACCAGCCAGCGTTCGTGATTGACATGCTTTTCAGGTTCTTTCTTTAGTGCCATGTCCGTTTAGTGTCCGCCCACGAAGGCCTTGAGCTTCTGCTCGATGAAGTGGGGGTTCTCGCCGTTCTGAATCGCGATCAGCCCTTCCAGGATCATGACGCGGCGTAACACCTCTTCCTTCATGCGAATCTTCAGCTTGGTTCCGATCGGGAGACAGATGATGTTGGCCACTATCAGGCCGTAGATGGTTGCAACGAATGCAACCGCAATACCGCCTCCCAGTTTGGATGTGTCGGAGAGGTTGCCCATGACGTGGATCAGGCCGAGAACGGCCCCGATGATACCTATGGTCGGGGCAAAACCGCCGGCCGCTTCATAGAATTCAACGCTGTGTTTGGTGTGGTCTTCGTAGGCCATGATATCCGCTTCCAGGGTCTCGCGAAGCTTCTGGGGGTCTATGCCGTCCACGACCAGGGAAATTCCCTTCTTGATAAAGGGGTCGCGGGCGTTCTGGGCTTCCTGCTCAAGTGAAATCAAGCCGTTGCGTCTGGCTTTGGTGGCATAGTTGATGATGTCTTTTACGACTCCTTCGTGATCCACCTTGTTGGGAAGAAAGGCGCCTTTGACCGCTTTCAGAGCATTGATGATCGCCGGAAGCGGAAAGCAGACGAAAGTTGCGCCAAAGGTGCCACCCAGAACGATCATGGCGGCAGTCGGCTGGATCAGGGCCGATATGTGTACTCCTTCGAGTGCGGCGCCACCGAAAATCGCGCCGAAGCCCATCACCAATCCTATAATGGTTGCTAAATCCATACGCTAATAATCCCGACTGTGGAATGGAGTGCGATCGTGAGTGTTCCTGGTGGCCGGGCAGATTGCCTCTTTGGCGATTGAGACTCGCTGGAACAGGTCTATCCGCTGCCTGTGCAGATATTTCCTGCCGTTGGAGTTCTGGGCTCTTCGGATTACCCTGGAGCGGAAAGCCACGACTCTGCTGATAATCGAGTCGGCTCGCTCCATGACGATATAATGATTGCCGTTGAAAAGTGTAATAACGGTATCGGGAGTTTCCTCAATACTGATAATATGATCCGGATTGAGGTACATGAGCTGTTTGTCCATACGCGTCAATGCAATCATGCCGACTCCTCTAACTGAATGAACACTTTCCTATAAATATTAAAAACAGCGCGTGGTCAAGAGTTTTTTAGCGATGCGCCGGCCTGATAGCCCTGATTGGGATCAAAGTCTGGCGTCAATTGCGTCGAAGTCGATGTACTTCTCGGCTATCGAGTTTATAAGCGCAATCTTTTCATGGTCTTCAGGCCCGATTTTTGAAACATGTTCCCGCAGCTGATAGAACACTTCCGATGAGGTCTCTTCGATGCGGATGTAGGGAATGCCGCTGTCATCGATAATCCGTTGGGTAATATCGGAGATCGGCGCATGACCACCGATAACCAATCCCGCCAGCCGTTTTTTAAATTCGGGAATATTGTACAGGGATGATGCGGTGACCATGAGTTCATCCCGTGAGCTGGTCACAATCAGGAGCGTCGAATCTTCCAGGTTGTCGATAACCCGCTGGGAAGAGGCTGCGCCGAGCTGGATCGTGTGGCAGATGCGGCTTTGCTCGGACGAGTCGCCCAGAAGTGGCTGCCTGAGGAGAGTTGCCACATGCAGCAGGGTAGGATCAGCCAATGTGGGAGAATAGTTGAATGCGCCGGTGACGAGCAGTTTGTTTGCCGCAAATGCCTTGTTGAGATAGGTCATTGCATTGGCGCGTTTTTCAGTGACCAGCTTGTTGGGCATGATAACCCTGACGTTGGCCTTTTCCCTCTCATACAGAGCCAGGTTGAGTTCGACTGCGTCAATCACATTGCCAATGCCGCCACCGGTTACCAGAAGAGCGGGTGCGTCCAGCATCGCGGCTACTCTGGCATTGTTCGCTCCGACCACGGAACCGACGCCACCGTGTCCGGCCCCTTCAATGATAAGGAAGTCATACTTGCGCTCCAGTTCGGCGCAGGCATTCAATATGGTTTGTCGCGGGGAGGATATGTCAATTCCGCCATCGAGAAAGCGGCGGGTTGTACCGGCCGACAGCGTCATCGGCGACATCAGGGCAACATCCTCTTCAACGCCGAATACGGTGGCAAACATCGCTGCATCCTTATCGACGGTATGGCCGTTGAATTCGATACACTTGGGGCCGATCGGCTTCATGAAGCCGACTCTCGCGTATTTTTTGCGGGCAAGGTGCATTAATGACAGGCTTATGGTTGTCTTGCCGCAATGTTGTCCGGTCGCTCCAATAAAAATCTTTCGACATGCCATGGCAGTTCCTCAACTGGGTTGGTTATCTGCTGATAGTTCCTTGAAATAACAGTTGAAAACGTCTTCTCCGGAATGGAACCGCAGGAATCTCACGCCCATGCCGCTTTTTTTAACCAGATGGAACAGATTCTGGGGCACCTTCTTGGCCCACATTACCCGGGCTTCAATTTCAACAGTCCGGTGATCTGATAGTTCCAGCACTATTCTGATCTTTGTGTTTGGTGGCACGATGTTTGGGGTTTTGATAAACATTCCGGTCATGGAAATGTCTTCCGTAAATGCGACCCGGCTGGCTTCATCAATTCCAAAGCGAACTGTAATGCGTTTTTTGTGGCGCTTTATGTCACGCTTTTCGGCCATTTTTCACTACTCCGGATGTGGAATTGCAGGGATCGCAACCATGACTTCGGCACAATGCCAGAAATATACCACAATTTCAATGCAACTCACGCTAAGGTTAAAAATATATTGCACTTTGCGATCATTCATGTTCATAAAATTGGGTTGACAGAGATGCGGTAATCATCTAGTTTGACGAAAAGCTGGGGGAGTTTCGACTGAGAGCGGTATGCCACCGCGACCCTTCGTACCTGATCCGGGTAATGCCGGCGTAGGGAAGCGCGCCGATAGATTTTCAATAGCCGCTTCCGCGGCTTTTTTCTTTTGTGGAGAGTGTGGTATGCATATCATCCTGAATGGGGAGCGTTCGGAACAACAGGACGGCCTTTCGATTACCGGACTTTTGGCCGGTTTGGGTATCGGTCTGGAGCGGGTTGCGGTCGAAGTGAACCTGGACATCGTCCCCAAGGCCAGTTACGACACCCACATGCTTTCAGACGGGGATAGAATAGAGATAGTCCATTTCGTGGGCGGGGGATAGTTAAAATGACAGATAATACCGATAAACTTGTAATTGGTGGACGGGAGTTCAGTTCGCGGTTGATGGTGGGAACCGGCAAATATGCCAGCTTTGAACAGACCGCCAGGGCGCTTGAAGTTTCGGGCGCGCAGATTATCACCGTGGCGGTGCGCCGGGTCAATCTCGACCGCAGCAAGGAATCGCTGCTTGATTATATCGATCCCCAAAAATATACCCTGCTGCCGAATACGGCCGGTTGCTATACCGCCGACGATGCCATTCGTACCTGCCGTCTGGCGCGCGAGGCTGGCATGTCCGACTTTGTCAAGCTTGAGGTGCTGGGGGACGAGAAAACTCTTTTCCCTGACAACGAGGAACTCCTCAAGGCCGCCAAGGTTTTGGTGAGTGAGGGCTTTACTGTACTGCCCTACTGCAGCGACGATGTTATCCTCTGCAAGAAGCTTGAAGATCTGGGGTGCGCGGCGGTTATGCCTCTGGGAGCGCCGATCGGCAGCGGCCTGGGCATTCGCAATCCGTACAATATCAAGATTATTCTTGAAAATGTGAAGATCCCGGTCATCGTAGATGCCGGTGTCGGCTGCGCGTCCGATGCCGCAATCGCGATGGAGCTTGGCTGTGACGGCGTGCTGATGAATACCGCAATCGCCGGCGCCGGTGATCCGATCGCAATGGCTGAAGCGATGAAACTGGCGGTGATTGCGGGGCGTCTCTCCTACAAAGCCGGCCGGATTCCGCGAAAATTGTACGCCAACGCCTCAAGTCCGCTGGACGGCATGTTCCTATGAGCGTGTGATGGTCGATTTCAATCTCTATCTGATAACTGACCGGACTCAGACGGCAGGGAGGGAACTCCCTGCCGTTGTCGCAGATACTCTCGCGGCAGGAGTGCGGTCGGTTCAGCTACGCGAAAAGGATCTTCCGGCGCGCCGGCAGTATGAGCTGGCTTTGCTGATGCGTTCAATCACCAGGGCATACAATGCCCGCCTGTTGATCAACGAACGCATCGACATCGCCCTGGCCGTTGGCGCTGATGGTGTGCATGTCGGCGCGGACAGTCTGCCGGTGGCAGAAGTGCGAAAATTGCTGGGTACGGAACTGCTGATCGGATATTCAGCCCATTCCGTAGCTGAAGCGTTGCAGGCGGAGCGCGATGGAGCAGATTTCGTCACATTCGGCCCGGTTTACCAGACCCCGTCCAAATTGAAGTACGGGGACCCGGTCGGTGTGCCGCAGCTTGCCTTTGCGGCCAGTGCTCTTACAATTCCAGTATTTGCACTGGGGGGTGTCAAAATATCGACAATTGCGGAAGTCATGTCCAGCGGTTGCCATGGTGCGGCCATGATTTCCGGGATCGTTTCTGAGCCGGACCCAAGCAATGCAGCCAGATTGCTGCTTGAAAAGATAGAGAAGCATGCCACACGCCACTGATTCATGCCTTCATCCCCAGCTCCGTATCAACTCATACGGCCACTATCTGCGTAACCGCTTCGGCTGCAGGGTGAGCAAGGTCAATGTGGATGCCGGCTTCACCTGTCCCAACAGGGATGGCAGCAAGGGGAGCGGCGGCTGCATCTATTGCAACAACAGCTCTTTCTCTCCAAAGGACACGCGTTCGATCATACCGCTGGAAGAGCAGATGGAGCACGGCATGGCTTACCATCGCATCCGCCTCGGCTCTCAGAAATTTATCGTCTATTTTCAGAAGTACACCAACACCTACGCCTCGGTTGATCTTTTGGCCGGCCTTTATCGGCGCGCTCTCGCGCATCCCGACGTGATCGGCATATCGGTCGGAACCCGCCCCGACTCACTGACCGATGAAGCCTTGGAGTTGTTGACCGCAATTGCGCAAGATAAGTATGTATGTCTTGAGCTGGGGTTGCAGTCTATGGATGACGGGATTTTGACGCGTATCAACCGCGGGCATACACTGGAGGATTTTGTCGCCACGGCGCGGCGGTCTGCTGGTCGGAATTTTGACATATGCGCCCATCTTATCTATGGATTTCCTGGCGAAACCGCTGAAGAGTTTCTGAAGAGTGCCGAACTGATCGCTTCGCTTCCGATTGATTCGGTAAAGCTGCACCAGTTGCACGCGGTGGATGGCACCGAGCTGGCTCGGATGTATCGGCGCGGCGAGTTCGTGCCGTTGACGCTTGCCGAATATGTGGCCGTTGCCGCTGATTTTCTGGAGCGACTTCCCGCGCGAGTTACGGTGCAGCGCCTGTACGGCTCGGCTCCGCTTGGTATCCGGGTAGCGCCGCAGTGGGGTCTCAAGAACAACCAGATGTGGTTTGCCGTGCTGAACGAGTTGCGCCGGCGCGGCACATGGCAAGGTTCAAAATTGTAATAAAGGAGAACATCATAATGTCCGAACTAAGAGTCCGCTTTGCCCCGAGTCCGACCGGTTACCTGCACGTTGGCGGAGCCCGTACCGCGCTGTTCAACTGGCTTTTGGCAAGAAAGCAGGGTGGCACATTCATCCTGCGCATTGAGGATACCGATGTGGAGCGCTCCACCAAGGAGTCCGTGGACGCAATTCTGCAAGGGATGCAGTGGCTTGGCCTGGAGTGGGACGAAGGGCCTTTCTACCAGTCGGACAACTTCGAGCTGTACAAGGAGCATGTCAGGAAACTGCTGGATGAAGGTAAGGCCTACAAGTGCTTCTGCAGTGCCGATGAACTGGAAAGGAAACGTGAACTGGCGATGAAAGAGGGGCGCAAGCCCAAGTACGACGGCACCTGCCGTGATCGCACTGACCAGCCCGACGCTCCGCATGTGGTGCGCTTTCGCGCTCCGCAGGGGGGGGAAGTGGCCTTTGATGATCTGATCAAGGGGCGGATCGCGTTTCCGGCCGAGGAGTTGGACGATCTTGTAATACAACGTACTGACGGTACTCCGACCTACAACTTCTGCGTGGTGATCGACGACGCCAGCATGCGCATAACCACGGTCATCCGCGGCGATGACCATGTCAACAACACTCCGCGCCAGATTCAACTCTACCAGGCGTTGGGTTTCCCTGTACCGCAGTTTGCCCATGTGCCGATGATTCTCGGCGCCGACAAGGCGCGGCTCTCCAAGCGCCACGGCGCCACCAGCGTAATTGCCTACCGCGATATGGGCTTCCTGCCGGAAGCGCTGCTAAACTACCTGGTACGTTTGGGGTGGAGCCATGGTGATGACGAAATCTTCAGTCTGGACGAGATGATTCAAAAATTTGACGTAAATAACGTGGGACGATCGGCTTCGGTATTCAATACTGAAAAGCTGCTCTGGCTGAACGCCCATTACATAAAAAACTGCGATACGGAACGGCTGGCGGACCTGTTACTGCCGCATCTATCCAGACGTGATGTGACAACTCTAAGTGGCCCGGACCTGATGCTGGTGGTCAAAACCCTGCAGGAGCGTGCCCAGACCCTGGAAGAGATGGCCGAACGGGCCGTGTTTTATTACAATGCGCCGCAAAGCTACGATGAGGCCGCGCTGGCCAAATTCGAAAAGGGACATCTGCTGGCGGTGTTCGCGGCTGTAGCCGGAAAACTGTCGGCATCTTCCGTGGCGGATGCAGCCGGTATTGACGCCCTCTTCAAGGAAATCTGCAGCGAAAACGGCTGGAAGATGCCACAGGTAGGGCAGCCGGTCAGGATCGCCCTGTCGGGTGGCACCCAGGCGCCAGGCATCGGCGAGATCATCAATGTTCTGGGGTGTGACGAGGCGATCAGACGACTTCAGTATGCCGCTGCTTGCCTGTCATCAAAATAGCCGATAAGTAATATTTCAGTACAACAAGGAGGGGCAATTCCGTAAAATCAGGAATTGCCCCCCTTGTTTTCATCATGCCGGATTAAACCGGTTTCTGAGCCACTTCACAGAATTATTCGACAAAGACCACCCGGTTTCTGCCGAGCCTCTTGGCCTCGTACATGGCCCCATCGATACGCTTGACGAAACTGGTCAGATCCTCTCCGGAATGGTAGCTGCCGCCACCAATGCTGATGCTCATATTAACACAGATTCCGTCGGCTGGTGAAAACGTGGTACGTTCGAAATTCTGCCGGATCCTCTCCGCAACAATCACCGCTTCCCCCGGTTCGGTTTCCGGGAAAAGCACGATGAACTCTTCTCCTCCATAACGGTAGGCGGAGTCAACTCCCCTGATGCCATCCCTGATGATATCCGCCAGCCTGGCCAGTACCCGATCACCGTCGATATGTCCGTAAGAGTCGTTGAACTTCTTGAAATTGTCAACATCAAGCAGAATCAGCGAGAGTGGCGACGCATAACGGTTGCAACGCTCGATCTCCTCTCTGGCGCGGCCGAAAAAGTGACGTGAATTGTATAGTCGGGTGAGCCCGTCGGTTATGCTGAGCTCGCGGAAAAGCCGTTCACTCTCTTTCAGCGCCAGTTCGGCTTTTCGTCGTTCAGAGATGTCTTGAAGCGTCTCTATTGCGCCGATGATCTGCCCGATCGAGTCTCTTAGAGGGGCTGCTGTAAAATAGAGCCATTTGCCGGCATCACCGAAATGCGGAAAGAAATCCTCTGCTTCGAAGGCTCCGTTAATAACCTTTGAATGCAGGTATTTGCCACCATAATGTCTCGCCACCATGTCTTCAATGACCCTGTCCACTATCAGGTCGGCCATGACCGGTCGCTCGGAAGTGTAGAAAGCCCGCCATTGCTGGCGGGTGCCGATTACTTCGTCAGCAGCTACGCCGGTAATATTTGCACAGGCCTGGTTCCAGTGTGTGACAATGTGATTCTTGTTGATTACGAAGGTGGGGATGGTTATCCCTTCGACAATATGCTGCAGCCGTTCCTGGCTTTCACACAAAGATAGAGTCGCTTCTTCGCGTAAACGCCGCTCCCGGCTGGATGCGACCACCCTGATTAATACATAAGGTAGTATTCCCAGGTAGGCGTTATAGGGATCCTTGATGATATAGTCATTTACTCCGGCCTTCAGCGCTTCAGCGGCTATCCCTTCAAGGCCGCTGCCGACGAGGATCACCAGCGGCAGCGGGATGGCGGCCGCCAGTACTTTCCTGCATAATTCCAGGCCGTCCAGGCAGGGGGGGTGGTGATTGACCACGACCACATCGAACGCCAAGCAGTCCTTGGCAGCAGTGCTGAAAGCCTCGTTTGTGCAACTGCAATCAGTGATGGAGTATTCGACTTTTTCCTGATTCGGGATCTGCCTTAAAGATGCACGATCATGTTCATTGTCAACGACAAGCAGAATGTTGATGCGTTGCGGACTTTCGTGCGTTTTCATGGTATCCTCCCGGCTGTCGTCACGATAGGGGCTCTTGCGGGGGTATTGTCACACTCTGCGTCGCGTGTTACTTTTGAAGCTCATGACACCTTTGACGGCATCGTCAGTCAGTATGTTTCAGTATACTAAATAACCGGCAGCTTTCAAACACTGTTTAACTGGATTTGTGGCCATGTCCCATTTTAATCTTGCAACCTCATACATCCCGCGAGGTGACCAGCCCCAGGCTATCAATGAACTGGTGGAAGGCATTGAGCGTGGGGATCCGCATCAGACCCTGCTAGGCGTTACCGGCTCCGGCAAGACATTCACGATTGCCAACGTGATCGCCCGTACCGGTCGGCCGGCCTTGGTGCTGGCCCCGAATAAAACCCTGGCGGCCCAGCTGTACGGCGAGTTCAAGGAGCTTTTCCCGGACAATGCGGTTGAATATTTTGTTTCCTACTATGACTACTACCAGCCCGAAGCCTACATTCCCGCCAGCGATACCTTCATAGAGAAGGATTCGGCGATCAACGACGAGATCGACAAAATGCGCCACTCCGCCACCCGCAGCCTGCTGACCCGGCGGGATGTGATCATCGTGGCATCGGTCTCCTGTATCTACGGCATCGGCTCGCCGGAAGCGTATTCCAGTCTGCACATTTTCTTTCACCAAGGTGAAGATTACGGACGTGACACGCTGCTGAAAAAACTGGTCGAGATTCAGTACGAGCGTAATGACATGGATTTCCACCGTGGAACTTTCCGGGTGCGGGGGGATGTGGTTGAGGTCTTTCCTGCCTATGACAGTGAAAAGGCGCTCAGGATCGAATTTTTTGGCGATGAGATCGAAACGATCAGTGAAATAGATCCGTTGAGGGGAACGGTGCTGCACAGGCTGTCAAAATGCGCGATCTATCCCGCATCACATTATGTTTCAAGCCGGGAAACCATGGGAAAGGCCATTGAGCAGATCCGGATCGATCTTGGTGATCGCATCCGGTATTTTCGTGCCGAAAACATGCTGCTGGAAGCCCAGCGTCTCGAACAGCGCACTTTTTTTGATATCGAGATGATGGAGGAGATGGGTTTCTGCCAGGGGATCGAAAACTATTCCCGCTATTTCGATGGCCGTCAACCGGGCGACCCTCCCTACACTCTGATCGACTACTTCCCGGATGATTTCGTGCTGTTTGTGGACGAATCTCACATTACCATCCCACAGACCGGGGCTATGTACCGCGGTGACCGTTCCCGCAAGGATACGCTGGTCAATTTCGGTTTCCGCCTTCCGGCGGCGCTGGATAATCGGCCGCTCAACTTTCAGGAGTTCGAGGCGCGTATCCGGCAGGCGGTGTACGTCTCCGCCACCCCGGCCGATTACGAACTTGAGAAAAGCGGCGGTGTATTTGTCGAGCAGATCATCCGTCCGACCGGGTTGGTGGATCCGGTGATAGAGATCAGGCCGGCGACGGCAGGCAAATCACATCCTGACGCTCTCCTTGAAGGAGAGGGGGGCGGTTTCGGCCAGGTCGATGATCTGCTGCACCAGGTGCGCGAAACCGTAGCCAGGGGCGAACGGGTGCTGGTGACGACCTTGACCAAGCGCATGGCGGAGGAACTGACCAACTACTATCGCGAGTTGGGTGTGCGTGTCCGGTATCTGCACTCGGACATAGACACGATTGAGCGGATGCAGATCCTGCGTGATCTGCGGTTAGGCGAGTTTGACGTGCTGGTGGGCATCAACCTGCTGCGCGAGGGCTTGGATCTGCCCGAGGTGTCCCTGGTGGCTATTCTGGACGCCGACAAGGAAGGCTTCCTGCGTTCGTCCCGTTCACTGATCCAGACCTGCGGTCGCGCCGCCCGCAACATCCACGGCAGGGTGCTGATGTACGCCGACAGCGTGACCCGCTCCATGCAGACCTGTATAAATGAGACCGACCGTCGTCGTGTCCGGCAATTGGAGTATAACCGGGAATACGGCATCACTCCGGAATCGATCCGGAAGGAGATGCGTGCTATCCTGGGTTCGATAGAGGAAAAGGACTACTATACTCCGCCCGGGGATGTGGCTGAAGCGAGCGAGATTTACGGCGTTGCGCCCAAGGATATACCGAAGCAGATCAAAAAAACACGTAAGGAGATGCTGGCGGCAGCCAAGGATCTCGATTTTGAAAAGGCCGCGACTTTAAGGGACAGGTTGAGGAAGCTGGAGGGAATTGAACTGGCATTGCGTTGAGCCACTTTTTTGTGCGGAAGTTGGTGGAAATAAAAGAGGAGAAATGCGCCATTGCATTTCTCCTCTTTCAGCACGGTTCTGAATCAAATCAGATTACTTGTGGCATTCCTTACAGCTGGTTGGGCCCTTCTTCATGTCGGAGTGGCAGCCTTTGCAGCTCTTGTGTGCCCAGTCCTTGCCGAAACCTTCGATTTTGCCGGCGCCCTTCTCATGGCACTTCTTGCAGTCTTTCAGGGCTTCCTGGTGGGCCTTGTGGTTAAACTTGACGCCTTTTTTCATTTCGATTACGTCGCCGGCAAATGCGGTTCCTGCAAAAGCTACCATGGCAATCATTGCTACTAAAGTCTTTTTCATCCTGTATCTCCTTGTTATGTTTTTTTTCCGCACAAAAGCGCAGGAAAGATGTATTCGTGATTATCGACAACAAAATCATGACGTATACGGCTCAGAGTTTTAACCGTATAACATATCAATCGAGAAAAAGTAAATACCATTTTAAAATCATAATTGTTATTAATTATTAAGACTTTCGCGTTTTATACTGCAATGATCCGAGGGCGCGCATAAGCTCCGGCCCAAGTTTGCAGGCTTGGCGCCGATAGCTTATTTTTTGTGACAGTCGTTGCAGCCTGTCGGCCCCTTTTTCATTTCGATATGGCAGCCCTTGCATGTCTTGTGAGCCCAGTCCTTGCCGAAGCCGGCAATTTTTCCAGGTCCCTTCTCGTGGCACTTTTTGCAATCTTTAAGCATCACCTGGTGTTTTTTGTGCGGGAACTTTACTCCGCGCTTCAATTCGATTACATCGGCGGCAATGGCTGTTCCGGAAAAAGCGACCAAAGCGAACATGGCAATGACAGTTTTTTTCATCAGTAGTTCTCCTTTTTGATGGTTTCCGTGAATACCAAAAAGCTGAGTGACTTCTATACTACATTTCACATGCCAATACATCACATTTATTTAAAACCATCGTGATTACAACAAGTAATTGAAAAGGTTTGAGCCGATGGCCGGTTTGCATACCGCAATTGCGGTGGCGTTGTTTCTATTTGCGACATTGCCGGATTTAATTTTCTTGCCAGAGACGATTCGCTTTTGTAAAGTCCAACCACTGCAACAACTGCACAAAATAGAAAATACGGAGGAACAGGCCAATGCGGCATATCGGTAACAAAAAGGGTTTTACGCTGATTGAGATCATGGTTGTAATTGTCATTCTGGCGCTGTTGGCGGCACTGGTCGGTCCCAAACTTATGGGGCGCACCGACGATGCCAAAATTACCGACGCCAGGGTACAGATAAAGAACATCGAAACCGCGCTAAAACTCTACAAGCTGGACAACGGTAATTACCCCACAACCGAGCAGGGGCTGGCTTCGCTGGTTACCAAGCCGACGGTCGGCGTCATACCAAAGAGCTATAAAGAGGGGGGCTACCTGGAGAGCAAAAAAATACCTAAAGACCCCTGGAGTAATGATTATCTGTATGTGTCGCCAGGCGAACATGGCGATTACGATCTCTTCTCATATGGCGCGGATAGCGTAAAAGGTGGCGAGGGGAAAAACGCCGACATCTCCAACTGGGATACAAAATAAGAAAGCGTTTCTCATAATATAGTTGATATTTTGAAAATCTGCGCTATAGTCTGATCCTCTAAACGGTTATTTTTATTGTAAATAAACGTTTTTAGTGAGTGTAAATCGCGTAAGCGTTAACTATCAAAGAGGAGGCAGCACAATGGCGCAGAAGTTCGTGTATTTCTATGGTAATGGTCAGGCAGAGGGTCGGGCCGATATGAAAAACCTGCTGGGGGGCAAGGGGGCCAATCTGGCCGAAATGACCAGCATCGGTCTTCCGGTACCTCCCGGATTTACCATCACCACCGAAGTATGCACAGAGTATTATAAAAACAACAGTACCTATCCCGCCTCACTGGCCGCCGAAGTCGCCGTCAACCTGAAAGAAGTTGAAAAGTTGATGGGCCGTACCTTTGGTGATCCCCAAAATCCGTTACTTGTTTCCGTCCGTTCCGGCGCCCGGGCCTCCATGCCCGGCATGATGGACACCATCCTCAACCTGGGTCTCAACGATACCACCGTGCAAGGCATCATCTCCCAGAGCGGCGATGAGCGCTTCGCCTACGACGCCTACCGCCGTTTCGTCCAGATGTACTCCGATGTTGTGATGGGGATGGACAAGCACGTTCTCGAACACCTGCTGGAAGAGAAAAAACACGAAAAGGGTGTGCATCTGGATACCGAACTGAGCGCTTCCGACTGGAAAGACCTGGTGGCCGCATTCAAGGCCGCCATCAAGGAAGTGCTGGGAGTTGCTTTTCCGGAAGAGCCTGAGGCCCAATTGTGGGGCGCCATCAGCGCCGTGTTCGGATCGTGGATGAATCAGCGCGCGATCACCTATCGCCGCCTTAACAATATCCCGGCCGAGTGGGGCACTGCGGTAAACGTACAGTCTATGGTATACGGCAACATGGGTGACGATTGCGCCACAGGAGTCGCTTTTACCCGCGATCCTTCCACCGGTGAAAACTATTTCTATGGCGAGTATCTGGTCAACGCCCAGGGCGAGGACGTGGTCGCCGGTATCCGCACTCCCCAGCCGATCAACCGCGCCAAGGCGACCACTCTGCCGCCGATGGAAGAGGTGCTGCCGGAATGCTACAAGCAGCTGGCCAGTATTCGCGACATCCTTGAGAAACATTACAAGGATATGCAGGATATCGAGTTCACGATAGAAAAAGGCAAGCTCTTCATGTTGCAGACCAGAAACGGCAAGCGCACCGCGCCGGCCGCGATCAAGATTGCGGTCGATATGGTTCGCGAGGGGCTGATCGACGAAAAGACCGCCGTACTGCGCGTGGCCCCGTCACAGCTCGATCAGTTGCTGCATCCGTCTCTTGATCCGAAGGCCGAGAAGAACATTATCGCAAAAGGTCTGCCGGCCTCACCGGGCGCAGTTTCGGGAGAGGTCATCTTTACCGCCGATGAAGCGGAAGCGGAAGCCAAGACCGGCCGCAAGGTGATCCTGGTCCGTGTCGAGACCTCACCCGAAGACATCCACGGGATGCATGCCGCCCAGGGAATCCTGACCGCTCGTGGCGGCATGACCTCCCACGCCGCGGTCGTGGCCAGGGGCATGGGCAAGTGCTGTGTAGCCGGCTGCGGCGACATCAAGGTTGATTATGCCAACCAGTGCTTCACGACCCGCAACGGCACAGTAGTCAAGCGCGGTGACATCATCACCCTGGATGGCTCGCTGGGCGAGGTTATCCTGGGCGATGTGCCGACCGTGTCTCCCCAGCTGACCGGAGATTTTGCCCAGTTGATGCAGTGGGCCGACAAGTACCGTACGATGAAAGTCCGTACCAATGCCGACACGCCGCACGATTCCAAGGTGGCGCGTGAGTTCGGAGCCGAAGGTATCGGCCTGTGCCGCACCGAGCATATGTTCTTCGACGCCGAGCGTATCGCTGCGGTGCGCGAGATGATCCTGTCGGAAGATCTGGAAGGGCGCGAACTGGCGCTGGCCAAAATCATGCCGATGCAGAAAGGTGACTTCATCGGTATCTTCCGTGAAATGAAGGGGCTGCCGGTCACGATCCGCCTGCTTGACCCGCCTCTGCATGAATTCCTGCCCCAGGAAGAGCGGGATATCGAGGATCTGTCCAAGACCATGAAGGTGCCGGTCAACGCCATCAAGCACAAGATCGAGTCATTGCACGAGTTCAACCCGATGCTGGGTCACCGTGGCTGCCGTCTGGGAATCACCTATCCCGAAGTTTACAACATGCAGGTGCGGGCAATCATGGAGGCGGCCTGCGAACTGGTCAAGAATGAAGGTTTCAGCATCGTGCCGGAGATCATGATCCCGCTGATCGCCACAGTCAAAGAGCTGTCGGTTCTCAAGCAGAACGCGGTGGAGATCTGTGACGAGATTATCGCCCAGTACGGAGTCAAGGTCGAATACCTGATCGGCACGATGATCGAGCTGCCCCGCGCCGCGCTGACAGCCGATGAAATTGCCACCGAGGCAGAATTCTTCTCCTTCGGCACCAACGACCTGACCCAGACCACCTTCGGCCTGTCACGCGACGACGCCGGCAAGTTCCTGCCGTTCTATGTCGATAACGGCATCCTGCCGGAAGACCCGTTTGTCTCGCTGGACCAGACCGGCGTCGGCAAGCTGGTCAAGATGGCCTGTGAGCTGGGACGCTCCACCCGCGCCAACATCAAACTCGGCATCTGTGGTGAGCATGGCGGCGATCCGGCCTCGGTGATCTTCTGCCACAATGTCGGGCTTGATTATGTATCCTGTTCGCCTTTCCGGGTTCCCGTAGCCCGCCTGGCGGCGGCCCACGCGGCAATCGCCAAGTAGCAGCATCACGCGGTACAAAACAAAAAAAGGATGGGCCGGTTACGGACCATCCTTTTTTTGTCTCGGCTGTGGTTATTCAAACAGCAGGCTGTCCTGCCGGTGGATTATTTCTCTCCGAACACCAGCGCGCTGAAGATGTAGATATCGCAGTCACCGCTCCAGGCGTCTTCCGGCAGGCCGGCCTTGATGCAGGTGTGACGCAGGAACTGATCACGGTTCCAGCCGTATTCGGTGGCTACTTGCGGCAGCAATACCCCGCGATAGCTTCCCTTGACGATGTAGATGCCATGAGTGCCGACATGGATCTGATCGACCGAAGAGATCCTCTCCAGCGGTGAGAGCACCGAAATGTCGATTTCGAAGTCGTTCAGGTCGTGTGACTTCATCGGGTAGAAGCGCGGGTCGCGGGTCGCGGCCGATACCGCCATCTCCTGGACCAGTTTGTAAAGCGGCTGATCGGAGATGAAGTTGCCGATGCAACCGCGCAGCTGCCCCTTCTGCTTGATCGTCACAAAACAGCCGGATTGCAGGTTGAGCCCTGCTGACGCGGTTTCGATTACCGGAACGTTTCCGCAGGTCACATACTCGACAACAGCATCCCGTGCGATCTTCAACAGTTGTTTCTGCTCACTCTTCGTCAAAAGTTCCGCCATGATATTCTCCTCCATCGGCCTGAAAATCTAGGAGTAGTTCTTTCTCCGGAACAGCCCGGTCTTGATGCTGACAATCCGGTCGAGGAAAAGTACCCCGTCCAGATGGTCCATCTCGTGCTGCAGGGCAACCGCCTCGAAACCGCTGGCGGTGATCTCACGGCTGCTGCCGTCGCTTTCGCTGAAACGGACCGTCACCTCCGTGGCGCGGTCCACATCACCGGTATAGTCGGGGACGCTCATGCACCCCTCGCGCATCACGGCGAGACCGCTGCGGGCGATAATCTCGGGGTTGATCATGCAGAGCAGGCCGTGGTTGTTCTCTTTGCCGAGGCGGTTCTTGGACACGTCCACGACGCAGACCCGCAGGGTTACGCCGATTTGGGAGGCGGCCACGCCGACCGAGCCCGGACCGGCATGCATCGTATCCACCAGATCCCGGATCAGGCCGGCTATGCACTGGTCGATGACCTCGACCCGCTTGCAGAGTTTTTTCAAGACCGGATGCGGGTATTTCAAAATAGGTTGAACCGCCATGGTCAGAAGGCCACCGGTGTCACAACGCGCACGCCGATTTCCACGTTCAGCTCTTTTTTCAGCTTCTCCAGCAGCTTTTCGACCCCTTCGGGGGTCTCCCCCTGTGGCAGCGCCACCTCCAGCATCAGCACATAGACCGGTTCTTGCGGCGTGCCAATCAGTTTGGTGTTGAGATCCATGATGTTGATATTGCGTCCGGCCAGTTCGCGGGTGACGCGGTAGACGATTCCCGGTTGGTCGGCACCATAGACCGAGATGATGCAGATTTCGCTGTCGGTCTCTTGTCGGATGATTTCATCGGCGTGCAGGGTGCGCACGGCCAAAGACATCCCCAGCGCGTCGCAGGCCGGTTTGAGCTCGTCGAACAGGCGGGCCTTGCTGAAGGGGCGCTGATGGGAAACTATCAGGATCATGGCAAACTCGCCTGCCAGCATCGTGCAGCTGGAGTCGGCCAGGTTGCACCCCAGGCGAAACAGCCCTTCGGTGATGCCGGCCACGATCCCGGGGCGGTCCTTGCCGACCACGGATACGGCGTAATGCAATGTTTCCGGCTGTGGCGTCATAATTAACCTCCAACGATAATGTTGCGAATGTGGTTATCATCATTCGATTTCATCTGCAAATGTTTTTTGGAATCGGGTATATTACCCCGCATCTGTCACAGGAGGAATTGCCATGTCCACCGTTACCACCCGTTCCGTCTGCCCCTTCGACTGTCCCGATACCTGCGGCCTGCTGGTGGAGGTCGTTGACGGCCGCGCGATTAAAGTCAGCGGCGATCCGCAGCATCCCGTCACCAGGGGGCTGCTCTGCCCCAAGATGCTGCATTACGAGCGCAGCGTGCATTCGCCACGCCGTCTGACCGTGCCGTTGCTGCGGAGCGGAGCCAAGGGGGCGGGTGAGTTCAGGCCGATCACCTGGGACGAGGCGATTGAACGGATCTGCTCCCGCTGGAAAGATCTGGCCGCGCGCCATGGCGGCGAGAGCATTCTGCCCTATTCCTATGCCGGCACGATGGGGTTGGTGCAGCGCAACAGCGGCCATCCCTTCTTCCACAAACTGGGCGCCTCCCGCCTGGAACGCACAATCTGCTCCCCGGCCAAGGATGCCGGTTGGAAGGCGTTGATGGGCGACACTCCGGCCATGGACCCGGCCGGGATCGGTCAGAGCGACCTGGTGATTCTGTGGGGCATCAACGCCGTTGCCACCAGCATCCACGCCATGCGCGACGCCATGGAGGCCAGGAAACGGGGCGTGCGCCTGTGGGCGATCGACACCTACAGCACGCCGACCTGCGAGGCTGCCGACGAGGCCTTTATCGTCCGCCCCGGGGGGGACGGCGCTCTGGCGCTGGGCATGATGCATGTGATCGTGAGGGAGGGGTTGACGGATCAGGCCTTCATTGATGCCAACGTACTGGGTTTCGATGACTTTATGGCAAAAATCCTGCCGGACTGCACTCCGGAGCTGATGTCTCCGCTCTGCGGACTTTCTCCGGAGACCATCGAAAGGATGGCAAGGGAATACGCCCGGGCCGGGGCGCCCTTTATCCGTCTCGGCAGCGGACTGACCCGCTACGCCAACGGCGCGATGACCGTGCGCACGATCAGCTGTCTCCCGGCGCTGACCGGCGCCTGGCAGCGTCCCGGCGGCGGCCTGCTGGCTGGGACCTCGACCGGGGCTGCCTTCCCGGTGCATAAGGTTACCCGCGAGGATTTCATCGACAAGCCGACCCGGCTGGTCAGCATGAACCAGCTGGGCGCGGCGCTGACCGAACTCGATTCGCCCCGCGTGATGGGTCTGTATGTCTACCACTCCAATCCGGCCTCGATCGCGCCGGACCAGAATGCGGTCATCAGCGGGCTTTTACGGGACGACCTGTTTACCGTGGTGCACGAGCGCTTCATGACCGACACCGCCCACTACGCCGATATCGTCCTGCCGGCCACCTCTTCGCTGGAGCACCCGGACCTGTACCGCTGCTACGGCGGCTACCACGCCCAGCGCTGCGATGCAGCCATTCCGGCGATCGGTGAAGCCAGGTCCAATTGGGACGTGTTCTGCTTGTTGGCGGAGGGGATGGGGTGGGATGAGCCCTTTTTCCGGCAGTCGGCCGACGACCTGATCCGGCAGCTGGTCGATTATGATACCCCCTGGCGGGATTCCGCGACCACTGAACGGCTGCGCCAGGGCGAGCCGGTGATGCTGACGCCGCCCGGAATTCAGGGACGCGTCTGGCTGACCCCCACCGGAAAGATCGAGATCCTCATCCAACGGGAGCAGGAACCGTTGCCGCGCCTGCTGCCGACCCATGCCGAAGGTGACGGCTTTCCGCTGCGACTGCAGCCGGCCGTGACCCCCCAGGCGCTCAACTCCAGCTTCTATGAACAGGAAGAACTGTGCGGACGTCAGCAGTGCATGGAGCTGCTGATGAACCCGGCCGATGCCTCACGGCGCGGTTTCTCCAGCGGCGATGCGGTGACAGTCTTCAATCGGCTGGGAGAGGTCAGATTTACCCTGAATGTGACGGAACGGGTGCCGCCGGGAACGGTGGTGACCGAAGGGGTCTGGTGGAGCGAGTTCATTGCGGGCGGACGCGGCGTAAACGCGCTGACGTCGCAGCGCCTGACCGACGGCGGGCGGGGAAGCACTCTCTATGATGTGGCGGTGGAGGTAAGGAAAGGGTAAGGTCGCCATTGACTGGATTATGCGCAGCTTAATTGAGGCCTGTTGGTTACCTGGCGATAATTACTTCACAGTATAGTCGCTGTTTCCATTCCCAAAACCTCGCCAACTGCCTGGTACACCTGCCCCAGGGCCTCAGCATCAAGTCGCAGCAGTGGTCCGTCAATCAGACGCTTGTTGTCGATAGCGCGAAGCTGATCAACAAGCAGGTCGGAATCCTTGTTCAGATCTCCACGTGCGACGACGCGCAGGCGGAGAGGTTCGGCATTGTCTACCAGGTTGGTGGTGAGCGGAATGATCAGGGTTGAGGGGTGTCCGGCGTCGAGTAGCGCCTGGTTCTGCAGGATCAGCACCGGCCTGATTTTGCCCGGTTCAGAGCCGCGACCCGGGTTGAGGTTGGCCAGCCAGATTTCGCCGTGATTACGCATGAGGAGCATCCTCAATCTCGTCAAATTCAGTATTCACCCGCATACTTTCCGTCCGCACTTTCAGGCTGGCTTCCATCAGTCTTGTTCTGCGGCGCTGGGAGGCGACCGATGCATTCATCTGCTCCAATGCCTTGCGCACATAGGCGGCACGGGGGATGTGCAACAGCTCGGCAGAGGCGTTAACCTCGTGTAGAAGGTCGTCTGGGAGTCTTAGCGATAGCGTGGTCATATTTGTGCTCCTTTTTGTATCTCACTGGTAAATACTAAAATAAACACGTATTGAAGTCAATATTAACCACTGTGCGCGGGAAGGGGGCAGATTGTCAGATCAGTATTGCTTGTTGCAGACTATTTCCTTCGCAGCACCCGCTTGTCGCCCACCCGGATCGTGACCTTCTCGCTGTCGAAGTGTTCCAACAGCGGAATCAGGAATTTGCGCGACAGACCGGTCAGTTCGCGGTATTCGGGGGGTGTTATCTCACCCTTTTCCCGCAGCAGTGCCACCAGCTTCTCGCGAAGCCCGTCCAGGGCCGAGGTGGAGTAAAACAGGTCGGCCGAGATGCGGGCTATCTGAGCGTTGCGGGTCAGCAGCGCCAGGTTGTCGCGCACGGTTTTCTCGTCACAGCGGAAACGCTCGATGATCTCCTTGACCGTGGGGGGCTCGATGCCTCCCCCGGCGATGAAGGCGGAGATCCTGTTTGCCAGGCCATCGGCAGCGGCGGCGGGGCGGGCGGTCTGTCCGGCCGGACGGATGATGTCGCGGTCGGGAATTACCAGGCCGTCCTTTTCCAGGGCGGTCATCAGCGGGGTGAAAAAACGCGCGTCACTCCGCTTGGGAAGGCGTGTTTTCAGCTCCTCCTTGCCCATGCCCTCCTTGAGCGGATTGGCCGTCAGGAATGAAGTCAGCTCCTGCAAAAGTCCCTGTTTGAGCGTGTCAACGGCGCTCCTGGCCAGGAACAGCCTCGGTTCGCGGGCCATCTGCACGATCTCGCCGGCCGAGAGCAGCGCGGTCAGCGTCGTTTCAACCGCTTTGCGGGGGAATCCGCTGCGCATCAGCACGTCGTCGAAAGTGATGCCGGAGAGCAGGCTCTGGGAGATGATCAGCTGGACGGTGAGCTGCTGGTCGGCGCTGCCGAACGCCTCCAGCAGCTGCAGCGCCTCGTCGTTGCGTCTGCGCCGGCGGGGAGGGAAGGGATCCAGCGTGACTCCGCCGCCGACCGTGATCTGCGGTGAAAAGGCCCGCAGGATGTAACTGTCGCCCGATAGCAGCAGCGCCGGTTCCTTCAGGCGCAGCTGGACGTAGGCGCTTTCGCCCGGCTGCAGCGTGTCGCGGTCCAGCAGGATCACCTGGGCCGGCACCTCGTAGGTGGCCGAATGCAGCCGTACCGTGGCGCGGTGCTTCAGCTCGCGGGGAGCCGAGGCCAGATAGTCCAGGCGCACGTCCACGGTGCGGGTGGCGTGGAACACTCCGCGCGGCGTCACCACGTCGCCGCGATGGACCTGGTCCAGATCGATGCCCTGCAGGTTGACAGCCAGCCGTTGACCGGCCTGCCCCTTGTCCCCCTTGATGCCATGGGCCTGGATGCCGCGCACGCGCCCCTCGCGGCCGGAGGGGAGCAGCTCCAGCTCGTCTCCGATGCCGATCTCACCCGACAGCAGCGTGCCGGTCACCACCGTGCCGAAGCCGGGCACCGTGAAGACCCGGTCCACCGGCAGGCGGAAAGGGCCTTCACGGCGTTTTTCGACCGCCTGCCGCGCCAGTAGCGACAACTGCCGCTTCAATTCGTCCAGCCCTTCGCCGCTGCGGGAGGAAACCGCCACAATCGGCGCTTGCTCCAGAAAACTGCCGGCGACAAAGTCGCGCACCTCTTCCGTGACCAGTTCCAGCCATTCCCGCTCCACGGTGTCTCGCTTGGTCAGCGCCACCAGTCCGCTTTTGACTCCCAAAAGCCGCAGGATGTCCAGGTGCTCGCGGGTCTGGGGCATGATGCCCTCGTCGGCGGCGATCACCAGCATCACCAGGTCCATGCCCCCCACGCCGGCCACCATGGTGCGGACGAACTTCTCGTGTCCCGGCACATCGACGATCCCGAAACAGAGTCCGCCCGGCAGTTCCAGGTGGGCAAAGCCCAGCTCGATCGTGATGCCGCGCGCCTTCTCCTCCTTCAGGCGGTCGGTGTCGATGCCGGTCAGCGCCTTGACCAGCGAGGTCTTGCCATGGTCGATATGTCCGGCGGTGCCGAGGATCAGGTGTTTCATGGCTATTTCAGATGCCTCTCGTGATGGAATTTGCCGCCGCAGTCGTCCTGCCCGCCGCGGATTTTCTCCACCGCGTGACCGATCGTGGCCCAGATCGCACCCAGGTTTTCCACTGCACCCTTGGGGCTGCCGGGCAGGTTGATGATCAGGGATTGCCCGCGGATGCCGGCCACCGCCCGTGACAGCGCCGCCATCGGCGTGATCTCCAGGCTCTTCAGCCGCATCAGTTCGCCCAGGCCGGGAACAAGGCGTTCCGCAACCTTCATGGTGGCCTCGGGGGTCACGTCGCGTGGCGAGACTCCGGTGCCGCCGGTGGTCAGGATCAGGTCGGCCAGATCGGCGTCGGTCCACTCGGTCAGCACCGCCACGATCTGTTCGAACTCGTCCGGGATCACGCGGGCATGCACGGTGCGCACCCCGCGCTCCGCCAGCCAGGCCGCCAGGGCCGGCCCGCTCTCATCGACCCGCTCGCCGCGGGAACCCTTGTCGCTCAATGTCAGGACTGCTGCTCTCATCATGCTTCCTCCCGGCGGTAGACGCCGCTCTTGCCGCCTTCCTTGAAAAGCAGGCTGATTTCACCGATCGTAATCGATTTGTCGCTCCCCTTGCACATGTCATAGACCGTCAGCGCCGCCAGGGCCGCGCCGGTCATGGCTTCCATCTCGACGCCGGTGCGCTCCAGTGCCCTGACCTTGCACTTTACCGTCAGCTGCCCTGGAACTGAGCCCTGCTCGAAATCGACGGTGACATTGTGGATCGCCAGCGGATGTGAAAGCGGGATCAGGTCACAGGTCTTCTTGGCGGCCATGATGCCGGCCAGACGAGCCACGCCCAGCACGTCACCTTTGGCCACGCCACCGCTGTTGATCGCGGCCAGCAGCTCCGGAGACATTCTTACCACGGCCTCGGCCACGGCGGTCCGCATGGTCGGTTGCTTGGCGGAAACGTCCACCATGATGGCATGGCCGCTCTCGTCGAAATGATTGAAGTTCATGATGTTACCTCGCATTAGTAAGTTATCTTTTTATCGCCATAAACCGTAAATCATATTTTTGTCCGGCTATTTTCAATTCTTCCACTAACGGTAAAGGTAAGTTCGATTTGAGGTTTTCTATTTCCAGGGAAAATTCTTTCCTTGCCGTAAGATATTCCTTCCTGTTTAAGGACAAGGAATCCGGAGAATTGATGACCATTGAATTCGTCTTTTCATAGAGTGCATACAGTTTTTGAAGAGTCCTTGCCGCCAGGCTGTACTCTGCCGATGGTTTATCCAATTTCTTCATGATTTTGTCGATTTCGGTTTTCACGGACTTCAAATCGGCCAGCGCCTGGGGATTGATTGTGCCGGTTCTGGGAACAGTGGAAGGTTCAACTCCCCTCCAGGCATTGAAAGTCCCGTTACAAATCATTTCGCCCAAATTCATACCCGATTTGATTGTGTAAAGCGCCCGTACGTAATTTTGTGCGTACTGTTTCCGTAAATGACTTCGATGCTGCATTATTCCGGCAACCAGTGATACCAGGAGCAGAAACGTCATGCAGAGTACAACCACCCTGGCTCGCAACGATGCCTTGCTGAAACTGTCGGGGGCCGCCCGGAGGCGGGAGAGGAGCATGCCCTTTTTTGGGGGGGCGGGTGAGACCGTATCATTTGACCGCAGTTTGTTTAGCGGGGGCGCATTGAACCTAATCAGGACGAAACAGGCAAAGTCGCAGTCGCAGAATGAACATCGCTCGGAAAATGGTTGACCTCTCCTGCATTCCGGACAGTACATGCCGGCCGACCGCAAATGCTCCGGAACCTTGTGTATTCCCTTCGCATCCGGCCAGAAAAAAAATCTCCACCACAATGGGGGTGACGATTTTTTGGGAACACCGATTAGTCCCCTCTTGCAGTCTGAATTAAGTTTCGGAGACGGCACGTTCGTGTCCCCCCTGCCTTGAATCTGCAGCTGATTCGAGATATACGGCCCGGTCTATCTTCAGAAAGGCTTTGACTACCTTGGGATCAAAGCTGCTCCCCGCTTTTTCTTGCAGATAGGAAAAAACTTTGCCAATCTCCCACCCCTGCCGATAGGGGCGGTCGGAATTCAGGGCGTCAAAGACATCGGCAACTGCGAGGATACGCGCCCCCAAAACAATCTCATCGCAGGCCAGGCCAAGGGGATACCCCTGGCCGTCGTACTGCTCGTGGTGTTGGGCCACGATGGGGATAGCCCCATGGTAAGCCATGATCGGTCTCAATATCTCGGCCCCTTTTTCGGGGTGCTTCTTGATAAGTGCATATTCATCTTCCGTTAGTCTGCCCGGTTTATCGAGAATATACTCCGGAACTCCGATCTTACCCATGTCGTGGAGCAGCCCGGCTAATTGGATTAATTCAAGATCACTCGTGGAAAGTCCCATTTCCTTTCCTATTGCCAACGCCAACCTTGTGACGCGTTTGGAATGTCCGGCTGTCCATGGAGATTTTGCATCTACAGTGTTTGCAAGAACCTCTATAGTCCCCCTGTTCAGGAGGTTCAGTTCCTCTATGAGGCGAATGTTGTCCAGCGCTATCGCAATTTCATCAGCAATCTGCCGCGAACGGACCAGTTCCTCCCGAATCCGCTCCGGCGTACTTTGGTATGCGATAGTGAGGATGCCCAGGAAACGTTTCTTGATAATAATCGGCAGCAGAAAGAACTCTCTGGCCCCTTCACTCACCATCGGTGCAAGCAGGGGATTAAAACCTTGTTCAGCACTCACATGCAGACTCTTGCCGGCCGATTGCAGTGACTCGAAATCGATTTCGTTCAGCAACGACCCGAATCGTACGGTCTCGCTGCGGGTACTGCCGGAACCCTTGTTAAAAGCGGTCAGGAGCTGGAAATTGGAGTTTTCATCTGTAAATGAAAGACCTAGCCATTCACAGGAAACCGAATTACGGAAGCGTGACATGACGGCATCGATTATGGTGTCTCGATCGTGGGCCGCCAGTATTCTCTGGACGAGCATTCCCATCTCGCTCAGGCTGTTGAATTGATTCCCCAGCTGCGCCGTCATGTCGTTGAAAGAGAGCGCGAGTTCCTCGAACTCGTCGCCGCTGTCTATCTCAACCCTTGAATGAAAATCCCCGCTGCTGAGACGCCGGGCACCGTCTTTGAGGATGGAAAGTGGCACCAGGCTGCGGCGTATCAGGAGACTGCTTAAGAAGATAACCACAAAGAGGGTTAGAAACACAACGAGCAGGAATGTCGTGATGAAGGAGCGTGCCGGACCCAGTGCGTCCAGCTTGGACTGGTAGGCGACCACTGTCCATGAATCAGCCAGAAAAGCTGGTTTCATGAAGAGTGACCAGGAATTGAGCAGATATTTGTCATCCACCAGTTGCTGTCCTGATTGACCGGTTGATGCTCGCTTCTGGTTTGTGTTGACTAGGGAAGCAAGGGGAGGTGTATTTGGACTGGTGGCGTACAGCTGTTTACCGGACGGGCCAAGGATGCAGATATCGACGCCCGGCGGCAGGGTGTACCCTACCAGGGTCCAGAGGTATTCGGGATTAATCTCTCCTGCCAGCAGTCCATTCTGTGGAAGGCCACGGTTCATTGATGTCGCCATATGTATCGGGCTACCTGCTCCCAGATCAGCATCGGCATAGATCAGTGCATTTCCCGCGTCGAGGTGAGCTCGCTCGGCAGGGGAAATAATGCGGGGCATGCCCGGAATGGCCTTGCTATTGTCTGCAGATTTTACAAGGGTAACGTTCCGGAAGCTTTTGACTCCCGCTGGCCGAACCATCTGACGTGGAATCTTCCCGGTTTTCTCCCCGGAGGAGATCGGCATGAATTCAAGTTCTGCCTGAAGCAGGTTAAGCCCCCCGAAGATAGACATCCCCGCGCTCTTGGCGGCCCGGCGCAGGCGTTCCTGGCTGTCCTTTTCGAGCTTGGCCGACACCCTTTGCAGTGATACCAGGGCCAGTATGCAGACCGGTAACAGGGCGCAGATGACGAAGAGTACGAAGATTCTTCGCGCAACCCTGCTATGTATGAACGAATAGATTCTTTTCATATCTCTTCCGGATCAAAAATTCTCGGCAAGGCCGACAAAAGAGCCATCCCTGGCCCGTACAATATCGTCCAGGCTCTCCTTCAGATTGAGAGGAAGTTTGCTTTCACCGTCTTTACCCATGCTGTACAGGTCGTAATCCGTATTCAGTGGGTTAATGGCTCCGTCTCTGCGCAACTTTCCCTTTCCCTTGATGCCGCCGTCCGCGATGTTCAGATACTGGTAGGGGTGTCCCCAGGGGTCCATAAGATTAGCTTGCCCGATATCGCCCAAGGTATCAGGCAGATGGCCGGTATCTGACTGGTAGATGGTAATTTCCTTTTCCATCATCCGGATTTCAGCGATAGTCCGGGCTATCTGGGCCTTTGTAATATACACGCCATAGGCAGGAATGGTGATTGCGGATAAAATTGCAATTATAGCGATGACCGAGATCAGCTCGACGAGTGTGAAGCCGGCCCCGGCACTCTTAAAATGTATGAGCTCCAATAGTTTGTCTTTACGAAAATAGTTCTTGGTTGACATTGCTCTACCATATCCACACGGTGCTACTGCCGCTGATATTTTGCCAGACCCGACTGCATGGGAATCGCTTCGTAACGGCACTTGGGACGGCGCCTTCCAAGGCTTTATTAATCAATTTCCGCCTCAGGCCGGTGTCAGGTACTGCTCGAACTGTTTTTTGTCTACCGCGCAGCGGTAGGCTTCTTCCGGGTTGACCTTCTTGGTCTTCAGCAGATCGAGCAGATGCTGGTCCAGGAGCTGCATGCCGTCCTTCTTGGCGGTCTGCATGATCGAGGGGATCTGGAAGGTCTTGCCCTCGCGGATCAGGTTGCCGATGGCCGGGGTGCCGAGCATGATCTCCAGTGCCGCCACGCGCCCCTTGCCGTCTGCGGTCTTGAGCAGCTGCTGGCAGACGACCCCCTTCAGCGATTCGGACAGCATTGCCCGCACCTGCTCCTGCTGGTCGGTGGGGAAGACGTCGATGATGCGGTCAACGGTTTTGGCGGCGGTGCTGGTATGCAGGGTTCCGAAGACCAGGTGGCCGGTCTCGGCGGCGCTCATGGCCAGCTGGATCGTGATCAGGTCGCGCATCTCCCCGACCAGGATCACGTCCGGATCCTCGCGCAGCGCGGCTTTCAACGCCGAAGCGAAGCTCTCGGTATGCTCGCCGATCTGGCGCTGGTTCATCAGTGACATCTTGTTCTGGTGGATGAACTCCAGCGGGTCCTCGAAGGTCAGGATATGCTCCTTGCGGGTCGAGTTGATCAGGTCGATCATCCCGGCCAGAGTGGTGGACTTGCCGGAGCCGGTCGGCCCGGTCACCAGCACCAGCCCCTTCTTGAAGTTGGTCATGCGCCGCACACCTTCCGGCAGCCCCAGATCGTCGGCCGAGAGGATCTTGCTGGGAATGATGCGGAAAACCGCGGCGATGCCACGGTACTGCATCATGATGTTGCCGCGGAAACGGGCCAGATCCGCCACTTCATAGGCAAAATCCAGGTCCTTGGTCTCTTCGAATTGTGCTTTCTGTTTCTCGCTAAGGATCTCGAACAGGATCGCCTTGATTTCATCGTGCGAGAGCGTCTTGAAATTGAGCCGCACCATCTCGCCGCGCAGTCGGAAAATGGGCGGATTGCCGCTGGAAAGGTGCAGGTCGGATGCTCCCTGTTCCTTCATCATGTTGAATAATGCGTCTATGCGTGCCATGAGATCACTCCCGTTTGTTATTATAGAACTACCGCGGCAATATACTCTTCGGGAGATACTTCACCCGAATTCAAAATCTGCAGCCCCTCTTCTCCTATCCCCCGATAGCCGACTGCGCCCAGATACTCCTCAAGCGCGCTGACATCGGTGCTCTGTTCGAACACCCGCAGGAAATCGTCGTCGAACTTCAGTACGTCCAGCAGGAACCTGCGTTTGCTGAAGCCGCTGTGGCCGCAGGAATCGCAGCCGGTCGTGCGGAAAAAAGTCTGCGGCGGTTGCGGAAGGTTCATTACCACCAGCTCTTCGGGCGGCGGGGTGTAGTCGGTGCGGCACTCGGGGCAGAGGATCTGGATTCCCTTGAACGACACCAGGCCGTTGACGAAGACCGGCAGGAAATAGTTTTTCTGCTGGTACAGCAGCAGCTGGCGCAGCACGTTGCGGGTGCCGCGGATCTCCAGGCCGGCCAGCACCAGCTTGCCCCGCATCGCTGCCCGGCAGGCGGCCGCGAACGGCAGCGCCTCGGTGGCATTCTCGATAACCAGGATGTCGGGGGCGTGGTCGAGGGCGGACATGATCACACCGGCGCGCTCGGTTTCCCCCTGTGGCAGCCGGATACGCGGAAAGCGCTTGTTCATCCGGCCCGGACCTTCCCCCAGGATGATCACGTTCTTGCCGTTGGTATCCATCTCTTCCAGCATCAGGTCTATGAAACTGTCGCGCTCCTGGGTGTTGCGCGAGGCGAAGAAGGTGACCCCCTGCCGTGCGCGTGCCAGCTGTGCAAAGCTGCTCTCCTGATGCGCGGGGAGGTGCAGCTCTGCCAGTCTGGCCGGGACGCTGGCCGCCACGTGCGGCCTGATCGTGACATAGTCGCCGCCGTAGCCGGACATCATAGCAACCTGGAAGGTGATCGGGTGCGAGCGGTAGCTGAATGTCAAAAGGCCGCTGTCGCAGGGGGCGCCGCTCTGGCCGATGCCGGCATTCTTGCGGATCTTCATGCTGATATCCGGGTAGTAGTTGCTGGCCAGGGTTCCGATCGGCCGGGAGACACCGCTGCGCCTGCCGCTTACCGCCACGGAATCACCCAGCGGTTGCAGCGACAGCGATGAGAGCCGGTTCTGGAGGATGAAGATCAGCAGGTAGTCCAGCAACTTCCCGCCGGAAAGATCCGCGTTGATCGCATCCAGCGCCTTTTCCGCAAAGGCGCCGGAAGAGAATCCGAGGCTGTCCCGGCCGGAACTGCCGTAAAAGATCTCGATCATCTCGCGGACCTCGCGAATCAGCGCCACCGAGATGTTGACCGTGCAGCCGCTGTGCTGTTCGACCGCCTCGATCGCCGGCTTGTTGAGCGGGTCGGCGATGGCGATGTTCAGCTCGCCCCCGGCCTTGATCAGCGGGATCAGGTTGAATTTCCTGGCCATGGCGGCCGGGATCAGCTTGACCGCGTCCGGGTCGATCATGTCGCTTTTCAGGCGGATGTAGGGCAGGTCGAGCTGGTTCGAGAGCGCCCAGTCGATGTCTTCCTGCGTGACTATCCCCAGGTTTACCAGCGCCTCGCCGAAGCGTGCGCCGGTCCGTTTCTGCTCATCCAGCGCCAGCGAGATATCGGCTTCGCTGATGATCTGCGAAGCGGAAAGGATATCGCCCAGGGAACCCTTCTTGATTTGATCTGCCATGCCGGACCTCCGTTGTTACGGCAATTATTTTGTTAAAACTAATCGTTGCGGTCGCTCAGGTTTTCGAAACGGGTATGCTCGCCGAAGAAGGCCAGCTGCACCGTGCCGAGCGCGCCGTTCCTCTGCTTGCCGATGATTACCTCGGCGTTACGCTCGTGCCCCTGGGTACAGGAACCATCACGCTTGCGGCAGTTGTCGCAGTAGACCGATTCGCGGTAGACGAACATGATCACGTCGGCGTCCTGCTCGATCGCGCCCGATTCGCGCAGGTCGCTCATCATCGGGCGCTTGTCGGCCCGTTTTTCCAGCTCGCGGTTGAGCTGGGAGAGGGCGATCACCGGAACGTGCAGCTCCTTGGCCAGCGCCTTGAGCGAGCGGGAGATGTCAGAGATCTCCTGCTGGCGCGATTCGGAGTTGGCGCCGCCGCGCATCAGCTGCAGATAGTCGACGATGATCATGCCGATATCGTGCTCGCTCTTCAGGCGGCGCGCCTTGGAGCGCAGTTCCAGTACCGTGATGGCCGGAGTGTCATCGATGAAGATCTTGGAGTCGTGCAGGATGCCGGCCGCCCGGGTCAGGCGCGGCCAGTCCGAATCCTGGAAATGGCCGGTGCGCATCTTGCCGAAGTCGATCCGGGCGATCGAGGCGAACAGACGCATCACCAGCTGCTCCTTGCCCATCTCCAGCGAAAAGACCACCGACGGAACCTTGTTCTTGTTACGCGGGTCGGCGCTGGCGTATTCGGCGATGTTCAGCGCCAGGGTGGTCTTGCCCATCGAGGGGCGGGCCGCGATGATGATCAGGTCGCCCGGCTGGAAGCCAGCCGTCATCAGGTCCAGGTCCACATAGCCGGTGGGGGCGCCGGTGACCAGCTCCTTCTTGGAGTGCAGGCTCTGCAGGATCTTGAAGGTGTCCTTGATGATGTCCTTGACCTGCACGTACTGTGGGCGCAGCTTGTTCTCGGAGATCTCGTAGATCTGCTTCTGGGCCATGTCCAGCAGCTCGTTGACATCCGACTTCTCGTCGTAGCCGCGGGTGGCGATCTCGGTCGCCACGCTGATCAGGCGGCGGTTGATCGACTTTTCCTTCACGATCTTGCAGTAGTAGGAGATGTTGGCCGCGGTCGGCACATAGTCAACCAGGGTCACCAGGTAGGAGGCGCCTCCCACCTCCTCCAGTTCGCCCTGCTTGCGGAGCATCGAACTCAGCGTGATCAGGTCGCACGGTTCGCGCACGTCGGAGAGCGCCATCATGGCCAGAAAGATCTTGCGGTGGATTTCGCGGTAGAAATCTTCCGCCACCAGCACTTCCAGTACCCGGTTGATGGCGTCGTTGTCGATCAGTATCCCGCCCAGGATCGACATCTCGGCGTCCAGGTTCTGGGGGGGAAGTTTGTGCTGCTCTGTGTTATTCATACGGTTTTTCTATCTCCTGTATTCAACTGGTACAATTTGAAACGAATGGTGATGTCATCGGGCCGGTGTCAACCGCCGCCTGCAAGTGAGAGCAATTTCGTCACCGTAACTATGCGGCACGCAGCTTTTTAGCGCGTCCGGTTGAGTGCGATGGCGAGCGGTCTGCTCTTTTGGGTTGTTCCCTTCCGATGTCTAAAAGTGCCTCGGGGTGACGGGAGGCGACCTGTAAAAGCACACGTGCAGGGCCTTCCGGTTTGCGGCGGCCTTGTTCCCAGTTCCTTAATGTTCCCACGCTGATTCCCACAAGATCTGCAAACTTATCCTGCGAAAGACCGAACTGCTCACGCAAAGCGCGAACCTCGGTTTCTGGAAATTCAAACGACCTGGATGGCTGCATTGTACCCTTCATGATCTCTGCGCCTTGTTTGACACTTGCCAGCAGTTCCTTAAAAAGTTCATCCTTCATGATATTCCTCGTCGGACAGGGTGGATAAAAGCTGTTTGGTAAATATCGGGGTTTCGATGATGACCATGAATTGTTATGCGTCAATGGCGTAGTAGAGTCAAGTAGAAGTCCAGGGCACGTTTCGGATCAGGGTTGCAAGCGTGCTAAGTTGGCTAAAGTCAATTAGGTGCAGACCCTGCCTTTATTTCGTCTCCATGAGGTAGCTGACCAATCGCCGGATCTTTCCGTTCCGCATGTCGAAGACATCGCAAAAGACCAAGTTCAGAAAAGTACCATCCTGTTTGGGGGCTTGCACGGAACCCTCCGCCACCACCACGTTGTCTTCCTCCGTCAGACGGTTGACGGTAATCAGCGGTTGGCCCGCAAATCCCTCATCGACGATGTGTTTGGAGAAGTCGTCCTTGCCTTGGACATGAAAT
>MGZK01000018.1:0-176 GCA_001802125.1 Geobacteraceae bacterium GWC2_55_20
AAGAAACGTGGCCAAAGGATTGCATTTTGATCCCCGGAATTCACATGCTGGTCGGTTTTACCCATGGATTCCGCTTCCGGCGTCAGCTTGGCCGCCTGCTGCGGGAAACACCCCGTGACCGGAGTATCCTGACGCTGGATCCGGACAGCCTGAAAGCCGATGGAATCAGGGCCCTG
>MGZK01000018.1:185-58925 GCA_001802125.1 Geobacteraceae bacterium GWC2_55_20
TTCGACGGCGTCCTGGCCCATCATGGCGCACCCTTCCCGATCCCGGAGGCGATCGACTGGTTGAAACAGTGCGAAGCGGTTTTCGGCGGCAAGATGATCTTCATCCTCTCCAACAAGCCGACCGAAGGGCGCCGGCAATGGTTTGCCGAGCATTTCCCCACTTTCCGCTTCATCTCCGGAGTCCGCAAGAAGCCCTATCCGGACGGGCTTGAAAAAACGGCCAAACTGGCCGGAGTCCCGCTCCCCTCGATCCTGATGGTTGACGACCGCCTGCTGACCGGTTGTCTGGCAGCGCTGGTGGCCGGAGCCCGCCCCTGCTACATCCGCTCCCCCTACTACTCCTACAGCCACCGCCCGGTGGCCGAGCTGTTCTTCATGACGCTACGGAAGATCGAACGGGTTTTGTTGATGGTTTGGCGGTGACGGGCTTAGAGTTGTACAAACATCCAGGCGCTGGAAGAAATTCCACGGAATGAATTGATATGAACGGGATTTCTTGAAATTGGTAATCAGAAATCCAGCGGACTCTTTGCTTCGGCAGATTCAAGCTCGAAGTCCAACAGCCAGTGGTGGTTTGGTGTAACACATCTCCACCCAGAATAACACCAATTCGGGAGCCAGCTTGGCAACAAAAATATCACAGAGCATTAAAGTAGCATTCGTTGCGATCATTACAATTGTGGTCTTCGTGCCGATGTTGCTCAATAAAACCGATGGTGCCGACTTTTACAAGTATTACATTTGGGCAATGTCGTTCAATCAAAGCAACATATTTTGTAATGAAGGGCACATCCTCTCCCCTCAAGGTGTCCCGTTATCCCAGTGGTCTTTCGGCCCCGGCCTCATCTTCTCTTTAGGCGGTCTTTTCAGCTCTTTTACACCTGAACACGCGGTCTTTGTCGGGTGGCTGTTTACTGTTGTTTTCTGGGTTTCATATACAGGCATCCTACTCCATGCAACAAAAAACAATCTATCTCTGACGCTGTTTGGTGTTTGCATTACCTTCATAGGTACGCCACTCGGGTATTACTCGTCTGCATACGCATCGGAATCATTGTCTTATACCTGTCTTTCCGTATTGATTTACTGGATACTCAGTCGCAACAGGTTTGGTCTGTTCGATTATTTGGTTGTAGGAATCTGGGCTTCCCTGCTTGTTGCCATTAGAAGTCAATTAGCTCTCTATGTAGTGCCCGTATATCTTGTAATTCTCTTCAGAATCTGGAACGAGGTCAGAGCCGGCAATGCTTCAATACAGCGTTCCTCCCTGCATCTGCTGATTTTTCATGTTCCTGTTTTATTGGCGATATCTGCAACACTAACAGTAAATTATTGGATGACAGGCTCCTATCTTACGTCTGTTTATGAATTTGGGTTTGGTGATTTCAAAAGTATCGACTTTCTGCATCCGGAACTTTCGGCCGTTCTTATCCACCCTTGGCACGGCTTATTTGTCTATCATCCACTTTATCTGCTATGTTTCGCGTCACTGGTTGTTGTGATATTTAAACATCGTAACAGCCTGCAATCATTGCTGCTTGTTGTGGCAGCGATTGTAATAATGTTGCATATTTACCTGCACGCCTCATGGTATGCCTGGTGGCTTGGTCTGGACAGTTTCGGTATGCGGGGACTGAGTATCTGCGGGATTGTGCTGGTGCCAGTATTGATTAAACTCTTGTCGGAGAGGGAGGATCAAGGAAAGTCAAATAGTGTGTGGATCATATTGATATTATTTACCAATATCTGGTCATTTGTTCTTCTGACACATGGTACTACACAATATTATACTTACAAACTGCTTGCCAGCGGAATCCGTTCTGCAATCGACAATCTGATAGATTTAGGCTTCATTATATTGCCGGCTTTGGTATTTGTTGTTGGAGTTGTTGGAGTCCTGTTATTTGGTAAGCATCACTCCTTATTATCCTTCAAGAATCTCGTGATTACTGTATTGCTTCTGATTGTTGTCCACTATCAGGACACTCAACTGTTCTACGAACGGTTTGGAATGTCGGCAATTTCTCTGGTATCTCTGGTGGTTACGATCTTGATACTTATCAGGTACCATGCTGTTGTTGAAGTATATCAGAAGCATTCCATTATACTTGCCAGGACCCTATTGATTTCATCAGTCTTAAGTTATGTAGCCATGACAGTAATGTTTACCAATTTGGCCGTTACTACCAACCAAATAATAAACGCCAAACTTCCACCACCTCCTACATCCATACATGTAAGTACTGTTGATACGGATGAAGTCAGATTGACCTATCTGGAATACATGAGTGTACCAGGCTTTATCGATAAGAAAGCCAATTTATCTAAGTACGTTGATTATCTTGTTACAAAAGATGAAGCAACGCGACTGAGATAAAAAGTGCCTGCGAGAGGTCATCTATAGGGTCACCCATTAAGAGGCTGCTGTCTTCCAAGTTGACAAGTTGGAAGCCAAGGGTGGTTTGTGGAGTGATGGCAAGGCGGTGATCAGTGTGTTGACTGTGTATGAGTTAACAGCTGGGATGCGTGATGCGGAGAAGGTTGTGACGCATAATTTCATAGAGGCCTGCGCTGTTGAACCAATTACTCCAGAAATTGCAATTAAGGGTGGGGAGTTGTATCGAAAGTATCGCGCTAAGGGAGTTACGCTTACTTCACTTGACTGCCTGATCGCAGCAACTGCACTTGTTAAGGGATATAAGGTAGCTACCAGAAACGTGAAACATTATCCGGAAAAGGGATTATTGTTTTCCACTACCCCCTCGAAGGCGTAACAGTCCTTGATACAAGACAAAAGTAAAAAGCGAGGGGCCAATCGGGGTAAGGGGGAGCTTTTCTGTCCCTCTCCCCACACCACCCGGGGATTCACGGGTGCCGGAAAAGGAAATTGGTGAAGCATGTTGATCAGATTCTATCAAATTCTTCCGGTTCTACCGCGGGAACCTTGGCTAATGCGGCGCGGAACTTGTCAACAGAGCCACGTGCAGCACGACCGGCAAGATATGTTTCTGTCGTAAGGGCGGAGAGTTTTTCGGCCACCGCAGAGGCAATGAACTGATTTAGAGAGATATGATCCTCACTGGCAACTTCTCGGGCCATTTTATGGATCGAATCGGGAAGACGGACGCTGATTGCGCTCATGGCTGTACCTCCAGGGATGCAAGAAAATCACGCGGGGTCAACACTGCTATGCCAAACCGCGCGGCGTGTTTAAAGTCGGCTACGTTCCAGGTGACAATAGCCGCATTTGCTTTGACAGCAAGCTCCAGAACAAAATCGTCATCCGGATCTTTCAACACAGGCCGCCAAAGGTAGAAGATTTTATTCAGCACTGCTCTTGAACAGAGAAAATCTATGATATCATCAATCTCTTCACCCGATAGTGAAGTAATGCCACGCTTTAGAACCGCCTCGTATTCCGAGACTAGCGGAGTCGATACATGCAGGGTGAAAATACCATGTTCCACCAACGAAAGCATACGGAATGAAGCGCCACGCGACGATTTGAGCGCGGCTACGAGAACATTTGTATCCATAACGATATCGAAGCTCATAGTGGTAGTATAGGTGATACCAAGTACATGTCAAGGTAAGAAAAGAAGCGGTTCTCCATTTTCCATTTTAAAGAGCAGAAATCGAAGTTCCAATCTCTTTGCCTCCTGAATTCCAGTTCATTCGCAAGTCACGCCCCGGAACCTGATGTTGCAGGACCGGGCTGCACCGGCCACGCAGGGAAACCGGTTGACCCGGCTGTACACAAACAGCTAGAATACAAAATTTTTAACGCTACAAACCGTTCCAGCCTGCAAACCGCTGACAGCATTCGAAGTTTTTACGTCATTCTATTTCAGCAGGGAGGTGCTACATGAAGAGATGTCTGGCAGTTTTTGTCGCAATGTGCCTGGTTTGGACAGCCGGGACTGTTTCGGCTTCATCGCTGGCTTATCAGCCGGAAAGCCTGTCCCTGACGATACCAGCCGGAGCCGAGCAGCAGGCATTTATAAAGGTCGGGGTTGAAGACGGCAGTTCACCGACCTACTTCCTGTTTTTCATGGACAGGCTCGTCAACGCCAACCTGCCGGCCGAGTGGCTGTCAGTTTCGCCGGCCAGCGCGTTCCTGTTCGGCAGTTCCAGCGCCGCTTCGCTGCTGACAATTCGTGTTCCCGACGGGACGTCAACCGGTGTCTACTCCGCTTACATGCTGTCGCGGGCCATGGCTGCTCACGACGTCGCCCAGCCGGGCAACGGTATCCGGATAGATGTGACCGTACCTTCTCAATGCAGCGGCATTCCGGTCGTCACGCTTGATTCGCTACAGCCTTTGATCATTTGGCCACCGGATCACAGCATGACCCAGGTGGTCGTTACCGGTACGGTTCAGATGCCGGCCGGATGCACGGTCGCCGAGGCCGGCTACGCAATTGAGGATGAATACCGCATGATCTCCGGCATCGGCAAGATAAGGATTGATACGGGTGGAAATTTCACCGTCGCGCTTCCGGTTGAAGCCATGCGCCACGGCCAGGACAAGGACGGGCGGCATTACACAATCACGGTTTATGCAAGGAACGAGGCCGGGAGCGGCTCATCCATCACCCGTACAGTTGTGGTTCCCCACGACCATTCAGACAAATGAGCTGCAAGCAAATACTTTGTGCAGAATGAATACGCCTTTACAAAGTGGAGCATACAGGGTCAAACATATAAGATTTACAGCCAACAGGAGAATTTAACATGCACGGACGCATTTTCCGCTCGTTTCCAATCGGACCGTTTACCATCATCCCCGAAGGTGAAACCTCAACCAGCGGAATTCCGGTCATACTGGGCAGAAAGGGCGCCTTCGGCTCAGGGGAGCATGAGACAACCGTCGCCTGCCTGGAGGAGCTTTCAATGCTGGCCGGGATTTCCGGCGCCACCGTCCTGGATCTCGGCAGCGGCACCGGTATCCTCGCCATTGCAGCGGCCAGGCTGGGCGCCTCGCGTGTCGTCGCGCTCGACAACGACTTGCAAGCGACCGTCTCCTGCGCCGATAACGTAAGTCTGAATGATCTGGACGGGCGGGTCGTCAGCATCTGTGGTGAACTCGCCTGCCTTACCGACGATTCTTTCGACCTTGTTCTTGCCAATGGCTACGCTGATATGCTCCTGGCTCTTGCCGCAGACATGGTCAGTATTACCCGCCCCGGAGGCACCCTGATTCTCTCGGGAATCCCCATTCAGGACAAGTTCGAGGTAAAACAGGCATTCGAGCGCCGAGGCTGCATACTCAGTGACAGCCGAATCGGTGAGGAGTATGTTACATACGTCATGGAACAGCGGGGCATAACGTCAGAATCAAACAATTAACGGTAATTTTAAGTGTTTTAAAATATCAGAAAAAGGCAAGAGTTCCAGGGCCTCACCTGACAACAGCGGACACGACCGGAGTTAAAAATGATCAAATCAACCATCGTTGTTTCAATCATATTCTTGACTTTATTAACTTCACCGGAAAGTCACGCCCAGGAACCTGAAGCTGTCAAATCCGCCAGTGCCGATAAAAACCAGGCTGCCTTTCAAGCCGGTGGGCATGCCTCCGCCAGAACACCCGACCGAGGCACCGCCGGGATCCCCCTTGCCAACCTGTTTCCAACCCGCGAGCCCGCAGTCCGTGACAAAATCAATCCCGTAGTCGCACCACCTCCCACCATCCCCCGCCAGGAAAGCTCCGGATTGCAGCACGAGTTTCATGGCGAGTTCACTACTTCCTTCAGCAATAGCAACGGAGTTCCCAATTAAAATAGTAAATCCGGCCGCACTTTCCGGGGTTCGTGTCTGAAAGGTTTTAGTCATTATGGCAGGATATACTGGAGACAGGATCATAACCATCCCATCATGAGAGAATTGCCGCGGGGTGGAATTACGGGTAGGGTGGAGGACAGGTTTCACCCTGCCCTCCCTCATTACTCCGGAGTAATATTATTTTGTTAAAGTTTCCCGTCCCAGCTTATTCGGCTCTATTCCTTTTCCCACGATTTTACCTTTTGTATCGAAACCGTACGGAATCATCTCCACTAACGGCGGTTTTGGCTTGACGGTCAGCTTTATTCCGGGTTTGACGAGTGTTAGAGTGCGGAAGTCGCTGACCCATCTGTACGGATAGGTGTAGCCGTTGGTTACCCGCGCCCAGGCCGAGATACGGAACAGGTAGGCACAGGTAACCGGTGGCACCCATTTCCCTGGTGATGCCGGCATGGTTGCTGATGAAATGCCGTGCCAGACCGGTGCAGTGGTACGGTTTGCCGGGTTGGCATAGGAATCGGTGGCGATTACCTCGGATTGACCGGCGCCCCATTCGGCGGAAAGGGTGTAGTTGTACAGATCACCTTCCGGATCAAACGCCTTGAATGCCAGTTGGACACCGTCATTCGAATCGGCCATGTACTCGATCGCGCATGGCGCAACCGGAAGGCCGTTGTGGAGCGTATCGATCAGTTTTACCTCGGGCAGTTTGTTGTCCAGGCGCAGAGTGAGTATCTGGGGCGGTGAGGCGACAGGTATCGCGGCCGTCCTGTAGAAATCTATTTTGAACTGGTGGATGTTGTTCGGCTCGGTAGACGTGTTCCACTGGAAGAGCAGCGCCTTGATCGAATAGTCCAGCGCAGGGTTTACCAATGGATAGAGGTGGTTGGAGTCCGGACCGAAAGACTCCCACACATGGGTGGTCCCGGTCCAGCGGTAATTGGCCCAGTTCTGGCGAATCGGCGCCCATGCAGCAGCGTTCACCTCGGCAAGGGTATTGCCGAAACGGTGCAGGACTCTGTATTTCCTGGCTCCGGCGGCCCAGAGGCCTGGCAGGGTCGCGGTGTTGCCGATCAGGTCAAGGGTACCGCCAAAGGCCGCCGCATCCGGATTTATCCGATATGGTTCGGAAATGGTCGCATAACCGGCAGCGTTGATTTTTGTAGCCGGTATGATCCCCACCCCGCCGATTACCACTCCGGCTGTGCCGGCCGGATAAATTGCCGGAGCCATGTTGGCCAGGATTATCTTATGGAAACTGGAGAAGGCGCTTAACGGATTGACCGGATACTCGAAGATGAACGACGGGGTGCTTGAGGCGATACGCAGGCCGAATCTGACAACCGGTGCGGGTCCGGTCGGATCCAGCGTTATTCCCATTTCGCTCAGGGAGAGACGAATCTCCCAGATACGATGGTTTAACGGTGAATGGGAAGTTGGACCAAAGCTCATACGGGTGGAGGAGGCAATCACCTGACTGTTGGGAGCCGGCCAGGTCGCGTTGGGACGGGCCATGATCCAACGGCCCAACCGGTTCGGCTGTCCCGGCCAGGGACTGTAGAGCACGTCACGGTCGGTGGTTACCGCACCGTTGTTGTCGCTGTCGATTACCAACCAGTAATAGTCGTTGGTACCGGGGTCGTTGCCCTTATCCCCTACCACATCCAGGATGATGTACAGGTTGTCGGCGTCATTTTTCACCATCATGTAACCGGCCGGAATCGTCATCATGGCGGCATCGCTCCACTCCGAAGCGGGCAGCATCGTTCCCGGCGCCACGGTGTTGTTTGTCCATTTACTGCGTACATTGGCCATTGTGTACTCCTTTCGTCTGCTTGCGATTGGCTCTGTCGAGCTGATATAACTGATTCGTATCATTAATGTTTTATCAGAATAAGAATGGTTGGCAATAGCGCGAAAGGTTGTTTATTCATCGTCCGAAAGGATTAATTCCAAAGGGTGGGAGTGGTGATACCAAAGGTGGAGAACCGTGCCGTTAAACATGTAACCATCAGTAATACCGGCAGGAAGCAACGGCTTTAGTTCATTTATTAGGGAGAGTTGTTGTAGATGGCAGATAAATCAGGATCATACGAGGATGATTATGCAGATAACCGTTAATTATCTGCATAATCACGCGATTTTCAAATGGATGGGAACAGGAATTATCTACTACTCGAACTGCTTCTTGAACTCATCGACCAGTTGTCTGAGATCTTCCATCTCGGTGCGCAGGACGGCCATCTCTTCTTCCAGTCTGGCAACTCGCTCGTTTTCAGCATTGACCCGCTGACGGGCGGCCTCGGGAGCGGATTCCGCGCCCTCCGCCCCACTTTCCGGCAGCTCCGAGAACAACTGGGCATAGCGCCCCTCTTTGCGGCCAGGTTGACGCGCCATCAGTGCGATCATGGGCGACTCGCGCTCCATCAGCTCCTGCAGCACAACTTCGACAGCCGACAGGTCGCCAAAAGGGTGCATCCGTTCGCATCTGGTGCGCAGTTCGCCGACGGTCTGGGGTCCACGCAGTAGCAGTTCGCATAAAACCGCCTGTTCAGCCGGGACCAGCCCCAGTTTTTCGGCCAGCAGATGCCGGTACTTCGGCACCCGGCCGCCATCGGCCGATATCACCGACAGCTGTTTGAAGCGAAGCGAATCCAGGGCACGTACCACCTCTTCTTCCGACAGAGCCATCACCGGATCGCGATTGGATTTCTGATTGCAGGCGTTGGTCAGCGAATTGAGTGAAAGCGGGTAGTATTCGGGTGTCGTGAGCTCTTTTTCCACCAGACTACCAAGCACGCGAACCTCTATGTTGTTGAGCGTTATATCCAACGGCTGTCTCCTTCCTGCCGGAACGGGATGAGTCAATGAAAGGTCGGCACCTTCTCCTGGAAGAGGACATAGGGGCTGACGATCAGCATCGAGAACTTTTTCATTTTGTTATCATCCCAGGAACGGATCTTGGCTTCCGACGGTTTGCCGATCATGCCGGTTTCAACCAGGTGCTGGATAATGTCTATGTCATCCGAGGCCACTTTCAGTGCTGTATCGGCCAGATCCAGAGAATCGTCAACCAGGATCAGGCCGCCACGCTCAAGATGTGCCCGCAGGCTGCTCCATTCCGCTTCATCAATTGAAAGCGCCAAATCTTCTTTACTGGGAATCATTTAAAAAACCCCTTTTCCACACACTTGTCACGGACAGCTATCGTGGCGTCCACAGTTTTTTTCTGATCCGCGGTCATGCCGGGATAACCGAGAGCGTCTTTGGGTGTCACGATGGTGTGAATGTACTGTTCAAAGCTCACCTCGCGCGGAAGATTTTCTCCGAGGCAGGTGCAGAATTTTTCCCTGCCCACGGCCCGGATGCACTGTTCCTGCTTGGCTACTCCGACTTTCTGCTGTTCCTTAAGTTCTTTAAGCTCCTGAATCTGTTGTTCAAGCAGCTTGATCTTTTCCATCAGCTCGTCGTCCTGGGCGGCAAAAACAGGCGATGTTAAAATGAGTGCTGTAATCAGGATTGATAAAATTAGTTTCATAAGCTTGGCACCTCCTTGTGTTTACGCTTTTTATCATGCGACACAGACAAAGTCCATGCCTTCCTGCCAACCGAGTTGATTGGCCAGTTCCCTGAACTGCTGGCGTGCTCCGCGGACACCGATCGCGGCCAGCATTTTTCTTCCGGACAAATCCAGCTCTTCCGGACGGGTAACCTGCGCTCCATGCAGTGTGCGGCCGATTTTGCGAGGATCGACGTCGAGCCAGTGGCAGACACTGATGCCATTGGCCGCCAGCAGTCGCTGCCAGGCTCTGGCCTCGATCCCGGCGCCGGCCATGACCACCTCGGAACATCCTTTCAGAAACCCCTGACGGAGATAGTGCATTTTGCACGAACGAAAGGCATTGGAGGAGTATTCATCCATGGTGCGAGTGGCGCGTTCCGGGTGATCGCGCCAGAAGAAGAACCGCCCGGGCAGCCGGGCGAAATGCACATTGGCAGCCGCCATCCGCAGCCAGAGGTCATAGTCTTCCGCCCAGCCGTGGTCACGATACCCCCCCAGCTGTTCCAGTATGCTCCTGCGGCACATGACCCCGGGATGCACGAAAGGGGATTCGACAAACAGGTCTTTGCTGATCAGAGTGTGGTTCTGCAGCGAATTCTGCCAGGTTTCGTAATCCACCATCCCCTGCTTCAGCGATGTCCGGGGGAAATGTTTGAAACTGCAGGCCACGAGCCCGGTATTCAGCGCTGCCACCAGGCCGCCACCATCGCGCCGGATCATTTTTATCCGGCTGTCACTTGCGGCAGCCGAGGCAAGAATCCGGGGGGTGCTGTCGCTGGAACCGTCATCAACCGCCACCAGTTCCCAATCGTCAAGGGTCTGGCGATAGAGTGAATCCAGCGCCGCCTGAAGATAACGCTCCTCATTGCGGACCGGCATCAGGATCGATACGGAGGGGACTCGGGACATCAGGGTTTGGGTCGTTTGATTTCTTCCAGGCGTGCTGCGGCATCCCGGGAGGCTTGGGATGAGGGATACTTGCGGATTATCTCGTCATACAGCTTAGTGGCGTGCTCGCGGTTATTCTGCTTTTCTTCAAAACGGGCGGTTTCCAACAGTTCCGCAGCATTTTTTTCTCCGGACTTGCATCCGGATATAAGCAAGACTGACATCAGTGTAAAAAGTACGGCTATTTTCATGGCAAGCTCCTGTCGGCAATTCCGATGCCGACTATTACCAGAAAAGGCCTCAACAGTGCAATACATCTCACGACCGGATGCTACGACTAATTGCAGTTTTTTATGCGGCGAGTGATGTCTGGTGAAACACGACGGAACGGCGGCGCTCCACTCCGCGAAACGGCCTGTTGGCGGATCTGATCGGGTCACGGCCAACCATGGCCCAGCCGCTGGAGCGTTCAAAGGCATGAATTTCTCCGCTGGCAAGCATCCTGTCAAGGACATGGGGGGGAACGGAATCAGGTTCTCTTGTGGTGGTAATTATCGGGATCAGCATCAATACCTCTCAAGTCAAATGATGGTCAATAGAATCTGTTTTTGGGCCGGCTGCGCTGGATCGTCTGAAGATAGACCCCGGATTCGTTGACTATATTCTCACCTGGATGCGCCAACAAAAGTTCATCGGTGCGGTATGGCACCGCGGAAGCCCACAGACCGTTGCTACTGGTGTTGCAGGCTCCTTTCCAGGGATCAACCGGGCGATACATGCCGGCTTCCTCTTTGTAAACGCCGAAATGCAGATGGGGAATCTGGGAGTTGCCGGAACTTCCAACTTCGCCAAGCGTTTGCATGCGAGAAACTCTTTGCCCCGGAGCGACTTTCAGTGAACCTTTGCGAAGATGGGCATACAACGTCAGATAGCGAGTGTCATCGATCCTGTGTTCCAGGACAACGAAATTTCCGGCATTGAAGCCAAGCGTTGCGCCATCCTTGCCTCCCGTTGAAAGCCGGCTTTTCTCACGTTCGTCACATTCGTGTTCGGAATCATTCGGACAACGGTCGAACAGGCCATCCCGGGTCCACTTTACAACGCCGTCCGCGGCAGCCATGGCCTTGATGCCCTGATCAACCGAGGACACGACGATATCTGTGCCTTGATGGCCGGTATAACCCGGCTTGCTGCACGCAAAGGAGAGGCCGGTTCCGGCAACATCAGGATAACCGATACGGAAATGCCGGCCGGCGCAGTCCACTCCGGGCACGCAGGAAATCGGCCATGAAAAGCCATCTTCGGCAGTAGCATCGGAACAGTGAAAACCGTAGAACGCGACTGACAGCAACAGCACTAATTGGATGAATCTGCCTTTACACATTTTATGAGCCAACCATCCAGCTTGATTGAAGGGCAAAAGATTTCAACGGTTCGGCCTAAGGACCATTTTTTTTGCAAACATGTCTCAAAATAACTGAATAAATATCCGGAAGCAACTGTAAACGGGACGACCCGACACCTCTGGACACACACAGAACAAAGGTAGTTACTGGTTCTACGCCGGAACAGTTAAAAATAACTATAAATAACCGCAAATAATTCAGCAAATCCTGTGCCGATATCCCAGGAAAACATGGCAATAATTTTCCCTTGACGATCCGTAGTGATGGGGTAAGGATATAAGCAATATACTGACAGGAACAATTTTATACATGAATAGTGAACAGATACGACAAAGTTACAATTTTAAGCGCATCGCGGCATTACTTTCCAGGGATTGCGATGAAATTCCGGATACGGCCGGGCGGACTCTCGCATCCGTGGCTCTGATCATACGACAGCAGGCCGATGACATGGAAATCCTCTTCATTCAACGGGCCGCCCATCATCTGGACCCCTGGTCAGGACACATCGCCTTCCCCGGCGGCAAATGGGAAGCAGGCGAACAGGTCTGCCAGACAGCGCGACGTGAGACATGGGAAGAGATCGGTATCGATCTGGAAGAGGAGTGGTATCTTGGCCGACTGTCCGACATCGTCGGCACCAATCTGCCCGTGTGGGTTTCCTGCTGCGTGTACGGGATCGGCAACAAAGGCGCCGATCCGGTGTTGAGCGAGGAAGTAAGCGACGCTTTCTGGATCAGGCTTTCGGATGTGCGTGATCGTGGGCGTCACCACCTGTCGCCGGTTGCTTTCGATGACAGATCTTTTGAAGTCCCCGCCATCCGGCTTCCCGGAGAAGGCAAACCGGTACTGTGGGGCATCACCTATCGCCTGGTGATGCAGTTCCTTGAATTGCTCGAACTTCTCGATCTTGGAGTTGCAAAGAGTGAAGATTGCTGTACACTGCCGAAATTGGTAGAACTTAACGAGGAGGATTTGTCATGAGTGAAAAAAACGGAATCATAGTCTTCAAAGGCAATCCGATGACCCTGCTGGGACCGGAACTCAAGGTAGGGGATGCGGCCCCGGAATTTACCGTGGTTGACAACGCCCTGGCGCCAACCACCCTGGCAACCTACGCCGGCAAGGTCAAGATCATCAGCGCCGTACCGTCGCTGGACACCCCGGTTTGCGACACAGAAACCCGCCGTTTCAACCAGGAAGCCGCGGCCCTGCCGGGAGATGTGGTTGTGCTGACGATCAGCCAGGATCTCCCCTTTGCCCAGAAACGCTGGTGCGGAGCGGCCGGCATTGACAGGGTGGTGACGCTCTCTGACTATCGCGAGCGCTCCTTCGGCCTTGCATACGGCGTACTGATCAAGGAGTTGTTGCTATTGGCCCGGGCGGTCTTCGTCCTGGATGCCGACAACAAGATCCGCTACATCCAGATCGTTCCGGAAGTCACCGCCGAACCGGATTACGCGGCCGCGATCGCAGCCGCCAAAGCCCTGCTGTAACTGTCAGACACAAGTTGGCCGGCAGAGGCATCCCGTTGCGGAGTCTCTGCCGGCCTTCCGCTCTCTCCCCTACCCCGCAATCCTCTTCAAAAGCCAGGCCATGTTTTCGCCCAGCACCTGCATCGTATGGACCCCTTCCTCATCCTGGTTCACATCGCCGATATTCCTGCCCATGCCCATATTCCAGTAGTTCGAGGCGGGAATTATCATCTGCCCGATCGTGAAGAAATGATTGATCGTGTCGAACACGTTGATGGCTCCCGCCCGGCGCGCAGCCACCACCGCCGCTCCGGCCTTGCGTTTGAACATGTCGCCGTTGGCGCGCGACACCATGCCGCAACGGTCGATCAACGCCTTGGTTTCGGGAGTCAGAGCCGCGAAATAGGTAGGAGAGCCGATGATGATGCCGTCCGATTCCAGCATCTTTGAGATGCAGTCATTGGCAATGTCGTCGAGTACCGCGCAGCGTTTATCCTTGCGGGTGAAGCATTGGTAGCAGGCGATGCAGCCATGCAGCATCTCGCCCCCCACCTGGACCAGTTCGGTCTCGATGCCTTCCTGTTCGAGCGCTGAAAAGACGTGGCCGATCAGCTGCGAAGTGTTGCCCCCCTGGCGGGGACTTCCATTGAATGCGGTTACTTTCATGGTGTACCTCTGGGATCTGGAATATTTTTAAACAGTGTTGAGGGGAGTGTGGATACTTGCGATTTCACGCTTTGAGATATTCATGCCTGAGCGGGGTTGCGGCGGCAATCATCTCGAAATGCCGGTCGTAGTGCAACAGAAGCGCATCCTGTTCCTGGGACACGGCTGCAATCAGCGTGTCTGTCAGCGGTGCGTTGATCCCTTTGTGCCGGAGCGCATAGCCAAGTTTGCAGGCCCGCTGCCACACTTTCGCAGAAACATCAAAGCAGCGCAGCGCCGCCAGATCCTTGCTCAGCCTGTCATATTCACGCTGTGTCTTTGCGCCCCTTAAAATCTCCATGATGATGACCGGCGTCGTGGCCAGCCGGTCGGCCATGATCAGCGGGACCAGGCGTTCCTGAAACTGAATGCCTGAACCGCGCAGGAAATGTATCCAGACGGTGGTGTCGGCAATGACGATGTCATTTGTCATCGGTGCGGTACTCCTCCAGTTCTTCGCAGGTCATGGCGACCGCGCCCGAGGAATACATGCCGGCCAGGTGCTCCAGCCGTTTTTTGCGGATAAATTCCTGCAACGACAGGTTGATTAGTTCCTTCTTTGTCTTGACATTCGAAAGAGAAAAGGCCTCCTCGAACAACGCGTCGTCTATTGCAATTGTCGCTCTCATTTGTGTGTCTCCCATATGCACACAATAATGCAACATAATGTGCCTGTCAATGTTCTGAATAAGCGTACTGACTGACGTTAAAAAGAAATGGTCAACTTTCACGAGGATTTCATGGAATATTCTTCTTACTATCGATCTGTAAAAAAACCCTCCCGAGCATTCGGAAAGGGTTAGGTAATTCATACACCATATGCAGTTCAATCAATCACTGGATGGTAATATCCATGAAGTGTTCATTAATGTTTTGCATCCAATAAGCTTTCTTCAGATCAACTGAAGTTAACACCGCACCGCCGAGCTGGGGACCTTTAACGGCTTTGATTCCTTTTGCAAACCAGCTGACATTGAAGTCATTGGTCAGTGTCGCCATGCCATTTGCATCAGTGGTCAAGGTTTCCAGCAAGGCAATCATGTTCTGGGGTGATCCAATACCAGTTCCCGGAACAACTGCCACGCCACCATAAGACGTAACAACCGCAGCAGGAACAGGATTTCCAAACGCATCCACAACCTTAACCTTGATTGTCATTGTTTTGACCACATTGGAAATTTGATAAAGATCAAACTGGGAAACCGGATTGTTTCCAATGAAATAATAATTCAGATCATTAAAACGGTTTTCCAGAATATTGTATTTTACAACATCAAATTTTCCCATGGAATCAGTTGGAAATAGTGAAGTAAAATCAAACACGCCAAGGTTTGGCAATGTTCCGGAATTGTCCACAAAATTCAAACTGTACTCTTCCGGATACCCGAGACCTGCACCACCATGTCCGACAAGTTCATGTAAAACACCACCAAGTGCGGCATCATGCGCGCCAAATCCATTCACATAAGTAAGCGGTGAATCACGCAGTATAAGTAGATAATCTTCAGCACCAGTTCTGGCAATATATGACATTGAATATTTTTTTCCATTAATCATATTAACAGTATTATACCCAGTACCATTGCCATTTTCGACGAAAAACTTTGGCTTATTATTAATAAAGTCCTGCCCCGAACCAGTATAATACCACAACAACAATGTTGCTCCTCCAAAACTAGGATTGCTGACAAAATTATTATCCGAAAAATAAATCGGGTTATTAGTAACATTATCCGTGGTGGTGTTAAAATCTGAATCCGGATAAACAATCAGCTTATTAAGCTCGTAGCGTTTCTTGTTGCCCGGATCCTTGGCAATGACAGCATTGATATCGGAAAACATCGCTCTAACAAGGGTCTCATTCATCAGCTCCGGATAAAGATTTACATAAGCTTGATTAATCAAGACATTGGTTTTTGTTATTTGATCACTATCCGGTACTGGTGCAAAGGTGAGCCTCGAACTACCAGGGGCAGTGACACCAATATAAGTAATAAATGTATTTGAACCGGTTATGTTTGATGCAGTCAGACTTACTGAGTATGTTCCGGAATTTGCATATGTATGTGACGGATTTTGAGAGGTACTTGTACCACCATCTCCAAAATCCCAGAGCCATGATGTGGGATTACCAGTGGAAGTATCGGTGAATTGGACGTTCAGATTTACAGCCGGTGCTGCCATGAATGCGGCAGACGGAGCAGGGATTTTTGTAAAAGTGGCCATGACATTTGTATCGGCATTCATTGTTGCATAGCAGACATCCGTGCCAGTGCAATCCCCACCCGTCCAACCGTTAAAGAGTGAACCTACAGATGGGTTTGCAGTCAGCGTTACGATGCTCCCCTTTTCAAACACCGAATTACAGCTTGTTCCGCAGTCAATTACCGCCGGCAGACTTTTGACAGTGCCGCTGCCGTCACCGGCTTTTGTGATGGTGAGATTGTATAGAACCGTTGGTATAGCTGACGTCAGCGTGAGCTGGCCTGAACCCAGAGTGAGATTAGAGTCATCAGCGATTGTAAGGGTGTTGATTGTTGCCGCGGAGTTAAGCAAGACGGTATTGGCTCCGGCATTGTTGACAACGACATTGTCTCCGGGAACCGGGACTCCGATTGGAGTCCAGTTGGTGTACGCATTCCAGAGCCCGCCGGACACATTGTTCCAAGTAACAGTTTCCGCGCCGACAAGAATGCTCATTGACAGCATGACAGCCGTAACGAGCAATATGAACCAGGATTTCCCTTCCTGCCTGTTTCTACCGTTTTTCATATGGAAGCTCCAATTTGCTTCTTGAAATGTATATCAAGCCAACAGTTTCGACAACGGTTCCAGCGGTTCGGGGTGGAGTGTTTGGAGTGACCAAGCTGACATCAGTTTCAGGACGTCAACCGGCGGTCGAAGTGTACAATCAAATAACCAAAACATCAATAATATTGCAGCTAATTAACTTGTTGATACCAACCGAACAAAATCTTTGATTTAAAATTGGGTAACTATTCAGCATACCCTTCATAACTCCCCCGGCCCCTCTTATCTTAAGAGGGGAGCAAAAGCAGAATCAACCTGCCAGATACCACTGTGCAACATCAGTGCGTCCCGCCCCTTAAGTTAAGGGGCGGACAGGTGGGGTTATGAAACAAGTGCTGAACAGTTACAAAATTGGCATAACAAAAGCCCTCTCATGTTCAGGAGAGGGCTTTTGTTTGCTCTATTATTGGGATGCTCCTGGCTTTGTCGAAATTCAGTTTATGAATGCGTTGCCACATGTTTTGTGGTACAAGATGGGCATGATTGATATAAGCAAACAGATACTGCATTGGCGAAACGGTGCGGACGAGGATTGGGCCGTGGCCAGGGAGCTGATTGGCCGGGACAAGATCAGGCATGCCCTGTTCATTGCCCATCTTGCGCTGGAAAAAACGCTGAAGGCGCATGTTTGCCGTACTACCGGAGAGTTGGCCCCGAGAATCCACAATCTCGTGAGGTTGGCTGAAATTGCGGGATTGAAACTCTCCGAGGGGCAGGTTGACCTCTTGGCTGATGTTAACGAGTTTAATATCGAAGGACGGTATCCTGAGATGCTCATACCTCCACCCTCGAATGAGGAGGCAGCTGACTACATGGCGCGGATTTTCGAGGTACTGCGATGCTTGAACAATCTGTTCTGACATCCGTAAAAAACTATCTCGCAGCTCTCTCGTTGCGGGGCATCACGGTCGAACGCGCGGTGGTTTTCGGCTCACGGGCCAGGGGCCGTGCCGATGAATGGAGCGATATTGATCTTTTGATCATCTCACCCCAGTTCGACGACATGAAAGACAGGAGCATCATTAACCTCCTGTGGCGGGTCGCCGCCCGGACCGACAGCCGGATTGAGCCGATTCCATGCGGTTCCATACAATGGCTGAATGATGATTCCAGCGCGATTATCGAGATTGCCCGGAGGGAAGGAGAAGTTTTAATGGCGGCATGAGTCGCTGTAGATTTGGCGCGCCTTTCCCATCCCGTTATTAAACTGTTGTACTCCTTGTAGCCGTCAACAAATTTTCATGTAACAAATGCCCTCTCACGTTCAGGAGAGGGCATTTGTTTACCCTGTGATTTTATTAACAGCCATCTCCCAGTTACAATCAGAGTTGTCCGGTTTGGTCTTTGCATTTTGCCTCCCCTCCCTTGCCTAGAGGCACCTACTTTTGGGGACGGGAGGGGATTGAGGGGTGGGTGAAGCTGCCGGCAGTATCAAATATGGCAAATTCCCCCACCCCCTAACCCCCTCCCGCAAGGAGAGGGGGGACTTTTAAGACAACTGCATTAACCAAACCGGACACTGCTGAGTTACAATTGCTTTTCCACCCTCTTCAGCATGATCGAATTCAGCACCACCGAAACCGATGAAAAAGCCATTGCCAGCCCGGCGTATTCCGGTCTGAGGGTGATGCCGTAGCCTGACAGCAGTCCGGCCGCAACCGGGATGCCGAGAATGTTGTAGAACAGCGCCCAGAACAGGTTCTGCTTGACTTTGGTGAGGGTGGCCCGCCCGATCTTGATCGCCCGCACCACGTCCAGCAGGTCATCACGCATCAAGACGATGTCGCCGGTCTCCTTGGCCACGTCGGTGCCGCCGCCGATGGCGATGCCGATGTCGGCCAGGGCCAGGGCCGGAGCGTCGTTGATGCCATCGCCGGCCATACCGGTGATCAGGCCGCGCCCCTGGTATTCCCTGACGATCTCCTGCTTGCGCCCCGGCAGCACTTCCGCCTCGAAACTGTCCACGCCGGCCTGCTTCGCCACTACCGCGGCCACATCGGCATGGTCGCCGGTGATCATGCAGGTCTTGATGCCGATAGCACGCAATTCGGCCACGGCGTCGGCCGAGCCGGGCTTGAGCGTGTCGGCGAAGGCGGCCACACCCACCAGCGCTTTGCCGGCAGCCACGTATACCAGCGATTTTCCGGCCGCTGTCAAACTGGCCACCTTTTTTGCCAGCGGCGCCAGATCGATGCCATCTTCCTGCATCAGCCGCTCGTTGCCGACCGCCAGGCGGTAGCCGCCATAGGAGCAGGTGATGCCGTAGCCGCCCCGCTCATCGAAATCAATCGCCTCACCCGGCTCGATGCCGGCTTCGCGCGCCGCTGCCAGCGCCGCCTGGGCCAGCGGATGGGTGGAATAGGCTTCGGCGGTGGCCAGACACTCCAGCAGCTTTTCCGGATCAACGTGGCGGGACACCGGGACCAGGTCGGTCATCTCTGGCGTCCCCCTGGTCAGGGTACCGGTCTTGTCCAGCAGCAGCACCTGCAGCCCCGAGATGATCTCCAGCGCCGAACCCTTCTTGACCAGTATCCCCCGCTTCAGCGCTATGCCACTGCCGACCATGATCGCGGTCGGCGTGGCCAGCCCCATGGCGCAGGGGCAGGCGATCACCACCACGGCAATGGCAAAGCGGAAGGCGGTCAGGAAGTCGCTGGAGAGCAGGTTGAACCAGACCAGGAATGTGGCTGCCGCCATCAGCAGCACTAACGGCACGAACCAGGCCGAAACCGCGTCAGCAAAACGCTGAATCGGCGCCTTGTCCCCCTGCGCTTCCCGCACCATCTTGACAATCTGGGCCAGCAGGGTGGCCTCGCCGATACGGGTGGCGCGAATCCGCATCATGCCATTGGTGCTGATGGTGGAACCGGTGACGCTGTCGCCCGGTTTTTTAAATACCGGCAGCGATTCACCGGTGACCATGCTCTCGTCAACCGCGCCGCCGCCATCCACTACCTCGCCATCAACCGGCACAGTGTCGCCGGCCCGCACCAGCACTACATCGCCGACCCGCACCACCGAGGCCGGCACCTCTTTCTCGCCGGTTTCGGTCACTAGGATGGCCTTGTCGGCCTGCAGGTGCAGCAGGCTCTTGAGCGCCTCGCCCGCTTTGCCCCGGGCCCGCGCCTCAAGGTATTTGCCCAGCCTGATGAAGGCGATCAGCATGGCCGAAGTCTCGAAAAAAACCGCGCTGTGGGCGCCCAGCAGCCCGAAGTAGGCCGCCAGCGAGTAGAAATAGGCCGCGGAAGTGCCCAGCGCCACCAGCACGTCCATGTTGGTCGTGCCATTTTTGAGCGCGCTCCAGGCGCCGCGGTAGAAGACCAGGCCGGCCGAGAACTGCAGCGCGGTGGCCAGCAGCAGATTCAGCTGCATCACGGCCCGATTGGAGTGCATGCCCATGGTCAGCATGATCGGCAGGGCGGCAACCAGCGATATGATCAGCCAGTTGCGCTGCGAGCGCAACGCATCATCCACGGCGGCTTCGGATTCGCGCAGCTCGACCGGCGTGTAACCGGCGGCATGGACAATCGCAAGGATATCGGACTGGGTCAGCTTTTGCGGATCAAAACGGACAAAACCGGTTTCGGCGGCCAGATTGACGATGGCGGTAGTAATGGCTGGGTTTTCCAGCAGTTTGCTTTCCAGGGTGTTTACGCACGAGGCGCAGTGCAGGCCGCGCACACCGAATGTAAGCTCCCCGGGCGGTTCGGGACGTCTGATGCCGTAACCCAGCTCTTCCACTCTCCGTGTGACCTCATCCCCGGTTATGATGGTTTCATCAAGGCTGACAGTCAGCTCTTCGGTGGCAAAGTTGACAACCGCGCTCCGCACTCCTTCCAGCAGCTTGATCTCTTTTTCGATTCGTGCGGCACAATTGGCGCAGGACATGCCGGTAACTGAATAGGTTTCTTTTGTCGCAGCAGGATCAGTGGTGTTTGAAGTCGCCATGGACGAAGTGCCCCCATGTTATTTTGATGGCGGATGCGATCGGAAGCGCCAGCAGGATGCCCCAGAACCCCAGAGTCTCACCCAGGGCCATGACCATGATGATCGTTATCAGCGGGTTGAGATTCATCGCCTCCTTGAAGACCAGCGGCTTGATGATGTACCCCTCGAAGAAGTAGATCAGGGCGAAGGCGATGCCGGTCTGGCCAAGCACGTCTATCGACTGGTATTTGAACCAGGCGAAGAACAGCGCCGGCAGAGTGGCGAGCAGCACGCCGATGAACGGCAGTATTGAAGCGGCGCCGGCGAATAATCCGCAAAAGATGGGGTGCGGAATATCGATAATGAAGAGCGCGACAATCGCCAGTATCGCGACTATGATCGAAACCACTACCTGGCCGCGCAGGTATCCGCCGATGCTGCTGTTGACCTCTTCACCGATGCCGAGGATTAGCTCGCGCCGATGCTCCGGAATCCAGGACGAGATGGTGTCTTTCACGGTCTGCTTGTAGTAGAGCATGAAGAAAACCAGGATCGGGGAAAGGACAATATTGAACAGGTTAAAAAAGATGCTGGTTCCGAAACCGTAAAACCAGTTGCCGGTCTTTTCCGCGGCGGTATCCACCTTGCCGGTGGCCTTTTCGATCAGCCAGTCGATCTCCTCGGAGCCGTAGCGGTCCGGAAGGCGCGCTTTCCATTCCAGTGCCAGCTGTTTGATCTTCTGGATATAGAGCGGCAGGTCGCGGATGAAGGCGTTCCAGTTTATCGTAATCGCCGGTACGATGAAGGTGAGGAAGAAGACCGTCAGTATGCCCAGGATCACATACAGAAGCGCCAGGGCGTAGATGCGTTTGATCCCGTTGTTTTCTGCGCGCACCAGAAACGGGTCCAGCAGGTAGGCGATCACCCAGGAGAGCAGGAAACAGGAGATCGTATGCTGCAGGGCATAGCCGATGACAGCCAGCAGGCAGAACGTAAGGATGACGGCAATGAATTTGCCGTAGTCGTTACGCGGCAGATGGCTGTGGTGTTCGTGCCCCATTTCCCCTCCTAGGGGTGCGTCAGGCCCTGGGTAGTCCTGTCAACGGTAAAGAGGTTGTTTTCTTCCAGCCAGACTTTCAGCCTGCTGGAGAGGAACTGGTCTTTCAACAGCAGCAGGCGCTCTTCCTCTTCCGGATAGAACGAGAGGATATCTTCCGTTTTGCCGTAGGGTTTTTTACCGGCCAGAGAAGCGCCCAGAAGATTTTTCAGGCTGGGGTCTGTGATGGATGAAATAAAACCGGACATGATCTGGCGTTCGGTGTGATAGTCAAAAAGAGGAATCTCGAGAAAACGCCCGCTATTTTTATCCAGCTGCAGTTGAAATTCAACGTCATTCTCGAAGTCGGATACGGAAAAGATCTCTCCTGTGAATCGGTCAAGGAAATAGATCCTGTCAGCTTCTCCGTTGGTGAAAGCGGAAAGCAGATCCTCCCAGGATATTTCTACGCTGTGTACACCGGCCATTACGTTCTCCATTTTTCTTCTTGTTGACTTTTTGTGGTTTGTCGAAGCACAATCCGCTCCATGCGATCCATTTTTCTGGCCGATGCCCATTTGAAAGCGCCGACCGACGACAACTACCTGCTGATGCAAAGTTTCCTGCATGAACTGGAGGGTAAGACCGATACCCTCTACATCATGGGAGACCTGTTTGACTTCTGGGTCGGATTCCCGTCAAACCCGTTCCGGCAGTTCGACAATGTGCTTGACTCACTGGAGCGGCTGGTTTCCAGCGGCTGCCGCCTGGTGTATTTCGAAGGAAATCACGACTTCCACCTGGGCGAGGTCTTTTCCAGACGTTTACGAGCCGAAATCCACAGTGGCCCCGCAACGGTTACCGTGCAGGGCAAACGACTCTATCTCTGTCATGGCGATCAGATCAACAAAAATGATCGTTACTATCGCCTGCTGCGCCGGATACTCCGTTCCAGCGTGATTGCCTCAAGTGTCGGCTGTTTCCCGCCGGCATGGGCGTTAAAGGTGAAAAAACGTCTGCAAAGGCGCAGCCAGGCCGGTTATCAGGTCAAAAAGGCCCGTTGGGACTACCGGAAAATTCTGCTTGATTTTGCCCGGCAGATACAAAGGCAGGGTTGCGACGGTCTGGTTGCCGGGCATTTCCACCTGGCCCTGCTGGAAAAGCTGGACGGCAAGCCATTTACACTGCTTTCACTGGGAGACTGGATGGGACAATACACCTACGGTGAAATGGTGGACGGTGAACTGCGCCTGATGGCCTATTCCCCATGTAATCCCCGCCAGCGGACCTGAGCAATCGCCTACTTTTCGAAAAACTCCTCCAAAGCCTGCTGGCCGACCTGTGATGCCTTGATCTTCCATTTATCAGGATTTATTACCAGCGCCACCAGCGCAATGCGCGGGTTCTGCAGTGGAGCAAAAGCCGCGAACCACGAATAGTGACCTTTGGGGTCGTCACCGTTGATCGATCCGGTTTTTGCCGCTATCGACACATCCAGGAGCAGTCGCCCGCGACGGTCGTGAAACGCTCTACGCGAGGTTCCGGTCAGTACCGTGCTCGAAAGCATCCGCGTCAGCGAGGATGCCGTTTCAGGAGTGACCAACCGGCGCATCTCCCTGGGTTCAAAGACTTCCTTCTGTCGCCCCTTGTCATCAGTTACGCTGCTGGTAAGAGTTGGAGCCATCATCCTCCCACCGTTGGCGATGGCCGACATGATGACAGCGGCATGCAGCGGAGATATTTTCACATCGTGGTCCAGCCCGGCTCCCATCAGCATCAGGTCATTATTGCTTTGCGGCTCGGATGCCTGGCTCGGTTTGGCGGGGATTCCGGGGAACAGCTCCTGGTTGAATCCAAAGCGCGACACGCTTTCCATCACCGATGTTTTACCGGCAATGTCGGAAGCGATTCGTCCATAGACCGGATTGATTGATTTTCCCATGGCATAGGTGACATCCAACCGGTTGTTTTTACCACGCGGGCTGATTTCCCAATATCGCGGAGTTTCGGAAGTGGATCCTCCGCGAAATTCCACCACGGAATCGGGAGTAATTTTACGGCTCTCCAGGGCCGCCGAGGCCGTAATGATCTTGAAGAGGGAGGCCATCGGGTACAAACCGTAGGCCGAACTCTTTGTCCAGGACGGATCCACCGACGAATAGGATGTCATGCCCAGAATCCGCCCGGTAGCCGGCTCTATTGCCACAAAAACCCCATAGGGCACCTGGTTTTTGGCCAGGAAGTCATGCACCTTTTTTTGCAATCCCCCCTGCACCGTATAATTCAACAGCAGGCCTTCGGATGTTCTCGCAGTCAGCTGGTCACCGTTCATCTCGGCATTTTCGAGCAGGCTGCCGGCAAGCGCAAACGTACTTTGGCCCCTCGGCTGTTTGGCCGCCTCGACCGGCTTTGGCGTCGACTCAGTCAGTGATGTGAACCATCCGCCGATATGTTGCAGGGGAGCTTTAGAATGCCGCAGGGTTGCAAGGCAAACCGGTGTCAGCGCAAGAACCACGGCCAGAAAGATCAGCGTGAGCTTGAGTTTCTGGAGCTGCTTGCCAACCGGAAACGGCAGACGGAACCTTTTGGTTTCGAAGTTAGAATTCAGTCGTTTGTTGCGGTTGCCTGTGCTGAAAGGTTTGAAGTTTGGAAAGCGACTTTTCTGTGATAAGTTTTTTAGATCCTGCATGTCATCCCGGAATGTGTTTAGTGGGTGAACTATACCGTCAAGAGCTGATTTTTGTCAACGGGCCAGACCTGCAATTAGAATGTGTTTATACGATTAATGAAAGCGATCAGCAACCCGTAGTGGTGGTGGTCAAACAACATCGAAATCCTGGGCAGTTCGGCAAGATCAGGTTCGTCAATCTCCTCGGGATATGCCTCGCAGCAGTGTATCTTGTCTCCGTTTTTGATCAGTTCCGAAAATTCATCCGATAGAGTCGCAATCTGCTCAACCGAGAGTTTTTTTGTCAATCGGATCACCAGCCGGTTTTCTATGAAGCGCAGCGAGTGGTAATTCCGGTAGAAGGTGTTGATGACCTCCAACGCTTCCTGTTCATCCTTGGTGATCGTGAACAGCGAGAAGTCTTCACCGGAGATAAAACCCTTGACCAGCAGGCTCTGCTTTACGAAATCAAAAAACTGCTCCCAGTAACCGTCTCGATCGTCCATGAGGATCAACGGCTTGGGCGATGTTTTTCCGGTCTGGATCAGCGTGAAAACCTCCATCGCCTCATCCAGGGTTCCGAAACCGCCCGGAAAGACCACAATGGCGTCGGACTCTTTCACAAAGGCAACCTTGCGGTTGAAAAAGTACTTGTATGTGACCAGGCGTGGATTGCGGTACATGACCGGATTAGGCTTCTGCTCGAACGGCAGCCTGATGTTGACGGCAAAGGAGTTTTCACTGCCGGCGCCTTCATTACCTGCCTGCATGATTCCGGGGCCACCTCCGGTAATTACCATGTAATCGTTCTCGGCCAGACTGCGGCTGAAGCGTATGCATTTCCGGTACATTTCCTCATCCGGCTCGGTACGCGCGGAACCGAAAATAGTGACTTTTTTGCGGCTGCGGTAAGGACCGAAAACGCGGGCGGTGTAACGCATTTCTCTTAACGTGCGGTTGATCAGTTTAAGGTCTGCAAGATAATCGACGTCCTGCCCGATCTTCAGTGTAGAAAGTATCATTTCCTTGATGATGGCAGGATGGTGAACACCACCAGACTCTTCTATCAGGCGGTTGATGATCTGGTCTATCTGCTGGTTGGATCGGGAGAAACTTAATTCCATTTTTGTGGCCTTTATCTTTTGTTTTGACAATGCGACGGCAACGGTATCACAGTCGTCACTGTAAAGCAAACGGCTGTTAGCTCGGCTCTTCAGCGATTAAGCTTGAAACCGCGCGGCGGTTTTGATATAAAGCACCTTTATTTATATATAAATATTTGAGTTATGATTACACAGACGACGGGCAAGGAGACATGGCATGTCCAATCCACAACTGGTCATGTACGATGAAGAGTTCCAGGAAATCAACGATGTAATTGGGCGTTTGCTTAAAGAGGCCAATGCAAAGGTGATTTTTCTGGTCGACAAGAATGGGCAGCTCATTTCCGGAGTCGGCGAAACCGAGCGCTTTGACACCACCTCGCTCGCGTCCCTGACTGCCGGGAATATCGCAGCAACCGGCGGTCTTGCCAAACTGATCGGTGAAAAAGAGTTCTCGATACTTTTTCACGAAGGTGAAAAGGATAACCTGCATATTTCGATCGTTGGGGGCAGGGTCATCCTGGTAGTCCTGTTCGATGGGAGATCTTCACTGGGCCTCGTGCGTCTGCGAGTCAAAAAGTCATCGGAAGAGCTTTCGACTATCTTTGAAAAGCTGATGAAAAAGTCGGAGGAACGCGAAAAACGCGGTTCATCCGAGTTTCCGTTTGCCGAGATTACCGATGATGACATCGATAACCTTTTCAGCTAATGATAACGAGGTGAGTTAACGATGTCTTTCATCAACTATGCTTCCCGGGAAATCAACTGTAAGATTGTTTACTATGGTCCGGGATTATGCGGTAAAACAACCAATCTTCAGTTTGTGTACCAGAAGACAGCTCCTGACGCAAAAGGCAAGATGATCAGCCTGGCCACGGAAACGGAACGGACCCTGTTCTTCGATTTTTTGCCGCTTTCCCTGGGTGAGATCCGTGGATTCAAGACCCGTTTTCATCTCTATACCGTACCGGGTCAGGTTTTTTATGACGCATCCCGCAAACTGATCCTGAAGGGTGTCGATGGCGTGGTCTTCGTGGCTGACTCCCAGGAAGAACGGATCGATGCAAACATCGAATCACTTGAAAATCTGCGGATTAACCTGAAAGAGCAGGGTTACGACCTGGATAAGTTGCCTTACATCGTTCAATACAACAAGCGGGATTTACCGAATGTAATGACGGTTGAGGAATTGCGTAGCGAACTGAATCCTACCAATGTACCTGAGTTTGAGGCCTGTGCCACAACAGGTGAAGGGGTATTCGAAACTCTCAAGGCTGTAGCCAAGCTTATTCTGATTGATCTCAAAAAGGGTAAGTAGCCGGTACAACCACATCATGGAATCTGATTGTTGCCTTTTGAGCTTGATTTTTTTTGAGTAGCATGGTAGGTATCCAATCCCACCGCACTGGATAATAGATTATTACGGAGAGATGGCCGAGTAGGTCGAAGGCGCTCGCCTGCTAAGCGAGTATACTGGGAAACCGGTATCGAGGGTTCGAATCCCTCTCTCTCCGCCACTTTTTTACCGGATATTCCATTGACTCCTGCACTTTCCATAAATAATTTACCGTTTGCTTTTCTTGCCATACTACTGCTGGCAGCCTGTCAGGGCCAGGAGCAGCAACCTGTTGCACTCAAACCCAGGATTTCACATAAAACAGCTTCTGAAAAATCCGTTATTGTCCCGCCGGAGGTTGCAAGCAGCTGGAAGGCCGTCAAGATTGCCGTGATCGACAAAACACACGCCACCGAGAACATATACACCATACCTGTCGGAGGCGTTTCACGCATACCTTCTTCAAAACTCACCATTTCAGCTGAAGCTTTTCTTCCCTCGTTTGTCATTGAAGGAACTGTGATGACATCTTCCTCGAATGAGTTGAAAAACCCTGGTGTCAAAGTCAGTATTTCAGAAAACGGCACTCCAGTTTTCAAAGGTTGGCTTTTTTCCAAGTATCCCGCTACCCATGCCATCAGCCACCCGAAGTACGGCTTCACCCTGGTCGGCGTGGTGCCTGTCCCGAAATAACCCACAACTCAAACAAACGCATATTTGATCAGCAAGGGATTCCTGCCCGCGCCAACCGGTCGCAACGTTCGTTTTCGGTGTGCCCGGCATGACCGCGAACCCATCTCCACTGCACGATATGTGGTTGAGTCAACTCAAGCAGCAGTTCCCATAAATCCCGGTTGACGACCGGTTCTTTCTTGCTGTTGCGCCACCCCTTGCGCTGCCAACCCGAGATCCACTCGGTCATCCCTTTAACCAGATACTGAGAATCGGTTGTAATTGTGACTCTACAGGGCCGGGTCAACAGGCGCAGCGCCTCGATCGCTGCGCTCAACTCCATGCGGTTATTGGTGGTTTCTTTTGCACCGCCGCTGATTTCCTTCTCGTGCCGGCCGCACCTCAAAATGGCTCCATACCCCCCTGGACCGGGATTGCCGCTACAGGCGCCATCACAGAATATTTCCACGCTCTGCAAATCAGGCTTCGCCAAGGTAGGCCCCCTCTTCCCTTAGAAGGTCGGCAATTGCCAGCATGACCCGTTCAACTATCAATTGATGGGTTTCCTTGCAATCTTCCCGCTGGAAAAGATCGCTGAAATCGAGCGCTTTCCCGAACACCACTGAACCCTGCTGCCCCAGTCCGGGAAACTTCCAGTGATTGAGTCCAATCAGCGCGGTTGGAATCACTGCCGGGCGGGTATCGTAGATGATTTTCCCGACACCGCGGTTGCCCTTGCCGAGTTTTCCATCCTTATGGCGGGTTCCCTCGGGGAACAGCATCACCTTTTGATCAAGCAACAGCTCGTTCAAAATCAGGTTGGCCTTGAGATCGCGCTTTCTTTTTACCGGAAACGCGCCCCAGGACAAATAGATCAATCTCTGGAACGGCTTTACGAAAAGCTCTTCCTTGGCCGGCGCCCAGAGCATCTGAAAAGGATTGTGCCTTATCACCGCCCAGGGTAGAAAAATGGTCTCATAGGCTGAAATGTGGTTGGAAGCCAATAGAACCGGGCCTTTGCGGGGGATATTGCTGCTGCCCTTGATAATGAAACGGTTAAGGGTGGAAGCGTACACCCCGACGACATAAACGGAAAATGTTACCCAGAAACGCTGCAGCAGATGTGCCCTCACGTAAATCCCTTTCGTGTTTGGTGCTACCGATAGTGTTACCGGCATTTATAGCACGTCACGGGGCTTGGGGCAACTCCCGCCATCCCGGTAGAATAATGCGTTGAAATGTGATGTATACTTGATATAGTTTAGACGGACATTAAGAAGCATTTTAATTTACGTGGAATGATGTCAACTTGATCAGAGGTGGTTATGCACGGATACGAGACAATTCTTCTGGCGGAAGATGACGACATTGTCAGGGACGCCACTGTAGCCATCCTGGAGTACGGCGGGTACAGGGTAATTACCGCCGAAAACGGAGAGGAGGCGGTGCGGCTTTTTAAGGAGAGCCGTATTGATATGTTGCTGTTGGACGTTATCATGCCGGTAATGAATGGGGTGGAAGCATATCGGATCATCAAGGAGATTGCCCCGGATATCCGTGTTCTTTTTACCAGTGGCTATATCGCCGAGGTCCTGGATAAGGAGCTGATTCAGGCTAAAGATGTGCGTTTATTGCACAAACCGATTCCGCCAGACACGCTGCTCAAGGTTGTTCGTGAAGTTTTGGATGCCGGACGATGAATATAAAAAATAAAAGAACCGTTTTCAGAGGTATGGTCATCGACATAGAACAGATGGATGTTGAGATCGGTGAAAAAGGACATCACACATTTCAGATCATCCGCCATCCCGGAGGAGCAGCAGTCCTGCCGGTTCATGGTGACGGCACGGTTTCGCTGATCCGTCAGCTTCGGCCGGCGGTTGGAATGACGTTGCAGGAAATCCCGGCCGGTCGCCTCAGCCCCGGGGAACCACCAATAGAATGTGCCCGCCGGGAACTGCTGGAAGAAACCGGATTGCGAACGCAGCGGATTATTCCTCTTGGACTGATCCAGTCATCGCCAGGTGTCTTTGACGAAATCATCCACCTTTATGCTGCTATGGAACTGTCTGAAGGCCAGGCGCGACCTGAAGCCGATGAAGATATCGAAGTTGTTCGCGTCGGGTATGCCGATCTGTTGGCAATGGCTGCTGACGGGCGGATCAGTGATGCAAAGACGCTGGCGGCAATCTTTCGCTGGCATTTGCTGCAAACTGGTAAAACGTGCAGTGATGCCTGAATTCGCCGTAAATGAGGAGAAGAACCGCTGGCTGAAGCTGAAAATGGCCGAATTGGGAGTGCGCGAAGAGGACCTGGACGAGAGTTTTGTGCGTTCCTCCGGTAACGGCGGCCAGCATGTCAACAAGACCTCCAGCTGTGTACAGCTCAAGCACAAACCCAGCGGCATCATTGTCACCTGCATGCGGGAACGGAGCCAATCAGTGAACCGCTTTCTGGCACGGCGCGAACTGCTGGAGAGAATCGAGGCAGCTTCCGGCGTTAAGACGCACGAAATGAAACGCATCGAAAAGCTGCGTAAACAGAAGGATCGCCGCAGACGCCGCGCAACAAATTAGTGTGCCTCGCTCCAGTTGGCGCCGTAATTTATATCCACCTGGAGAGGGACACTAATTTCAACTGCCCGCGACATCTCTTCCTCCACCAACCGCTCCATGCGGATTAATTCATCCTCGGGAATCTCGAAAACCAGTTCGTCATGAACCTGCATTATCAGGCGGCTACTCAATTGTTCACTGCGAATCCGGTCATGAACACGGATCATTGCACATTTGATGATATCGGCGGCCGACCCCTGGATGGGGTAGTTGATCGCGTTGCGGCGGGCAAAGGAAAGCACATTGCCGTTTGTGCTCCTGATATCCGGAATCGGCAACCGCCGCCCGAGGATTGTGGTGACATACCCCTTCTCTTCCGCCTCCCGGACACAGGAATCAAGAAACCCGATCGCTCCGTTATGCCTTTCCTTGTAGGTTGTTATGAATTGTTCGGCTGTCTTGCGGGCTATGCCGAGCTGTTTGGCGAGACTGAAGGCTCCTTGTCCGTAGATGATACCGAAATTGATGGTCTTGGCCTGCCGGCGCATTTCCGGAGTAACCATCTCCGGAAACAGCCCGAAGACTTCTGCGGCTGTGCGAGTATGGATGTCCTCGTCATTGGCAAAAGCGTGGCAGAACACCCTGTCACCGGAAAGATGAGCCAGAACGCGCAGCTCGATCTGAGAGTAATCGGCTGAAAGAATAAAGTGCCCCGGAGGAGCGATGAAGGCATGCCGGATACGGCGTCCTTCCTCGCTACGGATCGGTATGTTCTGCAGGTTGGGATCGGATGATGAAAGGCGGCCTGTGGCGGTGACCGTCTGATTGTAGGACGTATGCACCCGCCCGGTTCTATGGTTGACAAGACGCGGCAGCGCGTCGGTATAGGTGGATTTCAGCTTTGCCACACCGCGAAAGTCGAGAATAAGCCGGGCAATCTCATGCTCTTCAGCCAGCAATGTCAACACCTCGTTATCAGTGGACCAGCCGGTTTTCCCTTTTGTTTTTTTACCGCTCTTGAACCCCAGCCGCTCAAAGAGAACGTCTCCCATCTGCTTGGGGGAATTGAGATTGAAGCGTTCTCCGGCCAAGCCGAAGATGCGTTCCTCCAGCCCCGCCATACGTTCCGCAAAATCAGCCGACAAACCTCTCAGCAATTCGCTGTCAAGCAAAACGCCACAATCTTCCATCTCTGAAAGTATCGGCGCCAGCGGCATCTCAACGTCATGGAACAACCCGGCCAAGCCCTCATCGGCCAGTCGTGGCTCAAACTTTCGACGCAAGAGCCAGGTGGCGTCCGCATCTTCACAGGCGTAGCGTGATGCGGCCTCGACATCAACTTCCGAGAAGTTCTTCTGGTTTTTACCGCTGCCGGTCACCTCGCCGTAGCTGATCATGCGATGGTTAAGATGCTCCTGGGCCAATACGTCCAAACCATGACCCGTACGGGACGGATTAAGCACATAGGAGGCCAGCATCGTGTCGAACCAAATTCCACCAAGCCTGATGCCGTTGTTGGCCAGCACCTGCATGTCGAATTTGATGTTCTGGCCGACCTTGCGCAGGCCGGGATCCTCCAGCAGCTGCCGCAGGGAGCCAAGGACTGTCGTACGGGGAAGCTGATTTGGAGCGGGATGGGCAGCGTTTTTGGGTCCTTCACCGTCAGAAGGGTTGGGATTGCAAGCAAACAATCCGCCCTCACCTTCAAGATGAGCGGCTGTTTCATGTTCGGATGACAACACATGTCCGACCGGGATATAGAAGGCCTCGTGTTCACGAAAAGAAAACGACAACCCGACTATCTCCGCCTCTCGCGGATCCAGGCTGGTGGTTTCCAGGTCAAAGGCGAATTCCCCGCTCTCCTCGAGTTCCAGCACAAGTTGCCGGAGCTGTTCCAATGTTACGATTGTCCGGTATTCATCACCGGAAAGAGTGGCGCGTGCGGTCAGCTCCTTGATCAACGTAGTGAATCCGAACTTCCTGAACAGCGCATTCAACGCCGCGTTGTCCGGTTCCCTGGCTACAAGATCTTCATCGCGCACATCGACAGGCACATTGCACTCGATCGTTGCCAGCCTTCTGGACAGAAGCGCCTGCTCGCGAAATTCACGCAGCCTCTCGCCGTTTTTGCCCTTGACCTCGGCAGCCCGCTCCAGAAGCGCATCCAGGGTACCAAATTCCTGCAGCAGTTTTGTTGCTGTCTTTTCACCGATTCCCGGCACTCCCGGGATATTGTCCGATGAATCACCGGCCAGGCCGAGTATGTCCGGCACCAGTTCGGGCAAGACACCAAATCGCTCAACAACTTCGTCAATACCGGACTTTTTACCTTTCATCGTATCCAGCAGGGTAACCTGCCCGGTGACGATCTGCATCAGATCCTTGTCGCCGGTAACAACAACGACCTGTCCGCCATTTGAGCTGTACCTGCGCGCCAATGCCCCGATGATGTCATCGGCCTCGAACCCGGACAGTTCCAGAACCGGAATATTGAAAGCGCGTACCACATCGCGAATAGGGCCAACCTGGGCGCGCAGATCATCCGGCATCGATGCGCGATTGGCCTTGTAGTCCGGATATATGTCGTTGCGGAATGTGATCCTGCCTGCGTCAAAGACGACCGCCAACTGCCGCGGTTGGAAGTCCTTGATCAGCTTCAGAAGCATCTGCACAAAACCGTAGATGGCATTGGTTGGCTGCCCGGAAGGTGACGACAGATGTCGTATGGCGAAGTAGGCCCGATAGATGTAGGACGAACCATCAACCAGATAGAGAGTATCTTTGGAAGTCATACTGCCTCACCATTGTCCGGCATTTCCCGTGTAAAAAGCATAAATGCCATCGAAGGCCTCCGGCTGGATTCTCGCATAGCGAATTGCATGCCGTCGAAGTTCCAGCCTTTCGAGCTCCAGCTGTTGAGTACTTCCTCTATGGCATCTTCTGTGACAGTACCCAGTTCAATAACTTTAAAGACAGGCATGACATGTCCTTTGTATGGATTGTGTATCACTATATTGCAATGGACGTTCAGGCTTCAAGCGGAAATAAAAAAGGCGGCCCGAAAGCCGCCCTGGAGGTTGAATATTGAGAATATTATTTCTGAAAACCAAGTTTGGATGAAATTTCCTCACCGGCTTTTTTAACCAGCGGAACAAGTTCATCCTTCATCCGTTCATCGGAAAAGCGCATCGACGGGCCTGAAATGCTGACAGCGCCTATGATGCGGCGGGTGTAATCCCGGATTGGCGCGCTGACACACCTTACTCCGATGTCCAACTCCTCATTGTCAATGGCATAGCCCTGTTCTGCAATGACCTTCAGCTGTTTTTTGAGAGTGTCCCGGTCTGTAATGGTATGGTTTGTGTATCGTTGCAGTTCCTTGCCGGGGAGGTAACTTTCAAGCTCTTCGTCATTCATATAGGCGATCTGTATCTTGCCGGCTGCGGTACAGTAAGCCGGCAAGCGCGAACCAACCCGCGGGACGACCCGGACTGTCATCGCGGTTTCAACCACATCCAGATAAATGATATGGTAATCCTTGAGTATTGAAACGTAGGTGGTTTCATTGCAGTCCTGGACCAGAGCCTCCAGTACCGGCTTGGATTGGCGCAGCAGGCCCATCTGTTTGATAAAGGTCTGTCCCAGCTCCAGGGTTTTCAGGCCCAGCCGGTAGTTTTCCGTCACCCTGTTCTGTTCTATGTAACCTCGTGATTCAAGTGTTGCAAGCAATCGGAAGACGTTGTTCTTATGAAGCTTCAAACGTTTGCTAAGTTCTGTAACACCCAGTTCATCCACCTCGCCATGAAACTGTTCGAGCAGATCAAGCGCATGGGAAACTGCCTGGATCAAATATTCGGATTTTTCTTTCTTTGCCATGGTTTCAAGTCCTGTAATAAAAAAATTTGAAAAAACATGAAGCGCAACATATCAAAATTTCACTGCTAATTAAAAAACGAGAGAAATTATACAATTACGGAACATTTTTTTCAAATACTAGAATATTGTTTTATAATTGTCAAGTGTTAAAAATTGCATTATATTTGATCTTTAAGTGTAGTAATGGGGTCTGCACAATAGACGGAAATAGAACAAATATGAGGCCGACATGCTAAATCTGCGGAAAAAAATTCTCGTCGCAATCGACGGTTCCCCTCAATCCGACAAGGCCGCGGAGGAAGCGGTCAGGCTGGCGGCAGGGAACCAGAGTCAGTTCAAAAGCCCGGTATTTGCACTTCTGGTCCTGCCCAATGCACCCACTTCAACCTACACCGATTTCGTACCGTCAGCCCCGATGACGGAAACTGAAAAGTGGGACGATTTAAGGCGGCGCATTTTCTTCGTAGTAGAAAAATGTGCTGCCGAACACAACATTCCGCTCGAAATGATTGTTGAATACGGTGATCCGGCGGAAAAAATGATCAGCTTTGCCAAACGCGAAGGCATTGACGTAATTGTCATCGGCAGTTCAAGCAAAGGCTTTATTCAGAGGCGGATCAAGGGAAGCATTTCCCATAAGATTGCCAGCAGCGCCCCCTGTTCCGTCTATATTGTAAGAGGTTGACCATCGAAAGGTTTATAATGATTTCAAGTTGTTTCCTCAGCAAGCTCTTAGGTTTATTATTGATATTACTCCCCATGCAGGTATCGGCTGCCGAATCCTTTCGGGTGCCAATCCTGCTGTATCATCGTTTCGGTCCCACTGTTGCGGATGGTATGACCATCACCACATCGGTTTTTGAATCTCAGATGAAATATCTTCACGACAACGGCTACAAGGTGATACCACTCCGCCGGTTGATCGACCATTATCTCGGCAAAGCTCCGGCACCGGCGCCTAAATCCGTGGTGATCGTTGAAGACGACGCGCATAAATCCGTTTACAGCGATATGTTTCCTGTAATACGAAAATACCGCTACCCGGTTACGGTATTCACATATCCATCCGCCATATCCAATGCAAAATATGCCATGACCTGGAATCAGCTGCGCGATCTTAAAAAGTCCGGCCTGGTTGACGTTCAATCACACACCTACTGGCATCCAAACTTCCGGAAAGAGCGCAAGAAACTTAGTCCTCAGGCGCTTGACAGCATCGTCATGTCTCAACTGCGAAAATCCAAGGCGCGCCTGGAAACGGAGCTTGGCGGTCATGTGGACATGCTGGCCTGGCCGTTCGGAATCCACGATGCTTATCTTATTAGGAAAGCATCCGAAGCCGGATATGTTGCCACATTTACAATCGAGCGGCGGCATGCCCTGCCGTCTGACCAAGCCATGAAGCTGCCGCGATACCTGCTGGTCAATGCCGACAGCGGCAAAGCCTTTGTCCAGCTGCTTGAAGGCAATGCAGTCAAACGGAACGTTGCCTACTGATGACCGATGAACCAACAAAAAAAAACCCCTGCCCTGACTGCAATTTTTGTCAGTGGTGCTCCGATGATCGTTGCCGCAAATGCCTGAACCGTTCGAACTGCTGCCGCCGTAAACTTTCAATAGCAGATCAGATAGCTCTCTATGAATCCTTGAATCCCCCAGCGAAAAACAAATGAGCCCAGTCAATTGACAATCCAAATGTTAGAGTTACCCTCTCAATGATAAACCGGCAACGTGATATCGCGTTGTTTTATTTTTGCACTCATTAGAAAATATATTCAAAACACTATATATTTTGATAGACCATAATAACACTATGCAGTATATTGAATCTGGTTTAAGCCGTTCCGATGTAAAAATATTCCTGTCAAGGAGGTGAATTTCTGCTTTTCTTCCAGTTCCAGGTTGATTTGGTTTGATGCTGTACGCAGGGTGTAATAAATATCTCATTGTGGAGGTTGTATGAAACAAAAAATGGCAAAAAAGCTTCTCTTTTGTGCAATTGCAGGTCTGGCTTTCCCGCTTGCCGCCCAGGCGGCCGACGATGACCTGCAGAAAAAGATCGACAAGCTGAGTAAAGAGGTTGCCGACCTCAAGGGCTCCGTGAAAAGGGTCGAGGACAAGTCCATCGGCAAGTGGCTTACCATCGGCGGCGAGTACCGCTTCCGGGTGGATTCACTTCATGGTGAAACAGTGCCCTATTCAAGCGCCATCGGGACCATGCAGAACATGGTGGGATCCTTTCTGCTTGATCCGGCCGTTGCCGGATCAGCCGGCAATCCTTCGGCAACGCAGTTCATGCTGGCCACTGAGAGCGGCAAACTCTTTTCGCCGACACAGTTCGGCTATATTCTGAACAATTATATGCCACAGGCCATGTATAACAGCTTTACGGCTTCAGGCGCAACTCCAGGCACTTTCCTCAACCAGTTCAACACCATTGTCATGAGTGGACCTGCCGCAGTTCAGGCAGCATTATCAGGAACGGCGCTGACCAGCCAGCAAACAGCCATTCTCGCAACACTCCAGTCCAAAGTATTACCTACTGTTTTTGCAAAGCCCTCTTCCGCCAGCATTATCGACCCAGCCACAGGATTACAAGCTGCCGGTACAAGCCTTGGAGCACAGTGGAATACGGTTCTGACCTCACTTGCCGGCATGGGATACACACCGACACAGATAAATCAACTTGCAATGCAGATGATGATGCAGGGCTTTTTGGGAGCCGGCAGCCCCTACCTTGCACAAGCTCCTGCTTTCAAGCCCAAGAACGAAACCCTCTACACCAACAAATTCGGCATTGATCTGACCGCCAAACCGATCAGAGACGTCACGGTACATGCCAAACTGGACATGTATAAGTCATTTGGTTCACAGAGCGATTCCACCACCATGAATGGATACTTCGCTGACCGCGTCGGCGTGTTCGACGGCACTCTCAGCCACGTTCCTACCGACAGCCTTCTGAATGTCGATCGCGCCTATGCAACATGGAGCAACATCGCCGAACAGCCGGTCTGGTTCTCTGTCGGTCGCCGGCCAGCCACGAACGGAGCCCCCAGCAACCTGCGCCTGAACAAAGAGCGCCCCGGCAATGGCGGCACACCATCTCTTCTGGTCGATTATGCTTTTGACGGCATGACCATAGGTTATGCCCCCGACATCGATGCACTGCCAGGCGCATATGCCAAGGTTTGTTACGGCCGCGGATTCGACAGCGGCATCAAGACATCTTCCAACAGCATCAAGGACACCGACATGCTTGGTGTAGCGGTTATTCCTTATGAGACCGACCCGCTGCGTATCTGGCTGCAGTGGAACCGCGGTTTCGATATCTTTGATTTCCCTGCCATGAACAACACCATCTTCGGCAACACCGCACCGGCAGTGAACCTGGGCAATATTGACTGGTACGGCGCCGGAGCAATGAGTACGCTCAAAAACGTCGGACCGGGCACCCTGCAGCTTTTCAGTGATTTCGGCCTGAGCGTGACTCACCCGAACGGCAACGTATCTGAAAACGCCGGATTCCAGGGATTGATGAGCGGAGAGTTCTTTGCACAGGACACGAATCCCAAAGACCAGACCGGTTGGGCCGTCTACGCCGGTATTCGCTATGACCTGCCGTCAAAAACCAAGATCGGCTTCGAGTTCAACCATGGCTCAAAATATTGGATCACCTTCGCGCCTGCTGCTGACGACATGTGGACCAGCAAGGTCGGCACACGCGGCAACGTCTATGAACCGTACATCATCCAGGAACTCAACCTGAAACCGATTTCCAACTATTTTGCCAAGGCCTTCTTCAAGCTTGGCTACCAGTACTATGACTTCGAATACACCGGCAGCAACAACTGGGTCGGCGCTCCCAAGAAAATCTCCGAGATCAAACCAACCGATCTCATGCTGATGGCGCCACTGAAAGAAGCTCACAATATTTACGGCACTTTTGAAGTTCATTTCTAGCACAAACAGTTGAAGGGGTACGGCACTAGCCGTGCCCCTGCTTTAAACGTTAACCGGGACAATCACATTTGAGTAACACTTACACAGAACACAAACAGGGAGTTAGTCATGAAGAAAATCAGTTCAGTTATTATCGTCTTTGCAATCATGTTGGCAGCATCATTAACAGTTATCAGTACCGCCAGCGCAGAAACTATCAAGATTACAGGGGTCATCTCTAAAATTGAAATTGCTGCTGACCAGAAGTCGGCCATTGCCGTGATAAAAGACAATAAATCCGGTGAATCCATTTCCATTACCATTGCTGATGAGCTTACACTCGACAAACTCAAGGACAAGCGCATCCTGGAAGGCGATGAAATCCGCACCAAGTTTGAAAAAGAAGGCGACAAGAACACCAGCAAGATGTTCAAGAAAACAGCAGGTTGCTAACCCTGATCTAAAATCAAGGAGGAGTCCTAAGCATGAAATTTAATTCACTTCGCCCGGTAGTTCTGACTTTGGTAGCAGGAATATCTGTTTCAGCAGCTGTTACCGTCTCAGCGGCACCCAGTGCGCCGACTGCCAAGCCGACAATTGCCAAAATCTGCACCACCTGTCACAAAGCTGAAGCAAATGCAGTTCGCGGATATTTTGACATTGTAACATTCAAGGCCAAGACCATACAGGTCAAGATCGATGATGCCGTCGAACAATTCAAGTTTGATGAAGATGAAATCAAGGTCGTAAACGGTGCGGGAAAAACCGGTGACGGTGAATTTCTCAAGGACAACCTGATTAAAAAAGGACACGAGATCAAGGTCGAGTACGTCGAGAATAATGGCGTAAAGAATGCGGTCAAGTTGATTGAAAAACCGCCGGTAAAGATTCCGGCCGAGATGTTGATGAGCACTGCTGAAGTTGAAAAGCTGGTTGCTCTTGGACCGGAAAAGGGCAAATACTTCCTGTATGATTCCCGTCCGTTGCCACGTTTCCAGCAGGGCTCGATCCCAACCGCTGTAAACCTTCCTTTCCCGGCCTTTGACAAACTGGCCGACAAGCTGCTTCCCAAGGACAAGTCGGCCCTGGTTATTTTCTATTGCGCCGGACCTTCCTGCAACATGAGTCCAGGTTCAGCCGACAAGGCCAAGAAACTCGGCTATACCAACCTGAAGGTTTACAAGGATGGTATGCCGGCCTGGTCAACCAAGAATTACGGCGTACTCTCTACCCAGTTCCTGAAAGAGGCCTGGATCGACAAGGACATTCCGCATGTCCTGCTGGACGTGCGCGCAGCTAAGGATGCCGCCAAGGGTCACATCAAGGGCGCCGTTTCCTTCCCGGCCGCCAAGGCCGCCAAGCTGATCAAGAACCTGCCTCCGAAAGACAAAAAACCACCGGTCATGATTTATGACGGAAAAGATGGCGTCCAGGCTGCCAAGGTAGCCAAGCAACTTGTAAAAGCCGGCTACGGCAATGTGATGGTGGTGACGGGTGGATACGATGCCTGGCAGGCAGCTAAATTTGAAGTGGCAACCGGAAAACTTACAACCAAGGCTGTCTATGTTCCTAAGCCGCGTCCTGGCGAGATCAACCTGGACGAGTTCAAGAAGTACGCGTCTGAGTTGCCTGCAAACGTCATGATTATCGATGCCCGCACCGCAGCGGAAGCCAACAAAGGCATGCTCAAGACAGCCAAACTGATCCCGGCCGAAGAGATCAAGGACCGTCTGGCCGAGATCCCCAAAGACAAGCTGATCGTGTTCTACTGCAATACAGGTACGATAGCGGAAGTTGCCTACAACACTTTAAAGGGTTTTGGATACACTAATGTCAAGTTTGCAAATGCCAAGGTTGCATTTGAAAAGAATGGCAGCTACAAGATCACAAAAGAATAACGCTATATCACGTACAACACCCGCCAAATGGCGGGTGTTGTACGTGGGCATTTCAGATTGTATTCAAAATCTTTTTATTTATCGATAACTATACAAAAATTCATATAATTGGAACAAGCGTTGCATTGATCAGGCAACATACCATCTATGGGTATGAATATGCCTGGAATCGAAAGGAATGGAAACATGTCTGGAAAAATTGCAGCGATCATGCTGGGATGTGCTTTGTTGGCAACAACTGCTGTTGCCAAAGAACATCCAGGAAAAGAGCAGATACTCAAGGATGGCTATCAGGGTCCCAAAACCTGCGAAACCTGTCATCCCGGCAAGGCCAAGGAGTTTCTCGGAACGGTCCACTGGAAACACGCCTCCAAGGTGGATCATGTTGACAATCTCAATCCCAATGAAGAGCACGGGATGAAGAATCGCATCTATACAATGTGTAACGGCAATGACATCGTCAACAACCTGAAGGAAGTCCCGCCGAACGCATTGGGCAAGACCAAGTTCACCGGCTGCAACACCTGTCACCCCGGCGATCACGCCAGTGACGTCGGCAGCACCGGACCACAGGCTGAGCAGGCCATCGACTGCCTGATCTGCCATTCATCCAAGTATGATTTCAGCAAGAGAAAACCGATCAAGGACAAAAACGGCAATGTTGTCATGACCCAGGACCGCAGCACAGAAGCTGCCGCAAACATAGGCAGGCCATCAATCAAGAACTGCATGGTCTGCCATGAAGCAGCAGGCGGCGGAGCAATGATCAAGCGCGGTTTCTCCATGGCCAAGGATGCCGAGGTACATGTAACCAAGGGTATTATCTGCGTTGATTGCCACCAGGTCAAAAACCACAAGTTCCCCACCGGCCGTGATCCCAACAACTGGGCACACGACGGCATTTATATGACCTGCGTCGGCGAATGCCATACCAGCAAACCACACACGGATGCTGATTACAACCGTCATACCGACAAGATCGCCTGCCAGACCTGCCACATTCCGAGAACCGGTGGTGCTTTTTCAAAGGATTTCACCAAGTGGGAAAAACAGTCCAACGGATTCTATGAGCCTTCTACATTGAAGCGCGAAGTCAATGAAACCGCTCCGGTATATGCCTGGTACAATCTGACCGTCAGCAACACACCGACCTTCATCGGCCCGAAGGGGAGCAGAACCGACGGTAAGAGCAAGATCTATCCGTTCAAGGTTTTCCAGGGCAAGGCATATTTCAACAAGAAGAACGGCCAGCTGATGTCAATGGACTTCGCACCGCCAATTTCAAACGGCGATTCATTGGCAGGCGTAGCATCTGCCGCCAAGATACTCGGCATCAAGGATTATGAACCGGTACCGGGATGGCAGACCATCTACTTCGGCAGCAACCACCAGGTCACACCCAAAAACAAGGCACTGACCTGCGCAAATTGTCACGCGGTAAATGGCGTGCTTGATTTCAAGGAACTGGGATATGCCGCCAAAGAGATCGAGAAGCTAACCAACCCTGAGCTTTATTTTGAAAAACTGCTCAAACTACAGCAAGAAGATGAGTAATTCCTTGAACTTCAACGTATACAAATAAAGCATGGGGCGTGAATTATTTCACGCCCCATTTTTGATTGCATTATATAGATATTTATATACTAGCCCGGGAAATTATTTTTCACATCCAAGCATCAATCAGGAGGTAGAACGTGTCGCCAAAATTCTCTCGCAGAACTTTTCTAAAGGTTTCAGGCGCGGCAACCGCAGCGGTGACAGTTGCCGCTTCAATGCCGGAAAAGTTCCTTTCATGGGCAGAGGAGTCCGGACAAAAAGAGATGAAGCAGATCCCCACTTTTTGCGAACTCTGCTTTTGGAACTGTGGACTGATCGCAAAAGTCGAGAACAACAAAGTTGTCAAGATTGACGGCAATCCCAAGAGCCTTCGCGGCAGGGGACGGTTATGCGGACGTGGTAATGCGGCCTTGGGTGCGCTCTACGATCCGGACCGCCTGAAATACCCGATGATCAATACCGGTAAGCGCGGTGAACCGGTCTGGAAACGGGCCACCTGGGACGAAGCGCTCGGTGTCATTGCCCAGAAGATGAAGTCGGTCAGCGAAAAGTACGGCCCGGATTCCATGGCGCTGATCTATCACGGCACCGGAGCCTCCTTCTGGAAGCATCTGCTGCACGCCTATGGCAGCACACTGTCGGCAGCGCCTTCATTTGCCCAATGCCGTGGACCGCGCGATATCGGTTTTGTACTGACTTTCGGCTCGGATGTTGGATCTCCTGAATACTACGACTTCAGTAAAAGCAAATACATAGTCCTGTTTGGCTCCCATCTGGGAGAGAACGCCCACAACAGTCAGGTCCAGGACATCGTCAAGGGTTATTCCAGTGGTGCGAAGATGACCGTGGTAGATCCGCGCCTCTCCAATATTGCATCCAAGGCCGATCGCTGGCTTCCGATCAAACCCGCCACCGATCTCGCGCTGATGCTTGCCTGGATCAGGCTGATAATCGAGGAAGGGCTCTACGACAAGGAGTATGTTGCCAAATACGCCACCGGTTTTGACGAACTGCGCGCCGCGGTCCAGCAATACACTCCTGAATGGGCTGAAGCCGAAACATCGATATCCAGCGATGTAATCGTCAAGGTTGCCCGCGAAATGGGAGAGTATGCTCCCAATGTCTGCGTTGGGGCAGGCCGTTATTCCACCTGGTACGGCGACGACACCCAGCGCAGCCGGGCAATTGCAATTTTAAATGCCCTGCTCGGCACCTGGGGCCGTGAAGGGGGCTACTTCTTCCCCACCGGAGCAAAAGTCCCGGAATACCCCGGATTGCCGGCATACCCGGAACATGTGGAAGCTGCACAACTGGATGAAGCCTACCCGTTCGCCCTGCTGCAAACGACAACATCCATCAAGCAGGCCACAATTACCGGACAGCCGCGACCGGTCAAAGCGTGGTTCGTGTACGGTTCAAACCTGATGAAGACCATGCCTGACAAACAGGAGACCATCAAGGCGATCCAGAACCTGGATCTGATGGTTACTATCGACACCATGCCGATGGACATAATCAATTATTCGGATGTTGTCTTGCCGGAATGCACCTACATGGAACGTTATGACAACATAAACGTGGGCAAATTCAAGGGTGAAGCCGAGATTGCGCTGCGGCAGCCGACCGTCGAACCGCTGTGGGAATCAAAACCCTCCTGGTGGATAACCAAGGAACTGGGCAACAAACTGGGACTGGCGGCATTCTTTCCCTGGAAGGATGGCGAGGAGTACATTGCCAAGCGTTGCGAAGCTGCAGAATTGGATTTCGCCCAACTGAAGCGGGACGGCGTCATCATCAAAAAGGGTGGCAATCCCTATATCACCGCCGACAGCCAACCGGAGTTCGGCACTCCTTCGGGCAAGATCGAGCTGTACTCCCAACAATTGGCGGAAAAAGGGTTTGATCCGGTTCCCAAATACACCAGGCATCCGACCCCACCTGCAGGTCATTTCCGGCTACTGTTCGGCCGGGCGCCGCTGCACACCTTCTCCCGTACCACCAACAACTTCATGCTGACCGATCTGCAGAAAGATAACTCCCTCTGGATCAACGCCAAAAAAGGGAAGGAACTGGGATTGAAAAACGGGGACTATGTCTCTCTCGTCAACCAGAACGGTGTGATTGCAAACGGCCGGATCAAGGTGAAGCTGACCCAGCGCCTCCGTGATGATGCCGTTTATATGAACCACGGCTTTGGCGTTCACGCCAAAGGGATGTCTCGTGCCAACGGTCAGGGAATTGCAGATGACGACCTGATCGGAAAACCCGCGATTGATCCGATAATGGGTGGCACCGCCATGCGCGGGAATTTTGTCAAGATCGTTAAGGGGGCCTGACATGAAACTATTCGGAGTTCTTATTCCTGAGAAGGAACAGCTTATCGGCACAGTGGGTGACGTAATCAAAGGAAAAGCCGGCTTGTCGCTGTATGCGTCAATATTCGGCCTGTTGATCGGGCTATACGCCATCGGCTCCATCTTCATCAGAGGGCATGCCCACACGATCAACACCTCCAGCCTCGTTCCCTGGGGACTGCAGATATCCACCTATGTTTACTTTGCGCTGCTCAGCACCGGCTGCACATTCGTCAATTTTTTCGGCCATGTGTTTTTCGAAAAACAGTACAAACCGTTTGCGTCAAGAATTGTTTTTGTCGGGATAATCACAGCCGTGGCTGCCTTCTTCTCTCTGACGACCGAGATGGGGCACCTTGAGCGGATGTACTACTTCCTGCTGTCGCCAAACCCGAAGTCGCCCATGTTCTGGATGGCCATCTGGTACACCTGCTACCTGATCATCATTACCTGGGAATACGTAAACATCCAGACCAACAGGCACTCCAACCGGGTCATGTGGGCAGCGTTTTTCATAGCGGTCTTCACCCACAGCACCCTGGGAAGCCTGCTCGGTTCGGTAAGTTCGCGCGTCTACTATTACAGCGCCCTGATGCCGATCTACTTCCTGTTTATCGCCTTCCTGACCGGCTGTTCCCTTACGACCATCATTGCCGCAATGACTGTCAAACAGAAGAAACTGGACGAGAACTACCATCTCCACCCCTTTGTAACATTGCTCAAGGTCGGCTTGGGACTGGCGCTTTTGATCACCTTCTGGCGCATGATGATCGGCCTCTCCGCGCATCTGGAGGGTTCCGAAGTATTCTCACTGACACTGATCAACAGCGTTTTGTTCGGAATCGTGGTAGTTATCGTAATTCCGTACATTCTGCTCAAAATCGGTCAAAGCGCCAACTGGCTGATCTTTGTGGGACTCTTCATCATGGGTACCCAGCTCAAAGCCCGTAATGACCTGGTGGTCGGCGCGTTCAAGATTCCGGTCTTCAGGGTCTACGACATGCCCGAAGTAATACACTACACACCATCAATCTATGAAAACCTCGTGGTCGTGGCATCCGCATCCCTGGTGGCCATGCTCTATATCGTTTTCGAGCGTTCGGGTGTTTTTGAAGCAAGAAACATCAAGGAGGAACACTGATCATGGACCAGTTTGACGGCAAGGATATCATGGAAATAATGCAGGAAGATCTGCTGCGCGCCCTGAAAAAACCACGCAAGGAACGGCGCTGGGCAATGGCGATCGACCTTAAGAAGTGTATCGGCTGCCATGCCTGCACTACCGGCTGCATGTCCGAGAACCTGACACCACCCGAGATTCATTATCGCCCGGTCAAGGAAGAAGAGATCGGCGAGTACCCCAATACCGGCATGCGTTTTCTGCCACGTCCATGTTTTCATTGCGATTCGCCCACCTGCACACCGGTCTGTCCGGTTACCGCTACTTACAAGCGCGATGACGGCCTGGTCGTGATCGATTACAAGAAATGCATCGGTTGCCGCTACTGCATCGTGGCCTGTCCATACGGCGCCCGTTCGGCCGATTCCGGGCATTACTTTACCGGTGACTTCCACGATAAAACCTATGAAGTGGAGAATTCCGGCGAGTACGGCGGTAATTTCAAACGCAAGAGCCACTGGCATTCGCCGATCGGCAACGCCCGCAAGTGCCACTTCTGCATACACCGGGTGGAAAAGGGTGAACTGACCCGTTGCACGACAACCTGCCTCGGCAACGCCACCTTCTTCGGCGATATCAACGACCCCAAGGCCCTGATCACCAAGCTGATCTCCAAGCCGAACGTGTTCAGGTACAAGGAAGAGTTGGGCACAAAACCGATGGTGTATTATATCACCTGACAGGCGCCCGGAATTTCCGGATAGCAGGCTCAGCAGTAAAAACAGGGGAATTCCAGTGAGTTCCCCTGTTTTTATGACACGCCGCAAAATGGCAACGGGTTTAAAATCCTGCTTTAGAAAACTGGAGTTGTTGACGGGCGGACACGTTTTTGATACCACACTATTGTATTTTCAACGCAACACAGGCGGCAATTCCGCCTTGTACAAAGGACGCAAATGAAACAAGTAGCAAAGAACACCGTGGTAACACTCAGTTACAATCTTACCGACCCTGACGGAAACATGCTTGACGAGGGCAATCAGCCGATAGTGTATCTACATGGCGGCTATGGAGGCGTATTCGCTCCCATTGAAAGTGCGCTGGAAGGCAAACTGGTCGGAGATGCTGTGACCGTCAAGCTTCAACCCGCCGATGCTTTTGGCGAATATGATTTCGATTTGCTGCAGATTGAACCGGTTGAAAACCTGCCGCAACCGCTCAAGGTAGGAATGATGATTGAAGGCGAAACCGAGGAAGGACTGGAAGAGAGCGCTGTATTCTATACCGTAACAGAAATTGCCGACGGCAAGGCGGTTCTGGACGGCAATCACCCGCTGTCGGGCATGGCACTGGTTTTCATCGCCGCTGTCACCGCGATACGACCGGCGACAGCGGCAGAGATCGCGGCCGGCGAAGCGCTTGGCGCTTGATCCATATATCCTGAAATATTGGAGTAACAGTTCATGGCCAGATGCACCAACTGCAACGCTCCCCTGCCGGACGGTTCCCTGCTGTGCACCTACTGCGGTGACCGCAATGACGTTGACCTGAGGGGGATACACTACCACACCACCCACGCCCCGGACCTGCCCCGCACCTGCCCCCGTTGCGGGGTAAACCTGAAAACAATCAACCTGAATCTGAAAGGCACTTTTCTGATTGAAAGGTGCGACCAGTGCCTGGGTCTGTTCTTCGATCCGGCCGAACTGGAAGCACTGCTGGATGCCGCCGTCTCGAATGTGTTCCTGATAGACCGGGTCGGATTGGACGGCATCAACCTGAAGCGGCCGCCCGACCAATATCCGGTCGCTTACATCAAATGCCCGGTCTGTTCACAGTTGATGAACCGGGTCAACTTCGGCGCCAGGAGCGGCGTAATTGTCGATCGCTGCAAGGATCATGGCGTCTGGCTGGATGGGGGAGAACTACGGCACCTGATGGAATGGATGAAACTGGGCGGCAAGCTCCTCGACCAGGAGCGACAGGAACAGGCCAAAAAGGAAGAGCTAAAGCTGGAAAGGGAGAAACGGGAGAGCCTGGCGGGTTATCGGACCGAGCCCTCCACGTTTGACAGCTTCAGGGATCCGCTTTTGCGATCCGATCCGGACCTGTTCGACATCATCTACAGCGCGATCCGGTTTTTTACAAGGTAACCTCTTCCGTTTCCTCGGGCCAGAACCTGCGCTGCAACTCATCCATCAATGGCGCCAGGCTCTTGCGGTCACGGGCCGATACAGTCACGCTGTTCCGGGTCCTGGCGGACTGCCGCACCCTCAGAAAACCTACCATATCCTTCTTGCGCATCTCGTTCAGAAGATCGGACTTGTTATAGACCATCAGTTCCTGTTTGTCCCCCAACTCCAGCTCCTGCAGGATTGTCCGCACCTGGGCAATCTGGTCCTCGAAACGGGGATGCGAAGAATCGACCACGTGCAGCAACAGGTCGGCATCGCGCAACTCCTCCAGTGTCGCCTTGAAAGCGCCCATCAACGACTTAGGCAGAGAACGGATGAAACCGACCGTATCGGTGATGATCACCTCCCGTTCCCGTGGAAAACGCAGACGGCGGGTGGAGGTATCCAGCGTGGCAAAGAGCAGGTCCTCGGTAAAGACATCGCTCTTGGTCAGCGCATTCAGCAGGGTAGATTTACCGGCATTGGTATAGCCGACGATCGAGATGATCGGCACTCCGGCCTTGATCCGCTGCTGGCGGCGCTGGTCGCGCCCACGGGAAAGTTCCTTCAGCTCCCGCTCCAGGCTGGCAATCCGGTCCCGGATGCGGCGACGGTCGGTTTCCAGCTTGGTTTCGCCCGGTCCGCGCCCGCCGATGCCCCCCATCAGGCGCGACATCTGCACCCCACGTCCGGTCAGGCGCGGCAGCAGGTATTTCAGCTGGGCCAGCTCCACCTGCACCTTGCCATCCAGCGTCTTTGCCCGCCGGGCAAAGATGTCCAGGATCAGCTGGCTGCGGTCGATGACCTTCAGTTCGGTCATGGCCGAAATGCTGCGTATCTGGGCCGGGGTAAGCTCCTGGTCAAAGATCAGCATGCTGGCGCCATGCTGCAGGGCCCGGATGACCACATCGCGCATCTTCCCCTCCCCCATCAGGAAACGCGGGTTGAGGCTGCGCGGACGCTGTATGAATTCGTCCAGCGCTTCAACCTGGGCGGTGCGGGCCAACTCCCGCAATTCGGCCATGGAGTCCTCAGCCTCCTGGCGGGTACCACTGGTGGTGACCGAGATCAGGATGGCCCTTTCCAGGGCATTAGCGGCCTTTGTCGTCGTGCGGGCCGCCTTCTCCAGATCGGCTTCAAGCTCGTCGATAAAATGCACGCAGTCCAGATCGATGCGGTCAAACAGCTTGACCGGCTCGACGATCGTACTTGCACCGCGCTGGTCAGGAGATAGCCAGGCCAGCTGGGCCGAGATCTGCTGCCGGCCGGGCGTAAACATCAGTGTTGCCAGCAGATCCAGCCGTAGCAGTGAAAGGTCGGTCAGGTCATCTTCGCTGACCGGCTCGTTTTTCAGATGGGTATGGATCAGGCGGAGGCCGCGCATGACACGCCGGCCCAGTGGATAGTCACGCAGCTCGGGGATCACCAGTCCCTTTTCATCCCCGACGATCACGTACTCCACGATTCCGGATCGATTGACAAGAATGGCGATCTGGCGGCGCAGATCAGTGGAAAGTTCGACGAGACGTGTGGCAAGTTCGTGGGAACATATTTCAGCGGGGAGCACGCGCCTGCGGTACAGACGTTCCAGTGCCTGTATCTGACTGGACTTCAAACCTGCTAGATTACCAAATGGTTCTTTGATAGTGAGACTCCGGAGAAATTTAAGTTATGGTCGATCCTGAAAGATTCGTTCAGCTGGCGATCTGAACCTCGGACAACCTAGATTCCTATCACATTGTATCCGCCATCCACGTAATGGATCTCGCCGGTGACACCGCTGGACAGGTCACTGCAGAGGTAAAGCGCCGAACGGGCAACGTCCTCCTGGGTGACGTTGCGGCGCAGTGGCGCCTTTTCTTCGACATGATTCAGAATCTGGATAAAACCGTTCACTCCGGCGGCGGCCAGGGTACGGATCGGACCGGCCGAAATGCCGTTTACCCTGACCCCCTCCGGTCCCATGGCTTCAGCCAGATAGCGCACCGAAGCTTCCAGCGCGGCTTTGGCGACCCCCATCACATTGTAGCTGGGGAACACCTTGACCGCCCCGTAATAGCTGAGCGTCAGCGCGGCGGCATTGCGCCCCCGCATCATCGCCTGGCCCTCTTTCAGCAGCGCCATGAACGAATAGACGCTGATATCCATTGCGGTGGCAAACCCCTCGCGGGTGGTATTGACGATGGTTCCCTTCAACTCTTCCTTGTTTGCAAAAGCGATCGCGTGGATGATGATGTCCACACCGTCCCAGATTTTGCCAAGCTCGGAGAATACATTCCTGATATCTTCATCACTGGTTACATTGCAGAGCAGGACCACGGCGGCATTGATCGATTCCGCCAGCGGGCGCACCCGTTTTTCCAGGGCCTCCCCGGCATAGGTTACGGCCACTTCGGCTCCCTGTTCGTGAAACAACCTGGCAATAGCCCAGGCTATGCTCTTATCGTTTGCAACGCCGAAGATCAGCGCTTTTTTGCCTTGAAGTAACATCTCTCAACATCTCCATGTAAATATTATGATTATCCAGTGAACAGTGCCAGTGGCCAACAACCTATTAACAGGCGGTGGGATTACCGAACGCTATCAACGTGAGATTCACTCTCCGGAACGAATACCGGCGAGGCGGGTGAGGGAGTCTCCCGATCGGCATCATGAGGGGTGTTGCACCGCAGGCCCGCTTCAAGTGCGGCCAGGCGTTTTTCGATTCCTTCCAGCACTTCCAACGTCCTATCCTGCTTACCCTTGATTGCAAACACGACAAAAGGCATGATCAGCCATATCACCGCCAGGAACAGGCCGATGATGCTCATCATAACCATGAATCCGCCAAAGATCTCCATGTAGTCTCCCGAAAAATACTATCTTCGTCTATACCACGGCATCGCCAAAAAGTTAAGGTGATATTTTACTGTATACCGCTGGCTGAGACTCTTCCGCAAATCATTAAAAGTTTGACCGGGGTCATAATAATTTTCCGGCGTCGGCGCTATGCTCCAATCATAAACGATGCGGGGAGGCAAGAATGGAATTCAAAAACGGGCTCGGCGAAAAAGCAATACAGGATGTAATGGTCAACTACCCGGAAATCGGCGAAATACTGAACCGTTACGAGATCGGCTGCGTTACCTGCAAGGTGGGCATCTGCCTGCTGAAGGACGTGGTTGCGATCCACGGACTGTCCAAAGAGGATGAAACCAATATCGAACTGGAAATCAACAACCACCTGGTATCAAAAGGAGAATGATCATGGCAAATTTGGGATGCGGCTGCCCCGGCAGCATGGCAAGGGTTATCGAACGTGAAGAAACAGTAGCTACCAGCGTCAAGGCGGCCTCGGAACTCCGGCAGTGGCCGGTACAACTGCACCTGGTGCCCCCCACGGCGCCCTACTTCCAGGATGCGGACATCCTGATCTGTGCCGATTGCGTGGCTTATGCCATGGGCAGCACCCATCAGGATCTGCTGAAAGGAAAGGCACTGGCGATCGCCTGCCCCAAACTGGACGACACCACCGCCTACGTGGACAAAATGGCCCATATCTTCAGCGCCAACAACATCAAAAGCGTCACCGTCGCAATCATGGAGGTTCCCTGCTGTCGCGGACTTGATATCATGGTTCGCGAAGCGCTTGAGAAAAGCGGCAAACAGATTCCGCTCGACGCAATCATAGTCGGCATCAACGGAGAACGGAGGAACTGATGAGAACCGATATCACGACGGCACTGGTCAACGAACACAAGCTGATCCTGCGTATGATCGCACTGCTTGAGCGCAACGCATCCAGAAGCGCGGCTGGCGCATACGGCAACTGGCGCTTCTACCTGGATGGCGTGGACTTCATCCGCAACTACGCCGATCGCTTTCATCACGCCAAGGAAGAGGACGTGCTGTTCGAAGCGCTGATCAAAAACGGCATGCCGCGCGAGAACAGCCCGATCGCCGCGATGCTGATGGAACATGACCAGGGCAGGGCGTACGTACGAGCAATGGAATCGGCGGCCCTGGACGCGCTGGCCGGAAAAGAAGTTGACCTGGAAACACTAGGCGGGAATGCGCTGGCCTATGTGGAATTGCTGCGCGAACATATCGGCAAGGAAGATGGAATCCTCTACCCGCTTGCCGAACGGATCATAGCTGATACACTGAGGGAAGAAATCGTAGCAGGCTATGCCGCGGCGGAAGCCCGTACCGCGGAAGATTTCAGCGACCGCTACCTGGCACTGGTGCAAAGCTACGAAAACGAGTAGTGAAACAAAAGGGGGGTTGCCATGCATGATTCACAATCACAGGAATGGCTCTGCAACAGGATTGTCGCCGGAATCGGTGATGCGGTCATGTACTCGGACCGCCAGGGCACCATCAGATACTGGAACGCCGCCGCGGAAAAGATGTTCGGGTACAGCGCAACGGAAGCACTGGGACAGTCCCTGGACCTGATCATCCCGGAAAACCTGCGCGGTCGCCACTGGGAAGGCTACTATCGCGTGATGGAGAGCGGCAGCAGCCGCTACAGCATCGATTTGCTGTCGGCGCCGGCGCTACGCAAGGACGGCACGCGGCTATCGACCGAGTTTTCGATGGCGCTGATCCGTGATGACGAAGGCGGCATGTTGGGGGTTGCCGCCGTGATTCGCGACGTTAGCGCCCGCTGGCAGCGCGAACGGGAACTGAAGGAACGCATCCGCGTACTGGAAGCGCGCCCGTAGGGGCGAACCTTGTGTTCGCCCTGTCTTGTGTTCGCCCTGTCTTGTTTCACCCATGCCATGGCAGATCACACATACACCATTACCTGCAAAAAAATGGGGCATGGTTTGATGAAAACTGGGGCGGATCGTTTCTGACAATTTCCGCCACCGCCGGGTGACGCTTGAAGTGCTGCTCCAGGAAACGCCGTACCCGCGGGCGTCCCCAGCCGCCGGGATGCCGGAAAGCGGTGTAAAGTGAAAGATCGCCTTCATAGAACAGTCCCGTCCCGAACTCTCCAGCCTGATCCCCATGGATCGGCATATTGAAAACCGCAAGGTTCAGAAAACCGATCGCATCCCGTTGCCGCACCACAAACTCCAGCGTCCGTACAGCTTCAACCTCGTTCTCTCCCGGCGTACCGAACAGAAGATAGCAATAGACGGCGATCCCGGCCCGCCGCAGACTTGAAAGCACCCGTTCGACCACTTCCAGCCGGATCCCCTTCCCCATCCGGTCCAGCACGCCCTGATCACCCGATTCCAGCCCCAGCTTTAGCATCACGCAGCCGGAATGCTTCAGCGCCCGGCAGAACTCCGGATCGGCCAGCTGCTCATCGACCCTTGCGAAACCGTACCAGGGCGCACCGGGCGGATTTACAGCCAGCCCTCGCAACAGCCCCGGACTGACGGCATTGTCCAGCAGGTGGATCAGGGCCGGCCTGTGCGTTGCCGTCAGATGCCGCAGATCAGACAGAGCCCGCGAGACCGGAATCGGGTAATAATCGTTCCCCTCGGCCCGCTCGGGACAGAAGGAGCAGCGGTTCCAGTAACAGCCGCCGGCGGCGCTGTAGGGCAGAATCATTCCGGGTGAAAAATATTCCGTCAACGGCAGGCCGGAGTAGTCCGGAGCAACTGCTTGATCCGTTGCCGAGCTGACGCCGGAAAGCGACAACAGCGCCCCCTCCCCGGCCCCGGCCACCAGGTGATCCACCAGGCCAGCGAAGGGATTGCTCCAGCCGGGACGCCGCATCCAGGAGGTCACCAACCCTCCCCCCAGAACGATCCGTAAATGCGGGTAACGTTCCCTGATATGGCCGATCATGGCAAAGACACAGAGCGCCTGGCTGAGATAGTTCAACGAAAAGCCGACCGTGCCGATGTCGTCCAGCAATTCCGGCAGCCGTCGGCTGAAATATGGAAAAAAAGGATTGGCTTGCGGTTGCAGTGAAGCGGCAATCAGGTCGGCGCTGCGCAACGGGGATAGTGTGGCGTGCTGATAGTCAGCCAATCCCACGACAGTGCCCTGTCCGGTGTCGGCAACGGCCAGCAGGCGGTTAAGGTCGCTGACCGCGCGGCGGTAACGATCGGGGGTTTGATAGGTATTCGAATTGCGCAGCGAGGCAATGTGGGCGGCATGGTTCCTGGCTGCCCGGCGGCTCCAGGTATCATCAACCGTTGGCGTCTGCTCCAGCAGCCAGAGCTGCCCCTCCAGGTTGGCATCCAGCATCCGGCAGGCGATACCGTGGGTCCGCAGGGCTGCCGCCAGCCTGGCGATGCCTGCCGGCGGTTCGCAGGCCTTGGCAACCGGCGGGAATATCAACAGCATCGCTCCCCCTTACTGATACTGGATGTAGAGCGGTTTCGGGTTCAACTTGAGGACCTCCCGCGGCTTCAGCAACGGGTCGCCCTTCTTGGTGTCGTTGTGGTAGAACAGTTTGAAGCCGGTGTACTGCACCGGTTCCGAGACGATGTATTCCTTGTAGGAATTGCGCTTCAGCCAGGGAGCTCCCCAACCGTCCATATGCATGACCATCTGCACCTCGGGGCGCAGGATTATATCCCTGGAGTTGGTGACCCCGCCTTTGGTAAAGCGATGCACGGTAAACACCTTGGGTGGCAGGTTGTTTTTTTTGACCAGATCTTTCAGAAAGGCGGAGGCATAGTTGATATCGGCAGCGTCATAGGAGCCGATCTTAGTGCCCGGTTTCTTGCCGCTCTTGATCAGATTGAACTCAGGGTCGATCCCCAGATGCACATCGGGGTTTTTAAGAATCCATTCAAAGCGCGGCAGAACCGACCGAATATCGTCGTGTCCGGTCTGGATGTCGATGAACAACAGCGCCCCGGCCTCTTTTGCCCAGCCGTAGACCTGGCTGATGATCTTGTCCGGCATGATCATACGGTACTTGCCATCTTTGCCCGGCTCTCCCTGGGCCACGACCGCGATCAGATGCAGGGCCGGTTGTACCGGTGTGGCGGGATCGGCCGCCTGCCAGGCAACCACCTCCCCTTTGAGTTTTCGCAACATATCGTCCTTGGGGAACTCCCCCAGCACACCCATCTTCTTTGAAAGCGGATTGCCGTAGTAGGCCACGATACGCTTCCGCGGCAACAACGAACCGGGCAGCGCGGCCGGGTCCTTGACCGGCCAGCCGTGGCTCTTTGCAAAATCCGGGCTTTCTCCGGCATTATATTTGATTTTGGGGGCTGCGGCGTCGGCGGAGCTGGATTGGGCTGCAAAAAGCGCGGCTTTGCGAATTGAACTGCTGGTGGCCGAGAATACCGTGATAACCGGCGCCGGCTCGTTTTTTTCCATATTGGAGATCGGCTCGACAGACTTGTTATTGGTGCATCCTGAAAGTACTAACAACAGACAAGCAAATGATCCCGCATAACGACTGACTGACTGCTTCTTCAAACAAAACTCCTTCGGTTATCCTGGTTTACGACCATAACACGTCAGGGACTCATCCCGCCGAACGGGATCACTCCCCCTGCTCATCGTCCTGAAAATCTTCCATATTGATCACATCCTTCACCTTAAACAGCAACCCGGCCGGCCATACCAGCATCGGCAGCCTGGTCAGGATCTTGGATTCCTCGAAGGTCAGGTCCACATCATGCGGCAATTTGTCGGCAATCTCCATGGCCCACCTGGTTTCGTGCGCCGTTAATGACGCCCGTAATAACTCAGCATTTTTATTCATATTCACCCTCGTTTGCACGGACACAACTGTCTAATGAGACTACAATGAAAGCTGCCCAGAGACAACTTAATATTTCCGAAAAAGAAAAATTCAAATAGTTTGACTTTGCCCTCGGTCATGTAATAAAACTTGCTAATGACAGGTATATTACGGTCATACTTCCAAAGAAAAGGAGCTTTGAATGAAAGATATCAAGGGGACCAAGACCGAGAAGAATCTGTGCGAAGCCTTTGCCGGAGAATCCCAGGCGCGTAACAAGTACACCTACTTTGCTTCGGTCGCCAAGAAAGAGGGCTACGAGAAGATTTCCGCCATTTTTCTGGAAACCGCCGAAAATGAAAAGGAACATGCCAAGCTGCACTTCAAGCTGTTGAACGGTATCGGTTCCACCGCCGACAATTTGCGTGCGGCAGCTGCCGGCGAGAACGAAGAGTTCACCGACATGTATCCACGCATGGCCAGTGACGCAAAAGAAGAGGGATTCCCCGAAATCGCCGCCCTGTTCACATCGATCGGCAAGATAGAAAAAGAACACCGAGACCGTTATCGCCTGCTCCTGGAAGAACTGGAATCGGGAGCGCTTTTCAGCCGCAAGGAATCGGCCCGCTGGAAATGCCGGAACTGCGGTCACATCCATGAAGGACTGGAAGCCCTCAAGATCTGTCCGGTCTGCAAACACCCCCAGGCATATTTTGAACTGGTGGAAGGCAGCTACTGAAACAGATAACCGCGATTGCCGGTTATTACTGACTGTAAATGCAAAAAAAGGCGTCCATGGGGGCGCCTTTTAATTTCAATGCACTATAACCGCGGATTTCAAATATCAGTGCGTCATCACGCTCTTGGCCAGGGACATGGGGATATAGCTGGTGCAGTCGTCAAGAAACCGGTCGAACTCAATGCCCAGATAACGGAGGCCGGTATCCTTGTCCGGGCTGACCTGGCGTACAAAGCCGCTTATCTCGAGCTCGTCGGACCAGAAGGGCTTGCTCAATCGAATCGTTAGCGAATCCTCGGGCTCGGCCGGGATATTGCTCCAGATTCCCACCCCGGTATTACTGAAGTTGCAGGCCATTGCGGTTTCGGACATCCCGTTGTTGGCCGGAAAGCATTGCAGCAGTGCCTGAGTGGGATGCCGCTGGTGTTTTCTGCGCTCAAAACTGCAGGGTGAAATTGAGTTTCGCAGGCGCTTTGCATTGTAGAGTTCCCGGTCCGCCACCTCTATCAGTGATTTCACATCGCTTGTTTCTTCCGAATAAAATGATATGCCGCAGCTGGCCGTAAGTTTTCTGCCTTTGAGAAGTTCCTGGCCCGGGAATACGGTGTTTTCAACCGCCAGACGTATCCTGTTTGCGACTGCAAAGGCCACGTTTTTGGTAACTTTGGGAAGATAGACGGCAAACTCGTCACCTCCGTAGCGCGCCGCGATATCCTGTTCCCTGATCTGATCCTTGATAATGCCGGCCACCGTGCGAAGAGCCTCGTCGCCCGCAACATGCCCGCAGCAGTCGTTATAGATCTTGAAATAATCCAGATCCAGAAGTATCAGGGCACTGGCGGAATCATCTATCCTGCGGCGCATAGGCACATTCTGACCGAGCAATGTCTTTAGATAGGTTTGATTGTAAAGTCCGGTCAAACCGTCCGTAACAGAACAGTGGCGGATACTGTCCAGGTCCTTGGCTTCTATGAAAACAAGGTTTTTGAAGTCGCTTGAGTTTTTTTGAATCAGTTCCAGAATCGATGCCCGCATGCTGAGGCGATAATGTGTTTTTTGGAGAATTCCATCACGAAGAGCCAAAGCATCGCACCAGTATCGTTTGGATTCGCTCAAACCCGGCGATTTGCCTGTAAGCAGTCTCATAATTTCCAGATAGACAATGTCGCCGTACAAACTTGAATAGTTTGCCACGTCACTCTCAAGTGCGTCATCACTTCTCCGTAAAAGCGTCTTCCTTAACAGCTCCTGGATGTTTTTTTCCATGATAGCACCGCCCTGCTAAATTTGTATTTTATATACCATAATTCCACTCAAGCACAAAAGTTTTTTATTCAAGACTAATTAAATAATACAATTATTTCATCAGCTACCGGAGTTGAAAGCGCGGACCATATGCATGGGCTCCTGGAAGGCGTCGAAGTATCTACGCCGAAAAGCACCAGATATTGTTTGACAAACCGCCGAATAGTATGTCACCAAACTTCAAATTCACCGAAGGAGAGACTAAAATGAACAAATGTCCTTGCGGCAGCGGCATTACATATTCCGAATGCTGTGAACCCGTCATAAGCGGGGCTCGCCCAGCCGAGACGGCTGAAAGACTTATGAGAGCGCGCTACTCGGCATATGTAGCGGTAAATACAGGCTTTATCTTTGAAAGCACACATGCGGACCATCGGACCGGATATGACCACAAAGGCACAAAGGAGTGGGCCGAAAACGCTGAATGGCAAGGTATGGAAATCATCGCCACCAAAAATGGCAGCAGTTCCGACACCTCCGGAGAAGTGGAGTTTATCGCGCGTTTCAGTGAAAATGGTGAACCGCGGGAACATCACGAGAACGCCCATTTCATACGCGAGGGCGCAAACTGGTTCTTTACCGAAGGCAAAACGGTAAAAGCGGCCCCGATCATTTCCAGCAAAATCGGCAGGAATGAACCTTGCGTCTGTGGAAGCGGTCTCAAATACAAAAAGTGCTGCGGCAAATAAGCATCAATAAGACCGAAGAACCTGTAATGCCAAATTCCTCAATTTTGCATATACACCAATACTGCAAAGCTAAATCAAAAACGGGGCGATCCTTAGTCGCCCCGTTTTGTGTTCTTATCGTCAAGACCCCCTATTTTGTGGCCGGCACTTCGCGCTTCAGCGAGACCATATCCACCACCGGCAAAACCGGAACCTTGGCCAGACCGTAATCCCGTGCCAGATCAATATCCTTGGGCACCGCTTTCAGTAGCGCCTCGGCAATTTTCTGGTCCGCCTGGCGATACCGTAACCGTGCTTCGATGGTAATCCGCGAACTTCCCTTTGGAGCCGTGATTCCATAATAAACATCACGATATCCCTTGGGAGGAATTGTTTCATGGCGTGAAAAGGCGGTAATGATCCAGGGATCAACCGAGAAGTGCATGTCCGTCCCCATGCCGTCCGAGTTGAAAAGCCGGGCGTCTTCGGCCAGGGAACCGTCAGCCCCCACCGCTCCGGTGGAAAGAACAACTTCCCCCTTGTCATCCCGGGCGATAACCTCCAGCCACATCTGACGGATATTGGTCAGCGAAGTGGGCAGGTTGTGACCGGCCCGCATGTTCTTGACCCGCACCCGCACCTCAGCCAGGGCCCCCTTGCGGTAAACCGGCTCTATCTCCAGCTCGGCAGCTTTCTGCAATCGCTTGACAGCCATGTCATACTGGGCCGTCAGACGTTCGGACTGTTGCTTGTCACCCGCTTTCAAAGCTGACTGGGAACCGAGATAATACAGCAGATAGTTGGCGCCGTTGAAATAGTGCCGGTAATCTTTCCGCTCCGGTTTTTGCATCGTATCGGCGGCTTTTACAAAGGTCTCGGTTGCCACCATGTGACAATCCTGGCAATGGATGTCTTTCTGGGCGTAGGGGCTGTGCTTCCACTCATTATAGGTGGCCTCGATCGGAAAGTGCTTTTCATAATGATACACCTGATGACAGGAGGCGCACAGGTCAGCTTTTACGTGAAACTCCGTCTGACGGCACTCATGGAACCCTTCGCCGCAGCCATCCTGAGGTTTGATCGGACCACGCTTGATCAGCACCGCACCTTCCCTGGCATCCTCGCCCGGTTTTATCACGAAGGAGCCATTTTCAGGCTCCTTCGTGGGAGTCTTGTCATGGTTAAGGGAACTGATCGAATGGCAGATGTCGCAGGAGACACCTGCCTTGGCGACGGCCGACAGGCCGCTCAATCCAGGCCCCTTGACCTCCCCGGTGACAACCCCGGCGGCGGAATGGCAGCCTTCGCACTGACGGGAGATATCATGTCCCACCGCCTTGACCGCCTTGTTCAATTCGCCCTGGTACACCGGGTCAACGAACGCCATGCTGTGCAAAGAACCGTTCCATTCCTTGTATTTGTCCTCGTGACAGCCGGCGCACGTTTCCGGTTCTGTAAACCCCGCCTTGGTTTTTTCGTAGACGATCAGCGACGGATACAGTTTGAACAACTCCCGATCAACCTTGAA